>DATGJA010000298.1:0-3807 GCA_035295445.1 Polyangiaceae bacterium | reverse complement strand
CGCGCCATCGCCTCGCTGACGACGAGCATGTTGCGCATGTCGACCGCCTGATGCCACGACGCGTTGAAATGGCGATTGCCGTCGACCTTCACCCTCGACGTCGCCTCCTTCAAGCGCTCGATCTCGACCAGGCCGCGCTTGAGATCCTCGTCGCTGCGGATGATTCCGACGAGCGTCTGCATCTTGTCCTTGAGATCCTCGTGGAGCAGGAACGGGTTCGGCCCCTCGGCGCGCGCGAAGGGCGCAAGCGCCTCGCGTTCGGCCTCGGCGATCTCTCCTTCGTCGAGCCGCGGCGCCTCGTGTGCCTTGGCGTACTTGGCGGCGTGCAGGCCCGCGATCCGCCCGAAGACGAGCAGGTCCGAAAGCGAGTTGCCGCCCAGGCGGTTCGCGCCGTGCATCCCCGCTGCGCACTCGCCGGCCGCGAACAGGCCCTTGATCCGTGACTCCTGCGTCTCGGGATCGACCCGAACGCCGCCCATCGTGTAGTGGGCTGTCGGCCCGACCTCCATCGGCTCCTTGGTGATGTCGACGTCGCCGAGCTCCTTGAACTGGTGGTACATGGCCGGCAGCTTGCGCTTGATGTCCTCGGCGCTCCGGCGCGAGTAGATGTCGAGGAAAACGCCGCCGTGCGGGCTACCGCGTCCGGCCTTCACCTCGCTGTAGATCGCGCGCGCGACGATGTCGCGAGGCAAGAGATCCGGAGTACGGCGCGCCTTGGACGCGCTGCCGGAGGTGCTCTCGCGAAGCCACTGGTCGGCCTCTTGCTCCGTGCTCGCCGTCTCGTTCGCGTAGAGCTCGGGGATGTAGCCGAACATGACGCGCTTGCCCTCGCGGTTGCGGAGCGTCCCCCCTTCCCCTCGCACGCCCTCGGTGATGAGCGTGCCGCGGACGCTCGGGGGCCACACCATCCCCGTCGGGTGGAACTGCATGAACTCCATGTCCATGAGCTCAGCGCCCGCGAGGTACGCGAGCGCCTGGCCGTCGCCCGTGCACTCCCACGAGTTCGAGTTGATGCGGAAGCAGCGCCCGATCCCGCCCGTCGCCAGGACGACCGCCTTGGCGTGGAACACGACGAAGCGCCCGTTCTCCCGCCAGTATCCGAACGCGCCGCGGACCTTGTCCCCGTCCGTCAAGAGGCGCGTGACCGTGGCCTCCATGTACACGCGCATGCCGCAGTGGATGCCGTGCTGCTGGAGGGTGCGGATCATCTCGAGCCCCGTGCGATCGCCCACGTGGGCGAGCCGGGGGTACTTGTGGCCGCCGAAGTTGCGCTGCAGGATGCGACCGTCCGCCGTCCGATCGAAGAGCGCGCCCCACTCCTCGAGCTCCTTGACCCGGTCGGGCGCCTCCATGGCGTGCAGCTGGGCCATGCGCCACGCGTTGAGGTAGCGGCCGCCCTTCATCGTGTCGCGGAAGTGGACCTTCCAGTTGTCCTTGGGCTCGACGTAACCGAGGGCCGCCGCGACGCCCCCCTCGGCCATCACGGTGTGGGCCTTGCCGAGCAGAGATTTGCACACCAGTCCCACGCTTGCGCCCTCGGCGCTCGCCTCGATCGCGGCGCGAAGACCGGCACCCCCGGCCCCGATGACGAGGACGTCGTGCTCGTGCTTCTCGTACTTGTCGGACATCAGAAGAGCCTCACGTCGGTGATGGCGCCGCTCGCGACCAGGCGGATGTAGAGGTCTGTCAACCCGACGGAGAAGAGGCTCATCCAGGCGAAGAGCATGTGCCGCTCGTTGAGCACGCTCACCAGCTTCCACAGTCCGTGGCGAACGTCTCCGAGCATGGCCGTCGAGTAGCTGTCGACCCCGCCGCCGACCAGGTGGCGAACGCTGTGGCAGCCGAAGGTGTAGCCGCTGAGCATGAGGACGTTCACGAGCATGACCAGCGTGCCGACCCCGACGTGGACGCCGTCCTTCCAGCCGACGATCGCCACGATGGCGTCTTTCCATAGGATGACGAGGAAAACGAGCGCCACGTACATCGCGTAGCGATGCAGGTTCTGGAAGATGAGGAGCTTCGTCTCACCGCTATAGCGGTGCGGTGCGCGCTCCCCCACCGCGCACGCCGGCGGATCCCACGCGAACGCGCGGTAGTACGCCTTGCGGTAGTAGTAGCAGGTGAACCGGAAGCTGAGCGGCCCCGGCAGGATGAGCATGGCCGGGGTGAAGAAGCCCAACCCCCACGCGTGCGCCCAGCTGACGTCGAACAGGGGAGAGTAAAACGGCGAGAGGTACGCCTCCCACTCGTAGGCCGTGCCCTCGAACGTGCGCCACGTCGCGTAGGCGATGAACGAGGCGAGGACGAGAACGGTGGTGGCGGGGCCGACCCACCACGCGTCTTTTCGGAGCGTCCCGCCGAACGGTGCAACGGGCAGATGTACGATCTTGTTGGCCATCGGATTTTCTGGGTGCGTCGTCCGTTCTCTCCCTCCGGTCGAGCCTGCGGACTTCGCGGCAGGCAACCTATCGCCGGAGATTGCCCGACCGCAATCCCTTCAGTGGTCAAAGGTCTGGACGGCGATTCCGCCGGAGGCCTCTCCCCCCACCTGATGCGACCGAACTGACCGCACGTACGTGCGACCCCTGGTCTCTCTAGGGCCAAAGGGCGTACTTTGCAATTTGGGGGAGATTCGGCCGCGCGCCGGCGCAAGGGCGCTGCAGGCATTGCGGCTGCGTGGACTCCCGAGAGGAGGATGAGCCCATGATGAGGCATGCGTTGGGTGGTGCGTTCGCCGCCGGCCTGCTCTTGGCCAGTGGTACGGCTTTCTCGTCCGACCAAATCGTTGCTGAAGTGCACGTCCTGAATTTCAACGTCATCACACAGGAGCTCCGCGGCCAGCCCGTCGAGGGCCCGCCGCTGCTCTTCGTCCATACCCCGAACACGGCACACGGGCTGTCCATCGTCGACACGACGCAGCACCCGCCCGACCCGTGCTTCGCCATCGCGGCCAACTGGAATGCCACGGTCTTCCTGGTGAGCATCGACCACATTCCGCGCACCCTCACGTTCGAGTTCTTGCTCGGCCTGATGGCGCCGTTCCAGTGCCCGGCCCAGGTCACGGCCAGCACCGCAGCCCAGGCGGACGGAGCTTTTCCGATCCTGAGCATCGCTCCGGTGATTTCTGTGATTGAGTAGCTATCCGCCATGCGGGTCCGCGACGCGCGCGCGATTGCTCTCGAGGCGGTCGCGCGCGGCTGGCTCTCGTCGGCCGAGCTGTGGGAGCTCGGCGCGCGCTGGGGGAGCGGCGGGGAGTCGCAGACGGCCGAGGAGCTCTTCGGGGGCTCCTCGCTCGACCCCCTCCGCATCGCGTCGCTCGTCGCGGACTCGGCCGGCCGCGAGACCACCCCCTACGCGCGCCCGGAAGACCCCAAGCAGCGCGACACCGAGCCGGGCGGACGCAAGGGGACGGGCCTGCCCGCCTCGTCCAATCCGCCGGGACCCCGCTACAAGATCGGCGAGCTGCTCGGCGCGGGCGGCGTCGGGCTGGTGACGAGCGCGCTGGATCGCACCATCGGTCGCACCGTCGCCGTCAAGACGCTCAAGCGGGGCAAGGACGCCCTGCCGCACGTGAGCCGCCGCTTCGTGGCGGAGGGCCACCTGACCGCGCAGCTCGAGCACCCGAACGTCGTGCCGGTCTACGACATGGGGTCGCTGCCCGACGGGCAGCCTTACTACACGATGCGGATCGTCAAGAAACGGTCCCTCCGCGACGTCATCACCCGCCCGGGCCTCAAGGCGCAGTGGCCCCTCGTGCGGCTCCTCGGGGCGTTCCTCCAGGTGACGCGCGCGCTCGCGTACGCGCAC
>DATGJA010000297.1:0-4044 GCA_035295445.1 Polyangiaceae bacterium | reverse complement strand
GCGATCGTCGCCGCGGCGTTCGGAGTCGCGTCGGTCATCGTGGTAGAGGCGACGGTCGATTTCCTTCGCGCGGGCTCCCCCGACACGATCGCGTCGTGGGGCGAGTCCATGGGAGAAGCGCGGGCGCATCCCCATGCGTGGTGGCTCATCGCCTTCCCCGTCGCCGCGCTGCTGACGACGGTCGCCGCGCTGAACCTGGTGGGCGAGGCCGCCCGCGACGCACTCGACCCGCGGCTTCGCGGCGTGGGCGAGGAGCTCACCGAGGGGATGCGCGGCTGAGAACCTGTCCCATTGGGCGGCTGCACGTACGCTCGCCCGCCGGGCAGGTCCTAGGGGCTACGGACAATCGTTGGGGGCCCCGGGCGTGCCGTCGTCGCTCCCCGACGCCCAAGCGTACTGTGCCAGACACCACGCGCCGGCTTGATCGCTGCCCGCCAGCACGAGGCTCCCGAGCTCGATGCTCTGCCCGACGGACGCCATGCCCCACGCCCCGTAGGGGACGTCCGCCACGAGCGTCCCGCCATTCCAGAGCGACACGTCCCCGGTGGTGCCGTTCTCGAGCTCGATTCCCTGGCCGGACGCGAGCCCCGCCCCGTACTCGTAGACGATCGAAGCCGGAGGCACGAGCTCGTCCACCGCCGCCACTTGGTTTCGCACGAGCACGACGTACGCGTGGGACGGCGCGACCACCGGCGGATCGGACGCGATGACGTGGGTTCGCGGATAGCCGTCCTGGATCGTCAGGCCGCTGAGCAGCCGCGGCGAGTCCGCCAGGTTGTAGACCTCGAACCACTCGGACTGCGGCTCGGGCCCGCTCGGATAGAACATCACCTCGCTGATCAGGAGGTCGCCGGCGTCGGCGGGCGCGACGCCGGCGGGCACGTCCTGGACGCTGCCGTCATCTCCCGCCGCATCGTCCGTCGGGGCGCCGGCGTCGCCCGACCCGTCCGCCGCGACCGCGTCGGTGGCCCCCTCGCCGCCGTCGCCCGCGTCGGACGCATCGGCCCGCGGTGACTCGTCGTCGCCCGCGTCGCTCGCGGACGCTTCGGGTGCGCCGTCGGCGACTGCGGGCCCGTGGTCGGGCGGCGCTTGTGGCGCGCTCGGGGCGCGCCCGTCGGCCGCCGAAGGACCTGAGCTGCGCCGCGCCGGGGCGACGGACGCATCGGGCGGGGCGTCTTGGAACCCCGCGTCCCCGACGCCCTGCGCGCAGGCGACCGCGAGCGGGAGGGACAGAGCGCAAAAGAGCGGGCGAAGCGAGGGGCGATGAGAAATCGTGGGAGGAGCCATTGCCCCCCCTTCGGCTACGTCCCGGTTCGGTTGCGCGCCTCGCGCGACGCGACGGTGCCTCGCGCGAGCCGCGGCCGCGCCGGTCGCCATCCGGCGGCGATCGCGGGCCCGTCCCCCGGCAGCGTCTTGGACAGCGGGCGGCAGCACGCGGGCATCTCGATGTCCATGTGCATGGCGAGGCCGTCGTGGAGCTCGCGCACATACCGCGCGAGCTTGCCGGCAGCTGCCTCGGGCGTCAGGCGCCCGTCTTGCCAATCCACGACGGCCATCGCGGCGACGCACTGCAGCTCGGTCGCCCGCCCGATGAGCCACACGGCGCCCGCCTCGAAGTCGCCGAGGAGCCGCTCCCGCTCGACGAGAAGGTCGACGAGACGCTCGGCGTGATTCATGACGGCCTGGAGGATCAGCGGGTAGAACGGGCCAAAAGGGACCATGGCCCACGTCACGGGACGCGCAGGCCGTAGACCGCGCCGTTGCCCTCGGACGCATCGGACTCCGTCCAGAACACCGCCCCTCCGGCGTACACCAGGTCGTTGATGATGCGGCCGCTGGAGCTGGCGGTGTAGATCGTCGTTGGGGTACCACCGGCGACGGGGACGGAGGCGACGTAGCTGGCTCCCGAAGTGGGCTGGACCGCGAAGTAGACAAGCATGCCGTCGGAGCCGACAGCGGCAATCGCGCCGACCACGCCCGTGAGGACCGGCGTGACCGAGCTGCCAAAGAGGGGCGCCCTCCCGATAGCGGAAGTAGAGGAACCCTCGCCAGACCAGTAGACCGAGGTTGAGTCGATGCCAACGGCGTACACGGTCCCTTGCCCGCTCGCCACGTCGAACCAGCCACCGCCCCCGAGGCCTAAGCCGCCGACTGTGCCGTTTCCTCCCTCGGCGACGTAGAGGTTGACGCCGTTGGTGGCCAATCGACCACCGCTCGTCGAAGGAAAATAGTTAACCTGGTTGCAGCTCGGCGTGGGACCGAGGTTGCAGGTGTAAATGGACGTCAAGCTGCTCGTCATGCCGCCGGAGCTCAGTTGATCGGTCAGGTACGCGGAATTGCCCAGCGGGTCGAGCGCCAACCCGAAGGCATTGCCCGCATCGGCACCGGTGAGGGTGACCGTCGGCCTGCTGGACGCGGGGAGGTTAGTTGGGACTACGGTCCACAACTGGATGTCGCTGCCCGCTTGTATGACGCAAGCTGCACGGCCCGATACGAGGGCTGTTCCATACGGGATCCCGCCGCTCCCAAAGGGGAAGGGCCCATTTCCCGACACAGTCGCCAACGAACAGGACTTGCTGCTCAGGTCGCCCCAGGCCACGTACTTGCCATCACTCGCTAGAAAATACGGCGTGCTCGCGGCGGTGACGGGGGACACGGCCCACGGTTGGCATTGGCCGCTGCTGCACGTTCCAGGACCGCAGCTGTGGCCGCACGCACCGCAGTTGTTCGCGTCCGAGGTGAAGTCGACGCACGCGCTCCCGCACTGGGCGAGGCCTGCGTTGCAGCTGAAGCTGCAGGCGTAGGCGCCCGCCGAAGGGACACACGTCGCAGTGGCTCCTGCCGGCGGGGTGCACGGCGTGCACGAGGTGCCGCAGCTTTGGGGACTCGTGTCGTCCGAGCACGCGCTCCCCGTCTTGAAGGTGCACATGTGATAGCCGCCATTGCAGGACAGATGGCACGCGCCGCCCTGGCAGGTGTCCGTCGCGTTCGTGACCTGCGTCGAGCACTTGTTGCCGCACGTCCCGCAGTTGTCGTTGTCGCTCTCTAGATTGACGCACGAGCTGCCGCACGCGCTGAGGGGACTCGTGCACGACCAGCCGCACGCGTACGCGCCGCCGTCCGTGGCGGCGGTGCACGCTTCCGTCGCCCCCGATGGAGGCCCGGCGCACGGGGTGCACGAGCTACCACACGAAGCGGTGCTCGTGTCGTCCGCGCACGTCGTGCCCGCGCCGGTCCCGCACGCGTGAAACTTCGGCGCGCACGCCACGGTGCACGAGCCGTTCGTGCACGCGGGAACCGCGTTGGCGACCGTGGTGGTGCAGACGTTCCCGCAGGCGCCGCAGTTGTTCGGGTCGCCCGTGAGCGAGGCCCCGTCGCACGGAGCGCCCGCGTCGACCGGGGGCGCCGCCACGCTCGCCTCGGGCGATGCCTCGGCTGTCATGGCGTCGGAGGACGCCGTGTCGGCCGTCACGACGTCGGTCCCGAGGGCGTCGGCGTTCGCGCCGTCGGCGGCGGACGCGTCCCGCCCCGTTTCGGGCGGACGAACGATGACGGGGCTCGCTTCGACGCTCTCGGCGTCCGACGTGTCGCCCCCTTCGGCCGAGACGGGGGCGAAGCCCGCGCTCGAGCACGCCACATGAAACGCCGACGACAGCGCGACCAGAATGGCACTCGCGCGCGACCTCGCGACGCACGCCCCCTGCCCCGAGCGAAATGCACCTGACATGATCTGTCCTCCTCCGCCGCGGGCGGTTCTCGCCCTGCATCCGATGCCCACATCGGCCCGGATCGGAGGTCGGTTGCTATTCGGCAGCCCTTTAAGGCAACGCGATGACCGCAGCGGCCATCCCGTCCTTGCCCGCCGTCTTGCCGCCGCCGCCGCTGCCGCCCGGGCCGCTCACGCCCAAGGTGACTCGGCTGAGCGTGGCTTGACTCATGACGATCGCCCCGTCGATGGTCGGTGCGGTGCCTGACCACACGATGCCCCCCGACAGCCCGCCGGCGCCGCCGCCGCCCGCGCCGCCGCTGCCGCCGGCGCCGCCG
>DATGJA010000296.1:0-16797 GCA_035295445.1 Polyangiaceae bacterium | reverse complement strand
ACACCGCGTCGCCGCGAAAGACGCGCAGGCTGTGGTCATCTCCTTGGCCCGCCCTCCGCGACGCCTCGAACGCGGCACGCTCGATGAGCCGCGCCGCGAGCCGGCGAGACGGGAGCGAACCGGTGGAGGGCACGTCGATCCACTCGCGGGCCAGATCGCGACGGGACGCGAGCGCCAAGGCGAGCGCACCGTCCGGGATTCCCTGCGATACGGGGAGCTCGGTCGCGAGCGCGATGCGCGCGCGCATCCCCGGGGTGTCGAGGCCGCGGCCCCCGGCGAGCGCCATGCGCCGAGCGATGACGACGAACGTCTCGGCGTCCGCCGCGAGAAGTCGAGCGAGCACACGCCGCCCGATCTCGCGTTGCTCGGACCCGATGGGGAGCGCCGCCGCGAGCTCGTAGAGCGCCGCGCCCGCGGCCGCCGGCGCGAGCCAGTCGAGATCGTCCGCGAGACCGCACTGGAGCGCGACGCGCACGCCGCCGAGAAGCGCGCCCGGGTGCAACCCTTCGAGCGGACCGGGGCCCTCCTCGGCCGTGGCGCGGGCGAGCGCCGCCATCGACTGGCGCCACGACGCCCGCCGTTCGGAGGCCCCCTTCAACTTGCCCAGTTCGAGGAGACTGCTCGCGTAGAAAGTTGCGTCGCGCACGCGGTAAAGCTCTCCTCGAGCGTACAGGCTTCCTGGCGGCGTATCTAGCAAGTACGCAGCATTGCTACCGAAAGCTACCGAGCCTCGCGCGAATCGGCCGCGCGCGTGCTAAGGGGGGCGGTCCTTTCGCCATGATCCTCCTCTCCAGCGTGACCAAGCGATACGGACCGAAGATCCTGTTCGAGAACGTCAGCCTCCAGTTTGACCCGGGGAAACGCTACGGGGTGACGGGGGCGAACGGGGCCGGCAAATCGACTCTGCTCGAGATGCTCGCGGGTCAAGAGGAGTGGGACGCCGGCTCCGTGGACGTGCAGCCCGGCCTGCGCATCGGGGTCCTCGAACAGAATCACTTCGCGTACGACGGGCAGCGGATCATCGACACGGTGATGGGCGGCAACGCCCCGCTCTGGGCCGCGATGGTCGAGAAGGACAGGCTCCTGGCGGGCGAGGTCGACGACGCGATCGGTGTCCGGCTCGGCGAGCTCGAGGGCGTCATCGCCGAGCACGACGGGTACTCGGCGGAGAGTCAGGCGTCCGAGCTGCTCGTGGGGCTGGGGATCACGGGCGAAAGGCACGGCGACGCGATGCGCTCGCTGCCGGCCGGCTACAAGCTGCGCGTCCTTTTGGCCAAAGTCCTCTTCGGAAGGCCGGACGTCATGCTGCTCGACGAGCCCACCAATCACCTCGACCTCGAGTCGATCCACTGGCTCATCCGGTTCTTGCACGACGAGTACCGCGGCACGCTCCTCGTCGTCTCGCACGACCGCCACTTCTTGAACTCCGTCGCCACGCACGTGGCCGACATCGACTATCGAACCATCACGATCTACTCGGGCAACTATGCCGAGTTCGTCGCGGCCAAGTACGAGAACAAGCAGCGCGCGGAGGCCACCGCCCAGACCGCCAAGAAAAAGATCGGCGAGCTTCAGGACTTCGTTCAAAGGTTCGGATCGCACGCGTCCAAGAGCAAGCAGGCGCAGAGCCGCCTCAAGCAGATCGAGAAGCTCGAGGAGATCGTCGAGACGAAGGGCGCGAAGCGCTCGAGCCTCGTCCGACCCTACGTGCGGTTCGAGATGGAGAAGCCGAGCGGGCGCGACGTGCTGCGCGTGGAGGGGGTGGGCAAGGCCTTCGGTTCGAAGGCGGTCCTCGACGGCGTGAGCCTGAACCTGAATCGCGCCGATCGGGTCGCCGTCATCGGCCGTTCGGGAATCGGGAAATCCACGTTGCTGAAGCTCGTCGTCGGCGCGTACCGCGGCCTCGACGCGGAGACCCAGCCGTACACGCTCACTCCGGACTCGGGCTCGATCCGGTGGGGTCACGACGCGAGCGTCGGCTACTTCGCGCAGGATCATCACGAGGCGCTCGGCGAGACCGCCAAGGGCTCCACTCCGTACGAGTGGCTCTATCGCTTCGACACGCGACGCACCAAGGAAGAGATCCGCGCCATCCTCGGCCGCCTGCTCTTCAGCGGCGAGGCGGCCCTCAAGCCCGCCGAGGCGCTGTCGGGCGGGGAGGCGGCGCGCCTGCTCCTCGGTAAGGTCGTCCTCGGGCGCCACAACGTCCTGGTCCTCGACGAGCCGACGAACCACCTGGACATCGAGTCCATCGAAGGCTTGCTCGACGGTCTGCTGGCCTTCCAGGGGACGTGCGTCTTCGTGAGCCACGATCACCATTTCGTCGCGCGGCTGGCGACGCGGGTCATCGAGCTGCGCGACCGCCCCGAGGGCGACAAGCGCCCCGGGTGCGAGGTCGTCGACTTCGGCGGTACCTACGAGGAGTATCTCGAGCGGGCCCGCTGAAAGTTCACATGGCTTGGGGCGGTTGCTCGTCGACGAACACGCGGCCCCCGCCCATCTCACGCGCCTCGACCACGGCGAGCCCCGCGCGGTGGGCGATGTCGGCGCCCGATTCCCCGGACGGCGGAACCCAGACGGCGCAACCGACCGAGAGCGACACGCGGCGGTCTCCTTCGAGCCCGAGCGAGCACGCCACGATCGTCTTGATCATGCGGTCGCCCACCGCGCCCGCGGCGATGGCGTCGGCCCCCGGCAGGAGCACGCCGAACTCGTCCCCGTCGAGCCTCGAGATCACGTCGTACTCGCGCAGGCACGACTTCAGGCGTGACGCGACCTGTTCGAGGACTTGATCCCCCACCGGCACTCCGAACTCCTCGTTGAGCGAGCCCATTCCGTCGATGTCGAGCCGCAGGACGGCGTAGCTGTCCCACGCGCGCGTGCTGCGCCCGTGCTCGCGCTCGAGCTCCTCGCGGAAGCGACGCTGGTTGAGCAAGCCGGTCAGCGGATCGAACGGCGTCAACTCGGCGAGCCGTGCCTGAAGCTGCTTGCCGGCGCGCTCCGCCGCCCGCTCGCGGGTCACGTCGCGCAGGACGATGAGCCGCCCGACGACGCGCCCCTCGCGCACGATGGCCGAGCCGCGGACGACCACCGTGCGCGGCCGGGGACGCCGGACGTCGACGTCTCCTCCGGGGCCATGGCCGCGAGGAGCGTCGACCCCGGCCGACTGCACGAAGCTCTCCGGCTCTTCGCACGCGAGAGCGAACGCGCCGAGCACCTCGGCGCTGTTTCGCCCGACGTAGGCCGCGGGCTCGAGGCCGAAGAGCTCACCGGCCCGGCGCCCGATCATGCGGCACCGTCCGTCCTCGTCGAACACGACGAGCCCTTCGTCGGCAGCCTCGAGCACGGCAAGAAAGGCGGCCTGAAGGAAGCTACCCCACTCGGGATCTTCCGTCGGCATCGGCGGCCATGGTACTTCGCCGAAGCGTCGCCTGTCGCGGTTCCGTTGCGTCAGAGCGGAGCCATTTCGTTTTGCTTGAGGAGCTTCGCGAAGGTCTCCTTGTCGATCGCCTTTTCGAGCGCGGTCTCCGCGGAGATGGTCTTTTCGCGCACGTGCCGTTCGAGCGCCATGTCCATGGTTTGCATTCCCTGCGCTTGACCGCCCTGCATCAGGCTCGGCACCTGGAAGGTCTTGTTCTCGCGGATCATCGACGCGAGGGCCGGCGACCCGACGAGGATCTCGTGGGCCGCGACGCGCTTCTTGCCGTCGGCGGTGCGAAGGAGCTGCTGGGCGACGATCCCCGCGAGGCTCTCCGCGAGCATGCCGCGGACCTGGGGTTGCTCGTCCGCCGGGAACGCGTTGACGATGCGGTCGATCGTCGCGGCCGCGCTGTTCGTGTGGACCGTGGCGAAGACCAGGATGCCGAAGCTCGCGAGCTGGAGCGCGAGCTTCATGGTCTCGTTCGTTCGAAGCTCGCCGATGAGGATCACGTTGGGATCTTCGCGACCGGCGCTGCGGATGGCGTGCGCGTACGTCGAGGCATGAATGCCGATCTCGCGGTGGGTGATGCTCGCCTTCTGCGGGGTGTGCACGAACTCCACCGGGTCCTCGATGGTGAGCACGTGGCACGCTCGCGTCCTGTTGATATGGTCGACCATGGCGGCGAGGGTGGTCGACTTGCCCGACCCGGTCGGTCCCGTCACGAGGACCAAGCCCGCGCGCCGCTCGGCGAGACGGCGCACGGAAGGCGGACATTTGAGGTCGTCGAGGCTCAGGATCTTCGTCGGGATGGTGCGGAAGACCGCGGCGAGCCCGGTCGTCTTGTAGAAGTAGTTGGCTCGAAAGCGCGCCTTGTCGGCGTACGCGTAGGCGAAGTCGAGATCGAGCGCTAGGGCGATCGTCTTCTGCTGCTCGCTACTGGCGATCTCGAAGAGGAGCGACTCCATCTCGGGAGGCGTGATCGGCTCTTCGCGCATCGCGACGAGATCGCCCCGCAGGCGCATGAGGGGCGGGTACGTGATTCCGAGGTGTAGGTCGCTGCCGCCGGAGGCCAGCAGCGCGTCGAAAAGGAGGTCGATCTTCGCCATCAGCCGCCCCGCTTTCCGAAGATGCCTCCCGCCTTGCCGAGGATCCCGGCCGCTTCGGGCTTCGGCTTGGCGTCGGCGGCGACGGGCGCCCGCTTGCCGGCGAGGACGGCGTCGAGCTCCTCGGGATCCTCGGCGACCGCGAGCGCCGCCTCTCGCGTCGTCCGCCCTGCGCGCACGAGGTCCGCCAGCGATTCGTCGAGCCGGACGATCCCGAACCCCTTGCCGCGCTGCTGCAAGCTCGGGATCTGGAACGTCTTGTTGTCGCGGATGAGGCTCCAGAGCGCGACGGACCCCGGCAGCAGCTCGACCGCGACGGCCATCGACTGGCCGCCGACGTCCGGGATGAGGCGCTGGCTCACGATGAGGTGCAATCCGCCGGCCAGCGTCATACGCACCTGCTGCTGATCGTCGGGCGGAAAGAGGTCGACGAGCCGATCGATGGTCTTCGCGGCGTTCGGCGTGTTCATGGTCCCGAGCACGAGGTGCCCCGTCTCGCTCGCCGCGAGCGCCATCCGGACCGTCTCGGTGTCGCGCAGCTCGCCTACGACGATGACGTCGGGGTCCTCGCGCAACGACGCCTTGAGCGCGGCGGCGAAGGTCTTCGTGTGCGTCCCGACCTCCCGCTGGCTGATCATGGCCTTCTTGCGCGGGTGGATGTATTCGACCGGGTCTTCCACCAAAATGATGTGGTGGGTCGTCTCGCGGTTGAGGATGTCGACGATCGCCGCGAGGGTGCTCGTCTTGCCGTGGCCAGTGGGACCCGTAACGAGCACGAGCCCCTGGTGATGGTGCGTTGCCCGCTCGATCTCCGGAGGCAAACCCAGAGAGGCGAGCGTCGGCACGCCGGGCGGGATGCACCGAAAACACCCCTTGAGGCCCGTACGCTGACGCGACACATTCACCCGAAAGCGACCGTGCGGCGGGAACTCGAGGGCGAAATCGCACGACCCATGCTCCGCAAGAACGGCCGCGAGCCGCTCGGGGACGATCGGCCCCAGGATCTCCTGCGCGGTCGCCTCCGTCACGACCGCCGCGCCATCCAGGGGCGTGAGCTCGCCACCCACGCGGACGTGCGCCTGCCGCCCCGCCACGACGTGAAGATCGGTTGCCTTGACCGCGCGCGCGGCCTCGAGCAGGTCGGTCAGGGTCGGCTGCTTCGGGGGCTTCGGCGGCTCGCGCGGCGCGGCCTTGGGAGGCGGCTTGACCAGCGCCCCGCGCAGCATGGGATCGGAGATCTCGGAATCACGGTCGTCGGGGCGGCGGGGCGGCTCGGGCCCGCGCGCGACCGCGCGTGACGCCAGCTTGAAGCGCGCCTGGACGCGCCCGGCGTGCGTGATCGCCCGAACTTCCACGGTGCCCAGCCCGTCGACGCGCAGGGTCCAGGCGGCCGGCCGGGTCTCGAGGTCGTCCACGTATCGGCTGCCGCCCGCGGACGTGAGCATCTCGAGGATGCCGTCGGTCGGGCGCGGCGTGTCGTCGACCGGGTGGTACTGGTCGCCGATCTTGACGCAAGGCAGCCTGTCGCTCGCGACCGCGAACTCGACGACTTCCGGCTTCGCGAGCTCGCGAAGCATCTCTTGCAGGGTCTTCATCACGCCGGCGGCGGCGGCGCATGGCTCGCCTTGCTACCAGCGTAACACCATCGACAGCCGGGTAGACCAAGTTGGGTATGTCGTCCGAACTCTCGCCTCGTTCGAGCGAGCGAGGGAGCGGACTACCGACAACCCCTACGCGCCGGCCTGGACGTGCGCGCCGTTCGCGGCCGCCGAGCCGCCGCGGGGACGGGACGCCGCGGGCCCCTCGCCGCGCTCGTACGCGTCGAAGAGGCGCCCCCACGAGGTCTCCGCCTTCCAGTTCTCGAACGCCCGTCGGTCCTTGACCGGCCACCGGTAATAGTCGTGGTACGCCTCGCTCGCGAAGATGAAGACGTTGACGAGCGGGGTGTGGAAAAAGACCTTCTGCAGCCTCTTCAGCGGCCCGAACCAGAGCATGTCCCCGGCGTGGCTCGCGAGGTTGTCGCCGACCCGGAAGCCCCAGCTCTCGCGTGAGACGTCGTCGCCCACGATCTCGATGTCGCGGGGATCGCCCACACCGAGCCCGTCGTCATGTGCGACCTTGACGTACTCGAGGCTCATCGGATCGAAGCCCATCATCTTGGCGGCGACGGCGTCGATGGCGACCTGGTCGGCACTCGCGAGCATGTAGTCCTTGATGACCGGGATCATCGTGCGCGGCCCGGGGCCGTTGCCCGCGGTGGTCCCGTCCATGACCGCGAAGAGGCCTGTGTGG
The DNA here is from genome assembly GCA_035295445.1 of Polyangiaceae bacterium. Taxonomy (GTDB): domain Bacteria; phylum Myxococcota_A; class Polyangia; order Polyangiales; family Polyangiaceae; genus Palsa-1150. The sequence continues at coordinate 9,981 of DATGJA010000296.1, read as the reverse complement.
ATCTCCTTTTGTATCGCGAGGAGGTCGACGAGCGTCCGATGAATCCACGAGTGCGTGTAGTGCCGCTTGGTGGCGAGGAGTCCGCCGAACGCGTTCTTCATCGCGCCGGTGGTCGTCGTGTAGATGTGGCACTTCATCGTCGGCAGGTGAACGATGTTCTTGCCGAAGAAGTAGTCCGGGATCTGGATCCCCTCCGGGAAGATGCGATGAAGCACGTGCATCGTCGCCTTGGGTCGGTACTCGACCCACTTCATGTCCGTCTCTTTGAAGTTGTAGAGAACCGGGATCTCGTACTTCTTGAAGAGCGGGACGTAGTGGTTGAGGTCCTCACCCTTGAACGCGTTGGTGACGACGGTCTTGTTCTGAACGCACGTGATGTCGGTCAGCCCCGCGTTCTTGAGCGCGAGGATCGTCCCCTCCATCTGCCAGGGCGTCGTGTTCGCGCTCGGAAACGGGTAGTGCCACGAAATGTTGTCCTTGAGGATCGAGGTCCGGCCGCGCGCGAGGGCTTGCGTGAGGCCGCCCAGCTCGCAGACGCGTTCGATGTCCGTGAGGATCGTCTCCGGCTTGCACTTGATCACCGCGACCTTCGCTTTCGCCATGTTCGCCGCCCTCTGCCTGTGTGCTGTGCTCAACCTACCGCGAGCTTCTCTTATGCCCTGAACGATGTGATAGCGAGAGTCTAGTCCGCCTAGCGTGCGAGGGCCTTTCGTCCCGCGTAGACCCCCCCACCGCCGAGCTCGAACGCGATGCGCGTCAGCTGATTGTACTTCGCCACGCGATCGGAGCGCGAAAGGCTGCCGGTCTTGATTTGCCCCGCGTTGGTCGCCACCGCCAGGTCGGCGATGAACGCGTCCTCGGTCTCGCCGGATCGGTGACTGATGATCGAACGGTAGCCGCTTCCGGTGGCCAGACGGATGCAATCGAGCGTCTCGGTGAGCGTCCCGATCTGGTTCAGTTTGATGAGGATCGCGTTGGCCGTGCCGGACTCGATGCCCCGGCGGAGGCGTTCGACGTTGGTGACGAAGAGGTCGTCGCCGACGAGCTGCACGCGATCGCCCACCCGCTGCGTGAGCGCCTTCCAGCCGTCCCAGTCGTCCTCGGCACACCCGTCCTCGATCGACACGATCGGGTACTTGCGCGAGAGATCGTCGTAGATGCCGACGAGCTCGTCGGGCGTCACGGTCTTCTTGTCGAACGTGTACTTGCCCGTCTTTCGGTCGAAGGACTCGCTCGCCGCGCAATCGAGCGCCACGTCGATGTCCTTGCCCGGCTTGTACCCGGCCCCCTCGACCGCGCGCAGGACGTACTCGACGGCCTCCTCGTTCGACTTGAGGCGGGGCGCGAACCCCCCTTCGTCGCCGACGGCCACCGTCAGTCCCCTGTCCTTGAGCAATTTCTTGAGCGTGTGAAAGACCTCGGTCCCGGCGCGGACGGCGTCGTCGTAGCTCGGTAGGCCGGACGGAACGATCATAAACTCCTGAATCTCCAGTCCGTTGTCCGCGTGGACGCCGCCGTTCAGGATGTTCATGAGGGGCGTCGGCAGCACGCGCGCTTGAACCCCGCCGAGGTAGCGCCACAGCGGCAGGCCCACCGAGTCCGCCGCCGCCCGCGCGACCGCGAGGGACACGCCGAGGATCGCGTTTGCGCCCATCTTGCTCTTGTTCGGCGTGCCGTCGGCCTCGAGCAGGACCGCGTCGACCGCGGGCTGGTCCAGCGCGTCCATGCCGACGACCGACGGCCCCAGCGTTCGATTGACGTTCTCGACCGCCCTGTCGACTCCCTTGCCGCCCCAGCGCGTGGAGTCACCGTCGCGCATCTCGAGGGCCTCGTGCTCTCCGGTCGACGCGCCGCTCGGCACGGCGGCCCGGCCCTGCCCGAGCGCGGTTTGCACTTCGACCTCGACGGTGGGGTTCCCGCGCGAATCCAGGATGACGCGCGCGAGAACGGCGTTGATCTCACTCATGATTCCCGCCCTTTTAGCACGACCTCGGCGGCGGGACACCGCTCGGGCCGACGTTTCTCGCCCCGGCTCACGACGCGGCCATCGGGTCCGCGGCCCCCCGCGCCGACTCGATGCACGCCCAGAACTCGCGGAGATCCGCGAGGCTGCGGAACCGGCGCGCGGGGGGCAGGCTGGCCAGGAGCGCCCGACCGTAGCCGCGGCGCACGATGCGCCGGTCGAGGATCGCGACCATGCCCGTGTCCTCCTGGGATCGGATGAGGCGCCCGAACCCCTGCTTGAGGGTCACGGCGGCCGAGGGCACCGAATACTGCGCGAAGCCGTTTCCGCCATCGCGGTCGATCTTCGCGCAGCGGGCCATCACGACCGGATCGTTGGGGGGGGCGAAGGGGATCTTGTCGATGACGACGAGGCGAAGGGCCCAGCCGGGCACGTCGACGCCCTCCCAGAAGCTCATCGTCGCCACCAGCACGGCCCGTCGGCTGGCGCGGAACCGCGAAAGGAGCAGATGCTTGGGACGCTCGCCCTGGACCATCAGCGGCAGATCGACGACGCCCCGGAGGCGCGCGTGGATCGCCCTCATGGCGCGCGTGGAGGTGCAAAGGACGAAGGCCCCGCCGTCCGTCATCTGTACGAGCTCCGCGATCCGTCCGACCGCGGCCGCCTCGAACGCGGGGTCCGAGGGCTCGGGCAGGTCCTCCGGCAAGTAGAGCGCCGCGTGCGTCGCGAAGTCGAACGGCGACGGGACGACGAGCTCCTCGGTGTCGGGCGGCGCCCCGACCCGGACTTTGGCGAAGTGACAGCTGCCGTTGGTGGAGAGCGTGGCGCTCGTGCAGACGACGCACCCGACGCGATCGAAGAGTTGGGTCCGAAGCAGGGCGCCGACCTCGACCGGGCTGGCACCGAGCGAGACGCTGCGGGACCTCACGTCGACCCAGCGAATCAAGTCCCCTGCGCGGGCGTCGTCCCCTTCGCTCCCTTCCCCGAGGATTCTGCGGAGATCGGCCCGCAGGTCGGCGGCGCGCCGCGCGATGAGCTGGACGGCCTCCTCGGGCCGGACGGCGGCGACCCCCTCGAGGGCCTCGAGGCGCAGGTCGACCGCGTCGTGCCCGCGCCGAACCGCGTCGGTCAGGTCCGACGCGCCGAGGACCCGGCGCGCGTCGGTGGAGGCCGCGCTCGAGCCGAGGGCCGCGAAGAACTCGGCGGCGGCTTCGTGCAGGCCGCGGAGCGTCGAGCTCACCGGGCCGCTGGTCAGCGCCTCGAGTCGATTGGCCGCGCTCAGGGCCCGCTCGGCATCGCGGACCAGCGCGTCGACGCGGGCGCTCGAGACGCGCATGCCGAAGAAGTCCGTCGCGATGTCCTCGACCTGGTGGGCCTCGTCGAAGACGACGGCATCGTACGGTGGCAGGACGCTCGCGCGACCGCCGCGAGGCCCGGCGCGGAGCGCGAGGTCGGCGAGGAACAGGTGGTGATTGACGACGACGAGCTGCGCATCTTCCGCCTCCCGACGCATCCGCGTGACGAAGCACTCGTCGAAGTGGGGGCACCCCTGCCCAATGCGGGTCTCGCTCGACGATGCGACGTCCCGCCACAGCGACGCGTCCTCCGGCAGGTCCGTGAGCTCGGCCCGGTCGCCCGTCTCGGTCTCGCGGGACCACTCGACGATGCGCGCCACGTCGAGTCCACCTGCGGCGCGCGCTTCGTTGAGGCGCCGTAGGCAAAGGTAGTTCGAGATGCCCTTCATCAGCGCGGCGCGAAACTCGACCCCGTGCGCGGCGAGCACCTGGGCGACCAGGGGTAGGTCCTTGGTGAAGATCTGCTCCTGCAAGGCGCGGGTCGCGGTCGACACGACGACCTTCCGACCGCTGAGGACGGCCGGCACGAGGTACGCGAGCGTCTTACCCGTCCCGGTCCCCGCCTCCACGAAGAGGGGGCGCTCTTCGGCCAGCGCGCGCTCGACCGCCTCGGCCATCGCGAGCTGCCCGTCGCGCAGCTCCCAGCCGGCGAGCGTGCGAGAAAGGGGCGACCCCTGACCGAGGACCTCACGGGCGCCGACCACCCGCGGACCATCGCACGCCCGAAACCTCGCGTCATCGGCCCGTGCGTCCAGATCGAAAAGGGACCTCGCGCGTCGGATGAGACCATGCGCCGAACCTTCCTCTCGCTGGCGGCCCTGCTGGCCACCGCCGGCTCCGGTCTCCAATGCGCCTACGCCGACGCGAGCCCCGGCCACCCGTCCGTCCCCAATTCGGTCCTGGAGCGCCGACCGCCCACGCCGCCCGGACCCGACGTCGAGATCGTCGACGAAAGCCTCCAGCGCCTCCCGGCGTACTGGCACGACGGGCGGCGGTTCGTGCTCGGCGAGACCAACGAGCGTTACCTCATCCGGATCGCGAACCCGACGAGCTCGCGGGTCGAGGCGGTCGTCTCCGTGGATGGCCTGGACGCGGTCGACGGCCGCCCCGGCAGCCTCGCCAAGAGGGGCTACATCGTGCCGGCCTACGGGGAGGTCGTCATCGACGGGTGGCGCACGTCGCTCGACGCGGTCGCCGCCTTTCGGTTCTCGTCGGTCCGCGACTCGTACGCCGGCCGCCAGGGGGACGATCGAAACGTCGGCGTCATCGGTGTCGCGTTCTTCCGGGAGCGGCCGAGGCCGGCGGTGACCTGGCATCCCCCGCCGCCTCCCCTCCGAAGGATGCCGGCGCCCCCGCCGGCCGCGACGGACGCCGAGAGCTCCGCAGGGGTGAGCTCTTCTCGGGGTGCGCCGGCCACCCCCTCTGCCCCCAAGGCGGCGGGGGCGGCCGAAGCCTCGCGCTCGGCGCCGAGCCCGGAGCCGGCGAACCGCCCGGGCCTCGGCACGCAGTTCGGCGAGGCCCAGGAGTCGCGCGTCGTCGAGACGACGTTCACGCGCGCCGCGGGAGGGCCCATGGCCGTCCTGGAGGTTCGCTACGACGACCGTGAGGGTCTGCTGTCGCGGGGCATTTCGATCCCGCCGCCGCGCGCCTGGCAAGACGACGAGAACCGCCTGCGCGACACCGCGCGACCCTTCCCGGTTTCGCGCTTCGCCGAGCCGCCTCCGTGAACGCCCGAGAGCCCGAGCCACCGCCGTACCGTTGAACCGCCGTTCACCTCGTGGTAGACGCCGCCGTCTTTTCGTCGGCGCCGGGTGGCCCTACGCACCCGCCGTCGACCGGCTCACCCACCCTCCTCGAGGTCAGCGCCAACGTTATGTCCCAGTCCACGTTCCCCCTCGCCCCGAACGGGGCGTCCGCCGGTAACGGCAAGGTCGTCCAGGTCATCGGTCCCGTCGTCGACGTGGAGTTCCCCGACGGCAAGCTGCCGAAGATCCTCAGCGCCCTGAAGCTCACCAACCCGGGCATCTCGACCGCCCGCGAGAACCTCACCCTCGAGGTGGCCCAGCACCTGGGCGAGAGCACGGTTCGCGCCATCGCGATGGACACGACCGACGGCCTCGTCCGCGGGATGGCCGTACGTGACACCGGCGGCCCCATCGCGATGCCGGTCGGGCCCGAGTGTCTGGGTCGCATTCTCAACGTGATCGGGGACCCGGTGGACGACGGTCCCCCGGTCAAGGCCCGCTCCCGTGCGCCGATTCACAGGCCGCCGCCCCAGTTCGTCGAGCAGTCGACGAAGATCGAGGTCTTCGAGACGGGGATCAAGGTCATTGACCTCCTCGCCCCGTACCGCAAGGGCGGCAAGATTGGCCTCTTCGGCGGCGCGGGCGTGGGCAAGACGGTGCTCATCCAGGAGCTCATCAACAACGTGGCGAAGGCGCACGGAGGGGTGAGTTGTTTTGCGGGGGTCGGGGAGCGAACTCGCGAAGGCAACGACCTCTTCATCGAAATGACGGAGACGAAGCTCGAGACGGGGCAGCCGGTCATCAGCAAGACCGCGCTCATTTTCGGTCAGATGAACGAGCCGCCGGGCGCCCGCGCCCGCGTGGCCCTGAGCGCTCTGACCGTCGCCGAGTACTTTCGCGACGAAGAGAAGCAGGACGTCCTTCTCTTCGTCGACAACATCTTCCGCTTCACCCAGGCGGGGTCCGAGGTCTCCGCGTTGCTCGGGCGCATCCCGAGCGCCGTCGGATACCAGCCGACGCTCTCGACGGAGATGGGCGCGTTGCAGGAGCGCATCACGTCGACCAACAAGGGCTCGATCACGAGCGTCCAGGCCATCTACGTCCCGGCCGACGACTTGACCGACCCCGCTCCGGCGACGACGTTCGCGCACCTCGACGCGACGACCGTCCTCAATCGTGCCTTGACCGAGATCGGCATCTACCCCGCGGTCGACCCGCTCGATTCGACATCGACCCTGCTCGACCCAGGGGTCGTGGGGCAGCGGCACTACGACGTCGCCCGAAAGGTGCAGAACATTCTGCAAAAGTACAAGGACTTACAGGACATCATTGCGATTTTGGGAATGGACGAACTCAGCGAGGACGACAAGCTCGTGGTCGCCCGAGCGCGCAAGATCCAGCGGTTTCTCTCGCAGCCCTTCGCGGTCGCCTCGCAGTTCACGGGGACGCCCGGCAAGTACGTCCCGCTCAAGGAGACGATCGACGGGTTCGACGAGATCGTCCAAGGCAAGCTCGACTCGCTCCCCGAGCAGGCCTTCTACATGGTCGGCAATATCGACGAGGCCAAGGAGAAGGCGCAGAAGCTCGTCGCCAAGGGCTGAGACCATGGCGGACCAGATCCTGCTCGAGATCGTCACGCCTCGCGGCCGCGCCCTGAGCGTCAGCGTCGACGAGGTCACCGCGCCTAGCGTGCACGGGGAATTCGGCGTGCTCCCCGGGCACCTGCCGCTCCTCGCCGCCCTGCGCACCGGGCTCGTGACCTACCGACAGGGGCACGAGACGACACGGTGCGCCGTCGGGACGGGCTTCGCCGAAGCGGGCCCCGACAAACTCGTCATCCTCACGAACGAGTACGCCGAGCGCGACCAGGTGGACCCGGTCATCGTACGCAAAGACCTGGCCGAGGTGCAGCAGTCGCTCGCGCAGCTCGAGGGCGTGCCTCTGGCGGCGCCGGACGCGAAGGGGGCGGACGCCGGAGCGGCCGAAGCGCGCGCGCGTCGCGACTCGCTCATCGCACGAGAGAACTGGCTGGCCGCGGAGCTCGAGCTCTACGGGGACCCTGTCCCGGCCATGCAGCGTCCGCACGAAGAGTTCGGGCCGCCCACCCCGCCGTCGGACGACGAGATTCCGCAGGCGGACGAGACCAAGTAACGTCCGGCCATGCAGCGGTGGGTGACCACGCTCGTGGGTTTTGGGGTCGTCGCGCTCGCCGTGTTGCTCGCGACCAAGTCCTTCCGCCCGCCGACGCCCATCGGTCACGATCCGAACCCTGCGCCGCGCGCCGCGGAGGAGGACGGCGGCGGCTTGCTCTATGCGCTCGGCGACGCCCAGCCGCCCGACGCGGGCGGGCCGCTCCTCCTCTCGGACCTCGTCGGGCCGGAGCTGCGAGGCGACGCGGCCGCGGGCACGACGATGCCGGACGGGTCGCACGTGCCGCCGCTGCCGATGTCGGCGCCGCGGCAAGTGCGGGTCGGAGTGGTCCTCGTGTCGTACGAGGGCGCCCAGCCCAGCGCCGCCGGCGGGCGGCCGACCACCCGCTCGAAGGCGGACGCGAAGGCCCTGGCGGACCGCCTGCTGGTCACGGCCGCGCAGGACTTTCACCTCGCGGTGCAGCAGGGCGATCCCGGGTCGGCCGACGACTTGGGACGCGTCAAGCTCGGCATCCTCGAGCCGGCTCCCGAGTACGTGCTCTTCTCGCTCCCGGTCGATGGTATCGGGGGCCCCGTCGACACCCCGCGCGGGTACTGGATCGTCAAACGCCTCGAATAGACACCTTCACCGACGGACACACCCATGGCCACCATCGACGTCGTACGCAGCCACTCCTTGCCCAAAGAGGAGGCGCGTACCCGCGCCGAAACGTTCGCGAAGGCGATGCAGCAGAAGCTCGATCTCGAGTGGCACTGGCAGGGCGACCGCATCCTCTTCGAGGCCCCGCGCGGCGCCGCCAAAGGAAGCAAGGGATCCGTCGAGGTGACCGACAAGGACGTCCGCGTCCAGATCGACCTTCCCATCCTCTTGCGCATGCTCAAGTCAGCGGTCGAGTCGAAGGTCAACGAAAAGCTGAACCAGCTCCTCTGAGAGAGAGCTGAAGCGCTCGTGGCCCCAAACCTGGGCCGTGGGGGCACTTTCGGAGCCGTCCCTTCGCTCGATTTGTCATGCGTGCTCATGGCGGACTGCGTTACGCTCGATCGTCCGTAGCGGTCCGCGCCGAGCCCGCGCATGTCCCACCCGACCCCGACCAGCCAGCCGGCCCTCGAGCCGCTGACTTCGACGCCGTCGCGCCTACCGCCGCCGCCGCCCGCGGAGGCCATGGCCGCCGTCGACGAGACGGTACGCCGCCTGCGCGCCGAGGTCGCCGCCGCCCACGATCGCCCGCGGCAGGCGCGCCTTCTCATGGAAGTCGCCGACCTCGAGGAGCGCGCCGGCGACGAATCGGCCGCGGCGCGCGACTACCTCGCCGCGTACAACGCGGACACGAGCTCGCGGGAGCCGCTCGAGAGCCTCGTTCGGCTCCTCGAGAAGCGCCACAGCATGCGCAGCCTCGGCAAGCTCGTCGACGAGCTCGTACGCGCGGCCGCCACCCCGGACGAGCGGGTCCGCGCCCTCTTGATGCGGGCCTCGTACCTTGCCGACGTCGGGGAGGACCTCGATAGCGCACGGGAGAGCGCCAAGGCCGCGAGCCAGGTCGGTGACGCATCCCATAGCGAACGCGCGAGCGCATGGTTGATCCTGGAGGTGCTCGCGGGACGCACGGGCGATGCGGCCCTGCGGGAGGCGGCCCTCGAGCGGCGGATCGAGTACGCGGTGGATCCCACGTGGCGCGCGCTGCTTCTGCTCGACCGCGCCCGCATGGCGGCCGCCGAGGGCAAGGTGGGGGACGCCCTGGCATGGGTGGACAAGGCCAAGTCGGCCGAGTCGGCCGCGGTGTGGTCCGCGGTGGCCCTGCAAGAGCAGCTGGTAGGCGAGCATCCCGGACTGGCGGAGTCCGCCGAGGCGGCCCAACGCGCGGACCTGCACGCGTCCGCGCTCGAGGCCATGGCGGAACTCATCGAGTCGGCTCTCGCCGATCCGGCGCGTGGAGACGCCGTGGGAGTTCCGCACTGGGCGCGCCAGCCGGCCCGGCGGGTGGACGCGTGGGTGCGCGCCGCCGACGCGCGGCGGATGAACGGACAGATGGACCGGGCCGCGGCCATCCTCGATCGCGGTCTCGCGCAGCCGGTGACCGACGAGACCGACCGCGATCGGCTCGCCGAGGCGATCCTCGCCGCGGCTCGCATCCGGATCGCCGAGCAAGCGGGCGACACGGCCCTGGCCGCCCAGGTGGCGGCCCGACGGCTCGAGACGGAGCGCGACGGGGCGCTGGCCGCGGCCCTGGCCATGCGCATCGCCGAGCACGCGTCGGCGGAGGGCGACTCGAGACGGGCCATGGAGGCCCTCTCGCGAGCCGTGGCGAGCGACCCGGGGTCGCTGCCCGCGCGCGCGCTCCAGCTCGACATGCTCGCCGACGGCGGGGACCCGGCGGCCTTCGCGGCCCAACTCGAGGCCTTCGCCGACCATCTGGGAACGGACGACGCGCGAGCCCGCGCGTTCTTGCTGGCCGCCTACGTGTGGGCGGCCCGCGCGAGCGACGTCGCGGGCGCCAAGGCGGCGCTCAGCCAAGCGGCGATGTTCGGGGTGGCACCGGCGACGACGAGCCGGCTCGCGCGGATCCTGGCGAGCATCGCCGGTGACGGCGCATGGTACGAGGAGGCGACCAAGCGCCTCCTGGCCGCCGGTGCCGCCGAGGGCGAAGCGACCTCCCTTTACGTAGAGCTCGTACGCTTGCGACGGACTCGGGGCGACGTCGACGGGGCCGCCAAGGCGCTCTCGGAGCTCGGGGCGACCGGCGGCGGCGCGTGGCTCGCGCGCGTCGTCG
>DATGJA010000295.1:0-5789 GCA_035295445.1 Polyangiaceae bacterium | reverse complement strand
CGGCCGACGGAGGGCGTCGCGCCCGCCACCCTTGTTAATCGGAAAGGTCCCGATCTTCTCCCTCGGGTGGGGACGAATTTCCGTGCACCCGCCGGAGCGGGAGCATCCCGAGGGCGGCCAGGCGCGCGCGGAACTTCGACCGCGCTCGTGCGAGCTGCTTGTCGACGGCCGTCACGCTGATGCCGAGCTCCGCGGCCACCTGCGCGTGCGGGACGTGCTCGGCCTGCGCCCACACGATCTCGGCCGCGTCGCGGGGCATCTGCCCGGACGCGAACAGCTCCTGGAGCACGGCGAGGTACCGCTTCGCGTCGACCGGATCCCTTTCGATTCCCTCTCTGGTCGGACCGGGGTAGGCGCCGGGATCGTCGCACGGCCCGGCGTCGGAGCGCTCGCGGGCTTCCGTTTCGCGACGGCGGTCGACCGCCCAGCACACGGCGATCCTCGCGGAGAGGGCCTTCCACTGCCCGATGTCCGTCGGCATCCGTCCGGCGCGCGCCGCCTCGATCGCGGCGACTTGCGCCTCGGCGACCCCGTCGGCCAGGTCCTGCGACGCGACGCCGTGGCGGCGCAGGGTCGCCCGCACGTACCGGACGACCTCCCGGTGGGCGACCAGGGCGGTCTTGTCGGCGGCCAGGGGGCGGAGACGGGTCCGCGAAGCCGCGCCGTCGATCAGGAAAGCGCCCGGGCGCGCGCCTGCGGCGACGGTCGTGGGGGACGCGGCGGGGAGGACAACCAGGTTCTTTTTCGAGTTCATGGCACACCGATCCTTTCGTCGACCCGGGTCGGGTCGGATGGCACACCGGCGGTGGCCCCTCGCCCGGCATGGGCGGCGGATCGCCGGGAGAAGACGCAGGGGCCGGCGGGCGGTTTGCGCCGGCCCTCGCGGCTCTCACCCCCATACTTGCCGAAGGTCGATTTTCGTGACCTCGATCGGTGTCGATTTCCTTCCGCCGCTGCGATACGTCGGGTGGCGACATGTCCGACACGATCTTTTTCGACCCCGCCGTCCTCAAGGTGGTGCGGGCGATCCTCGCCGCGAGGGGCGTTCGGACCGAGCAGGATCTCGAGGACGGAATCGGCGACGTGGTGCTTGCCGCGATCGAGCACGTCCTTCGGACCGGCCGGCCAGCGGGGGACGTCGCGCAGGCCATCGCCATCGTCCGCCCGATCGCGAACGCCCGCGGCGCCTACGACGCCCGAACGCGAGCCCGCCGCGCCGCGACCAACCTGGGTCCGACCGCTGATGCCGACCAGCACGCCGCGGCGGAGCACCCATCGCTCGACCCGGTCGATCAAGAGCGAATGCTGGCGGCCATCCGCCAAGTTCTCCGGGAGGACCAGATCGAGGCCCTCGCGGACGTGGCGGCGGGCGTCCAGCAAGCCGAGCTCGCCGCCGAGAGCAAGGCGTCCGACGCCGCGGTGCGCAAACGGGTGCAGCGGTCGCGCGAAAAGGCTCTCGGCGCGCTGCGGGAGAGAGGGTACTGGGTCGCGGGGGGGTTCGCGGCGCTGCTGGCCGGGTTGATCGCGATCTACGTCGGCGCCTGGCGAGACGACGGCCGCGTGGCAAGGCCCCCCTCGGCGCGGGAGCTGGCCGCGCGAGAGCGCAGCGACGCGGCCGACGCATGCCGAGCGCAGCGGTGGGACGAATGCGAACGTGCGCTCGACCGCGCGGCGCGGCTCGACGCCGAGGGAGAGCGCGACGAGCCCGTGCCGGCGCTCCGCGCGGCCATCGCCGCGGGCCGCCGGGCGATCGGGTGGCCCGACGGGGGCGGGGACTTGTAGGGGTTCGGGGCCTGCGCGAAGCGGACGGACTTCGGTGCGATCGTCACCGCGCCGCGCGCTCGCACCCCTCGTTGATGCCGAGCTCGCACGCGCGCCTCGCGTCCTTGCGCGCCGCGTCCGCCTGGCCCAGGCGGTGATGGGTGCCCGAGCGCTCCATGTACGCGCGGCCGTCGTCGGGGTGAACGGCCAGGTACGCGTCCCAGAGGGGCAGGATGCGGTCGAAGGCGTTCTCCCGGCTGAGGGCGTAGTCGAGCTGTTGCACCGAACGGAAGTCCCCCGGGTCGGCCGCCACGCGCGCCTCGAGCGCGGTCACCCGTTCCGGCGTCGTCGCGTCCCCGAGCGCGAGCCAGGCGTGGGTCGCGTGCGCGTCGCGATCCATCGGACCGAGCGCCATCGCGAGCTCCGAGGCCTCGAGCGCGTCCTCGTGCTTTCCGGCGGACTCGAGCTGATGAGCTTCGTAGCAGACGCCCTGGATGACATAGGGGAGGTCGGTCTTGAGCTCGCGCGAGGTGGGGTCGAGGCGAAGGACGACCAGCAGGTCACGGCCGGCGGCGAGGTAGTCCTTTCGCCGGTGCTCGGCGGTGGCGCGCGCGGCGAGGATGTACGGATGCGACGGCCTTTGCCCCGCGGCCCGGTCGAACTCTGCCACCGCCTCGTCGTAGCGCTTCCGCCGAAAGAGGATGCGCCCCCGCTCCGCGCGGTACTCCCAGTACTCGCCCAGCGCGACGGCGCGGTCGATGTCCGCGAGCGCCGCCGCGTCGTCCTTCTCGAGCGACGCGCGGTCGAAGTCTTCGTATCCCGCAAGGACGTGGAAGCGCGGGTTGTCGCGCGGCAGCACGGATCGGACGAAGGCGCGCATGGCCTCGTACGACCCTCCCCATCGGGGCGTGAGCGACGTCAGGTACGTCGCGCGGATCTGAAGGCACCCCGGGCACGACGCCAGCGCGCGATCCTTCCAGGTTCTGATTCGCTGGCTGTCTCCGGTCGCCATCCCCACGCGAATCTCCTGGCGCATCGCGCCCACGAGCTTGGGGCTCAGCGCGAGCGCGCGGTCGAGGTCCGCCACGGCGAGGCTCGCCGCGTCCCGCATCGCTCGCAGATCGTCGGCGGGGGTCTCCGCCGCGTACTTTTCGCCGCGCCGGGCGAACATCGCCGCCACGTAGTGGCCGGCGCGCGCGTAGTACGGCGCGAACGAATCCGGCGTCGCGGCCACCCAGCGGTCCAGGTCTGCGACCAGCTCGGGCTCCGCGCTGACGAACGCCTCGCCGGCATCGATCGGCCAGTACTCCTTGCGAGGGTCGGCCTCGAACGCTGCCTGGAGCTCTTCGACGTCGTGGGTGAGATCGGCGAAGCGCTGCGCGTGCAAGAGACTCCGCAGCCCCACCCGATCGACGTGACGAAGCGGGTACCCGTCCGAGTCGATTCCGTCCGGCCCCTCGAGGGGGTCGCGCGCAGGCGGCGGCCCCGCCGCGACCCGGATCGCGGCCTCTTGCCGGCGCGCCCGCGCGCTCGCCGCAAGGGCCACCTTGGCGCGGTCTTGCGCCGCCTGCTGCCGCCAGATCCGCCAGACCAAAAAGGCGGCGATCACCCAGCACACCGCGAGGAGCAAGCCGAGGACCACCAGAAGCCATGGGCGAACGACCGCCCGATCTTGCCCACCCATTGGTAGATCTTACTCTCTCACCGGACTCACCGGGGTTTCGGAGGAAGACCCTCGTTCAAACCGTGCATACGGATTCCCCGCACTCGGCTTACCGATGGTCTCTCGCCATGCTGCATTCCCGCCGCACGAGCACTCTCGACATAGGTTACGCTGCCGAATACGTTTGCGGCCCCGACGAGTGCGTGAACGCTCTCTGTCGCGTCTACCCGATGTCTTCCATTTCGAAGTGTTGCGTCGGATGCGGTCAAGTCTCGCGCGCAGCGCACGGCCGCCTCGTCCCGGAGAACGGGCCGGGCTCCGGAGGGACCTGCCGTCGACTATCTAAGACCAGTATCTGAGCCTCAGGGCGTACGCGGCGAACGCGACCGAGAGACCAAGCGATACTACCATTGCGACGCGACGCCATGGCGCGCTGATGCGAGCGTGGCTTGTCGAAGTTCCAGCGGATTGCACCCGTGGCGATTGCTCGTCAAGAAGATCGCGGAGCGCGCGGCTGTCGACCCACACGGTAAGCCTTCCAGCTAGGAAGGCTGCAATGGCTGCAGTCCTTACATTTGCCGAATGCCAATCCACTACAGCTAGAACTAGAACTAGAGAAATGAATAATCCGGCAAACCACAGGTCAGGCATTCGAAAATCAGTAGCCTTAATAGCTAGTCGTTGCTGCCAATTCATGTATCCATCCTATCTTGGGCAAGCACCTGCACCGTTCGCTCCGCCCGGGGGACCAGGCGGACCCGGAGGCCCCGGCGGGCCTTGCGGACCCGGCGGCCCGGGGGGACCTTGGGGCCCAGGGGCGGGGCCCGGCGGGGGATGTATTGTTGGCCAACAGGCAGCGGTGGCAGCCGCCACGGCTGCCACTGCGGTTATTGCAGTTGGGTAGGATGGTGCGGCCAGGGCAGCGAAAACGGCCGCCCCTGCGACGCCAAGTGCGGCGTAGCAGTCCGCATCGCTAAGGCCGAGCGCATCGAGTCCGTCGATCGGATCATTCGCGGCGTAAGCGTAAATATTTGGGCCTCCGTCGAACCGAATGGGATCCTTACTCGTCCACCTCCCCACGTTTGCATCGTAGTCCCGCGCCCCGAACCGCACGAGCCCCGTGTCCTTGTCGTACAGCCCCCCCGCGAACCCAAACGGCACCGTCCCGGGGCTCGTATCCTGCGTGACGTTTCCGAACTCGTCGTAGTCGATCCGCTCCACTGTACTTCCCGTCGACGTGTTCACGATGATTCGCGGACTCCCGAGGTGGTCGGTGATCACCCGGAACGTCCCGGCGGAGTTCGTGAAGTACTCGGGCACATTGCCCTTGGTCCCAAAGACAAAGCGCGACGCCACGTTGCCGCTCGCATCGAGCTGGGCGACGACTTTGAGTCCGTCCTGGTAAAGGAACGACTGGGTGACCGTGCCGTTGACCTTCTTGGCCACGCGCCGGTTCTCGCCGTCGACGACGTAGTCGACGCTCGTGCCGCTCGACAGCCCCACGTGCAGCAGGTTGCCGAGCGCATCGTACGTGTAGCTCGTGGTCCCCGTGCCGTCGGTCTGGCTCGCAAGCTCCCCGTTGGCAGTATACGTGTAGCTCGCGGCGCCGTACGTGAGCAGCCGGTCCTGCGCGTCGTACGTCGGGTTGACGGTGCCGCTCGTACCCGCGAACGTCGTGCGATTGTCGTCCGCGTCGTACCCGTAGTGCGACGCGGCGCTTCCGTCCTTGGTCACGTCCGTGAGCCGGCCCGCCGCGTCGAACGTGTACCCCCAGACGTGCGTCTCGCTGCCGATGCTCTCGGTCTTCTGGGTGATGCGGCCGGTCGCGTCGCGCACAAGCGTCTCCGTGTAGATGGCGCTGCCACTATAGCTCGCGGTGTAGCTTTGGAGCAGGCCGTTGGCGTCGTAGGTGTAGGCGTCGGTCACAGAGCCGAGGGTGGTGCCTTTGAGCTGGCCGTTGGTCGTATCGAGCGTGAGGCTGAGGGCGCCGGCGCCGGTGAGCAGGCCGTCGTTGTCGTAGCCGAACGCCAGCGCGGTGCCGTTGACCGTCTGCGACGTCATACGGAAGTTCTTGTCGAACCCGAGCGACAATGTCCCGGCGACGGGGCCGCTCCAGGTGACCCCGGTGCGCAGGAAACCGTCGTACGCGTACGCGAGGCCCTCGCCGCTCGGAGCGAGGAGGGACGTGAGCTGGCCGGTCGACCCGCTGAAACCGCGGGCGAGCGTGCCTTGCGGGAGCGTCGTCGTCTGCAGGCGACCCGCGGAGTCGTACGCGTAGGCGACGTTGATGCCGTCGGGCCGGGCCAGCGCCGTGAGCTCGCGGTCGGCGTCGTAGGTGTACGCCGTGTTGGTCGCGCCGCTCGTG
>DATGJA010000294.1:0-5742 GCA_035295445.1 Polyangiaceae bacterium | reverse complement strand
CGCTGCCGAACCCCGCCCCCGCCGTGGAGTAAGTCCGCACGCTCGACCGCAGGGAGAGAGCGGACGACGCACCCGACCAAGTCCGCACGCTCGACCGCAGGGAGAGAGCGGACGACGCACCACCAAGCCGGTCTACACGGTGTCGGGTTCCTTGCGAGGCCGGAGGAGGTACGCGATGGGGATCGACATGAAGTACAGGCCGATGAGCGCGAGGCTAACGGCCAGCTGACTGGTCACCTCGGGGCCGGGCGTCACCACGGCGCCGACGATGAACGCCAGCACCGTGGCCCAGCGCCCGAACTTGAGGAGCTGCTTCGGCGTGACGATGTTCGCGAGCACGAGGAACGCGATGAAGAGCGGCAGCTCGAAGACCGCCCCGAACGCCAACAAGAAGCGCGTGCTGAAGTCCAAGAACTCAGCAAGAGTCACGATCTGCGTGAGCTCGACCCCCGGCCCAATGGGCCCGAGGAGCGACAGGAAGTAGTTGAACGTGAACGGGAACGCGACGTAGTAGGCGAACCCCACGCCGGACAAGAACAGGATCGTCGAGAAGACGACGAAGGGGACGATGAGCCTCTTTTCCTTGCCGTAGAGTCCGGGCGAGATGAAGGCCCAGAGCTGGTAGAAGATGATCGGCGCCGCGCCCACCACGCCCGCCGTGAAGGAGAGCTCGAGATACCCGAGGAACGCGTCCGCCGGCGCGAGGGTCTGAAGGACGAGGTCCTTGTGGAACCGCGCGAGCCAGATGCGCTTGTACGGCACGAGGAGCCAGTCGAGCGCCTCCACCCGGAAAGCCCAGGCGACGATCGTCGTCACGACCACCCCCACCGCGGCCTTCACGACGCGCCGCCGCAACTCCTCGAGGTGCTCCCAAACCGTCATCCGCACCTCGCCGGGAGGGCCGGCGGAAGGGGTCGGTTCCGGGGTGGAGGACGCCGTCGTCATTCGGAGGGTGGCGGGCTGGGCGCGACGGACGGAGCGACCGTCCCCGGCGCCGCGAGGTCACCACGGACGTAGAGCGGATCATCCATTAACGGGGAAGGGGGCAGGGCGGAGTCGTAGACGTTCGCCGTGTCGGGAAGCGCGCCGTACGAGTCGGCGCCCTCGGTCGGGTACTCGTGGTCGACGGGAGCAAGGGCGACCCGCCCAGGGGACGGCGGCCCCGCCGGCGAGGCGACGGGCTGCGGGGTCAGCGAAGCCGGTGCTTGGGAGAGCGCCCCAGCCACGGGGAGCCCGGCCCTCACGGCGTCGCCGGTCGACCGCACCGCGTGGACGACGTCGGCGATCTCTCCGCGAGCGAGCTTGCGAATCTCGGCGATGTCGCGGTCGATGCCCTCGGTCCGCAGCACTTCGTCGATGCCGCTCTTCTCGCGCATGTCGTAGGCCATCCGCCGCAGCTGACCGGCGAGTTGACCGGCCTTGCGCAGATACCGTGGGAGCTCCTTTGGGCCGAGGATCACGACGGCCACCAGCAAGACCATCAAGAGCTCGCCGAAGCTCAGACCGAACACCGCTGCAACTTAGCACGCCGCGTGGTAACGCCAGCGCGTGCTCGCCCTCCAAGCTATGACGCCCGAGACGCTCAGCGCCGCGCTCGAGCTCCGCATGGACGACGCGCGAAAGATCGTCGCGGCCGTGCACCGTGGTTGGGTGCCCGCGTCGGGCGCGAGCCCGCCGGTGAAGCTGTCGGGCGCGAGCCCGCTCGAGCCGCTCGTCCGACGCTCGGCCGCGAACGCCGTTCGCGCGCGCGGCGAGGTCCCGGCGCTCGTCGTCGCCGCCGTGAGGCGCAGCCTGCTCGATCCGTTCGTCAAGCTCGCGCTGCGGACCCACGATGGGCACGTCGTCGAAGCGGTGCGTATCCCGCTCGAACGCCCCGGCCGGTTCAGCGTGTGCGTGAGCTCCCAGGCCGGCTGCGCCCTCGCGTGCGCGTTCTGCGCGACGGGGCGGCTCGGGCTGGCGCGCAACCTTGCGCCCTGGGAGATCATCGAGCAAGTGCGCGAGGTGCGCGCGACGCTCGGGCCGGACGAGCGCGTCCACGGCGTCGTCTTCCAGGGCATGGGAGAGCCGCTTGCCAACGTGGACCGCGTCATCGAGGCCATCCACGTGATGCGCGAGCCGAGCGCGCTGGCGATCGACGCGCGGGCGATCACCGTGTGCACGTCCGGCGTCCCGTCCGCCATCCGGAAGCTGGCTCGGGAGGTCCCGAAAGTGCGCCTCGGCCTCTCGATCGCGAGCGCGCGGCGCGCGGTCCGGCGCGCGCTCATGCCCATCGACGACGCCCATCCGCTCGACGCGGTGCTCGACGCGGTCGGCGAGCATGCGCGGGTGACCGGCCTCGCGCCGCTGTGGGCAGTCACGCCGCTGGCCGGGGTCAACGACACGGAGGAGGACGCTCGCGCGCTGGCGGAGCGCGCGGCGGAGTTCCAGCGCGCGACCGGCGTTCGGCCGCGGGTCAGCGTCGTTCCGTACAACACGATCGAAGCGCCGCGCTCCGGGGCTCGCGACCCGTTCGAGCGGGGCGACGTCGCTGCCTTCGTGGATCGCCTGACGGCGCACGGCCTGCGGCCCAAAGTGCGCTACAGCGGGGGCGGCGACATCGCGGCGGCATGCGGTCAGCTCGCCGGGGGCGCGGAAGGAGTGTAACGTCTGTGTCCCATGAGCCCTCGCCACACCTTCCAGGCCGTTAGCTTGCTCGTGCTCGTCGCCGGATGCACCGTGACCGCAACCTCGGGTCCTTCGGACGGAAGCACCTTGCCGACGGGGAGCTGCGCGCAGGAGTCGACCGTCATGTGCGGCGTCGGATCGCAGGGGTACATCTGCACCGGCTCGTCCATGCCAGATTTCTCACTCAACTGCAGCTCGGGGACGCCGGGGAACGACCAGTCAATGCAGTATTGCTGCTCGGGAGGCACCGTCGACATGGGCGACGCTGGCACCGGCGGCGACGCGGGCGGCGGGGGCATCTGCACGCCAACGATGATCGCGGCGTGCACCGGCGGGTCGATGGGCTACACGTGCACCGGGAGCAACCCGCCGTTCGTCGGAACGCCGGGGCTCAATTGCGGGAACGGTACGCCGGCCGGAAGCACGACGCTCTATTGCTGCACGTCGCCGGCGCCGACTCTCGAAGCGGGGACTTGCGCGACCGCCCCCGCGGGTTCGGCCACGTGCACGGGCGGCGCGGTCGCCTACGCGTGCGCCGGGGGTGTCTCGCCGTCGACCGCCACGCCGTCCCTGAGCTGCGGGGCCGGGACGCCGTGGGAGGGGGAGATGTTGTTCTGCTGTTCGACGGGGGGCTCCTCGGAGGCCGGCGCGTCGTGCAAGGTGGGCGTGAGCTCCGGCAGCGCCGCGTGCGACACCTGCGTCGACAACGCCTGTTGCAACCAGCTGACGGCGTGCGATACGCCGGACGACGCCGGGACCGACAGCTCGGGGCAGAGCGCGTGCGAGAGGCTCATCGGCTGCCTGCTCGATTGCATGGTGGGCAATCCCGATGCGGGGGTCGACGCCGGGTCGCCGGCCGAGTGCCAAACCCTCTGCAACCCGAGCTACACGATGTCCGAGCAGCAAGCCGCCCAGGCGGTCATGAGCTGCGAGATGACGAGCTGCGGCTCCCTCTGTCAGTAGGGAGTGCCGCGTCGCGCCGAGCGTCGCCGAGTGCAAAGTGGTTGCGCCGGGCCCTTCTCCGCGCTACGGCGACTAGACTCGCGCGTTTCGCGCGGGGCGCAGGCATTCCCACGGCCTGGGGGTAAGGGCTATGTACGCGAAAGCAGCTCGAGTGACGACGCGGGTGCTATCGGTCTCCGGAGACGCACGGAGCGTGGACGTCTTTCTCGGTCCTGCCCAGCATCGCCATCACGAGACCGAGACGCTCGGCGAGCGACTCAATTCGCGGCTGCAGTTCTTGCCCGTGGCCACCGGCGAAAAGGTGGAGCTCCTGCAGCTCGACTACATCGCCGACGTGCAGATGGAGGGCGAGGCGCCGGACCTCGAACGCTTGCAAAGCGTCGGCGCGGCGCGCGAGCCCGTGACGGTGCACCTTTCCACGGGCGATACGCTTCGCTGCGATCTGGTGTGCGTGATGCCCCGGGAGCGCCCGCGTGTCTCGGACATCCTCAACGACCCCGGACAGCAGTTCCTCCTTCTGGTGGAGCCGGGGCGCTGCCACTATTTGAACCGCAAGGCGGTCGTTCGCGTGGAAGCCTGAGCGCGCGGCGGGGCGATGGGCGCCGCCGAGGTCGAAGGCAACGCCATCGCGGCGGCGTCGAGCCCGCGGGAGGGGCTCGCCGCGATCGTCGAGCTCCTGGGGCGAAGCCCCCTGTTCGCGTCGACGCCGGAGACCGTCCGCGTGAAGATCGCCGAGCGCCTTACCCGGCACGAGCTCGCCCTCGGCGACGTCCTCACGCGCCGTGACGGACCTGCCGCCCTCTACGTCATCGAGTCGGGCAAGGTGGCGGCCGCGGTGCGAAACGCCCGCTCGGGCTCGATGCAGATCGTGTCCACGCTCCATACGCCGGAGAGCTTCGGCGCTTTCACGCTCGTCCTCGGTGAGTCCGCCTCGCTCGAGTACACGGCCCTGTCCCGCACCGTACTGTACCGGCTCGCGAGGGAAGTGTTCGACGCCGTCATGCGCCAGGTGTCCGAGTTCGCGACCTCCGTGTCGCGAAACGTAGCCGCCGAGGCGTCTCTCTTCGCACGATACGGCGCTGTCCCCTGGGCGGACATCGATGCGCTCTCGTTCGACGAGCGCCTGTGGTCCTGCATGCCGGCGGCGCTCGCGGCGTCCGGTCGCATCTGCCCGATCGACTTCGACGGAGACACCATGACTGTGGCGATGGCGGACCCGCGCGACGTCGCCTCGCTCGACGCGCTGAGCTCCGCCGTGCCTGGCGTCGGCTTCCGCGTGATCGCGTGCTCGGCCGATGACTTGCGGCGATTCATCGGAGCCCGCGGCGGCGCGCGTCGCGACGGGCCTGCGTCGTCGGCTCCGCCTCCCGAGGGGCGCCAGTCCTTTCGTTTCCTGTCGGACGACCCGGCGCCGCAGCGCGACGGGCGCAGCAAGTCGTCGCCACCGCCGCCGGCTGTCGGGGCGATCGAGGAGATCATCGGCGCGGGTTTGGCCTTCGGAGCGTCGGACATTCACATCGAACCCGAGCGCCAGGGCGTCTTCGTGCGCTACCGGATCGACGGGGCGCTGCGCAGGCCGCGCGACCCGTTTCCGACGGAGCTCGCGCGGGCGATCGTGATTCGCCTGAAGACGCTGGCCCGGCTGGACATCACCGAGACGCGCAAACCGCAGGACGGTCGCATCTCGGTGCAGCTCGCCTCGGGACGCCTGGTCGACCTTCGCCTCTCCACGGTTCCCGCCAAGTTTGGCGAGAAGATCGCGATGCGCGTCCTCGACTCGGAGGGCGCGATCACCGATTTGAAAGCCCTCTTCGTCGTCGAGCAGGTGAGGAACCTGGTCGCGCGTCTCTTGTCGCGACGGACCGGCTTCATCCTGGTCACGGGGCCGACGGGCTCGGGGAAGAGCACGACGCTCTACAGCGCGCTCAACGCATGCCGCGCCCAGCACGTGAACATCATGACGGTGGAGGACCCCATCGAGTATCACCTCGACGGAGTCACCCAGGTCGAGGTCCATCCCGAGTCAGGGACGACGTTTGCCACGGTCCTGCGCGCGCTGCTGCGCCAGGATCCGAACATCATGCTCGTGGGCGAGATGCGCGACGCGGAGACTGC
>DATGJA010000293.1:0-30089 GCA_035295445.1 Polyangiaceae bacterium | reverse complement strand
ATCGATGCGCGTCGCCGACGCGTTCCTCGGACGGGGCGTCGGGCGCGCGATCCTCGAGCACATCGTGGGCGAGGCGCGCACGCGCGGCATGCGGACCCTATGGCTCGAGACCGGATCGAGCCCCGCGTTCACTCCGGCGCTCCGGCTCTACGAGAGCGCGGGGTTCGTGCGGTGCGGCGCGTTCGACGGGTACGTCGACAATCCGTTCAGCATCTTCATGAGGCGTGCGATTTAGCGAGGTGATCCCCCGCAGTCACCGGAACGCCCACCCCAGCGCGAACCTAAGGCATGGGCGCGTGCCCGACCGTCCGCGATCGACCACACCCTGACCGCGACCGTCGCCCGCGACCCCCTCGGACCAGCCCTACCCCTTCAGCAATTGCCGCAGCACGTACTGGAGGATGCCCCCGTGGCAGTAATACTCGCGCTCCTGCGGCGTGTCGATCCGCACCGTCGCTGCGAACTCCCGCTCCTTGTCCCCCGCGCTCGCCCGCACCGTCACCTTGCGCGCCGCGATCGCACCGGCCAAGCCCCCGATCGCGTACGTCTCCTCCCCCGTTAGCCCGAGCGACGCGGCACTTTCCCCGGGCAAAAACTCGAGTGGCAGGATGCCCATCCCCACGAGGTTGCTCCGGTGGATCCGCTCGTAGCTCTCCGCGATTACCGCCCGGACCCCGAGGAGCTTCGGCCCCTTCGCCGCCCAGTCGCGCGACGAGCCCGAGCCGTACTCCTTGCCGGCGAGGATCACGAGCGGGACCCCCTCTTTCTCGTAGCGCTCGGCCGCGTCGAAGATGCTCATCGCGTCCCCGCTCGGCAGGTGCCGCGTGACGCCCCCCTCGGTTCCCGGAGCGAGCAGGTTGCGCAGGCGTACGTTCGCGAACGTCCCGCGCACCATGACCTCGTGGTTGCCCCGGCGAGAGCCGTACGAGTTGTAGTCCTTCAAGTCGACGCCGTGCGCCGTAAGGTACAGGCCCCCGGGCCCGTTCTTCTTGATCGACCCGGCGGGCGAGATGTGATCGGTGGTGATGCTGTCGCCGAGCACCGCGAGCACCCGGGCGCCGGCGATGTCCGCGATGGCACCCGGCTCGCGCGTCATTCCGGCGAAATACGGCGGGTGCTTCACGTACGTCGACTTCGCGTCCCAGGTGTAGAGGTCGCCCGTCGGCACCTTGAGCTTGCGCCACTCCTCGTCTCCGTCGAAGACGTGCCCGTAGACGCGCTCGAACATCGCGCGATCGATGCACTTGTCGACCTCCGCCTGCACCTCGGCGCGGGTCGGCCAGAGGTCCTTGAGGTAGACCGGCTTGCCGTCGCCTCCCGTCCCGAGCGGCTCGGTGTACGGATCGACGTCGATGGTCCCCGCGAGAGCGTACGCCACGACGAGCGGCGGAGACGCGAGATAGTTGGCGCGCACCTCCGCATGGACGCGTCCTTCGAAGTTGCGGTTCCCGCTGAGGACCGCGGCGGCCACGAGCGAGCCGTGCTCGATCGCCTTCGACACCGGTTCGGGGAGCGGACCGCTGTTGCCGATGCACGTCGTGCACCCGTACCCCACCGTGTCGAAGCCGAGCTTCTCGAGGTAGGGCACGAGGCCGGCCTTGGCGAGGTACTCGGTGACGACCTTGGAGCCCGGGGCGAGGCTCGTCTTCACCCAGGGCTTGCGCGTCAGCCCCTTCTCGACCGCCTTCTTCGCGAGCAACCCGGCGGCCATCAGGACGCTCGGGTTCGACGTGTTCGTACAGCTCGTGATGGCGCAGATGACCACCGACCCGTGCTTGAGCTCCACGTCCTTTCCGTCGATGACCGCGGCCTCCTTCGCGTCGATCGGGCTCGGCTTCGGCGACTTGGAGAGCATCTTCTCGAGCGACGACCGGAACGACGCCTTCGACTCCGTCAGCTTCACCCGGTCCTGCGGGCGCGTCGGGCCCGCCAGGCTCGGCACCACCGTGCCGAGGTCGAGGTGCATCGTGTCCGTGTACCGGGCCTCCGCGGCGTCCGGACCGTGGAAGAGCCCCTGCTCCTTGCAGTACGCCTCGACGAGCTTCACCTGGGCCTCGTCCCGACCGCTGAACCGCATGTACCGCAGCGTCTCTGCGTCCACGGGGAAGATGCCGCACGTCGCGCCGTACTCCGGCGCCATGTTCGCGATTGTCGCGCGGTCGGCGAGCGGGAGCTGCGCGAGCCCGTCGCCGTAGAACTCGACGAACTTGCCCACCACGCCGCGCTTTCGGAGCATCTCGGTGACCGTGAGGACGAGGTCGGTCGCAGTCGCCCCCTCGGGCAGGGCGCCGGTGAGCTTGACGCCGATGACCTGCGGAATGAGCATCGACACCGGCTGCCCGAGCATCGCGGCCTCGGCCTCGATTCCGCCCACACCCCAGCCGAGGACGCCCAGACCGTTGATCATCGTCGTGTGCGAGTCCGTCCCCACGAGCGTGTCCGGGTACAAGGTCTTGCCGTCGTCCGAACGCATCACGACGCGGGCGAGATACTCCAGGTTGACCTGGTGCACGATCCCTTGATCCGGCGGGACGACCTTGAAATTACGAAATGCGCTCTGGCCCCACTTGAGAAATTGGTAGCGCTCCTTGTTCCTCTGAAACTCGAGCTGCGCGTTGATCGTCAGCGCGTCGCGCGACGCGAACGCGTCCACCTGGACCGAGTGGTCTATCACGAGCTCGACCGGCTGGAGCGGGTTGATCCTCTTCGGGTCTCCCCCGAGCGCCCTCATCGCGTCGCGCATCGCCGCGAGGTCCACGACTGCCGGCACGCCGGTGAAGTCCTGCAGGAGCACGCGGGCCGGGGTGAACGCGATCTCCCGCGTGGGCTGCGCGGTCAGGTCGACCGTCGCGAGCGCCTCGACGTCCTCGGCCCGAACGGAAACACCGTCCTCGGTGCGAAGGAGGTTCTCGAGGAGGATCTTGATAGAAAAGGGTAGGCGCGCTGCTTGAGGGTGCTTGGCGTAGACGGCGGCGAGGCGGAAATAGGCATACGAGGCGGATCCGACCGCGAGCGTCGTCTTGGCGGAGAACGAATCGGGCATGGTGACCGGGAGAGTTAGTCCCCGTGCCGCGCCGCGGCAAGACGGGAGACGGGACGAGAGCGACCCGCGTAACGTGGGCGGCGACCGACCCGAATCCCGATCGGCTCTACCGCCCGGCGTGGACGCCAGGTAAAAGGACCCGATTCCAAACGATGCGCCCTGGACGAACCCTGCTCCGTTGCGACAAGGTCTGCGTGCGCTTCGGCGGCATCGCGGCCCTCGACGACGTGACGTTCGAAGTCCCCGAAGGCACCATCGTCGGTCTCATCGGGCCGAACGGCGCGGGCAAGACCACGCTCTTCAACTGCATCAGCCGCCTCTACACGGTCGACAGCGGCGCCATCCTCTTCGACGGGACGTCGCTGCTCACCCGGCCGCGCCACCAGATGGCGGCGCTCGGGATCGCGCGCACCTTCCAGAACGTCGCACTCTTCGACTCGATGACGGCGGCGCACAACGTCATGCTCGGCGCGCACGCTCCCGGGCGCCCGCGTTTCCTCGCCGACGCCTTCGCGGGGGCCGCCGCCGCGCGCAGGGACCGCGAACTCGCCGCCGAGGCCGAGCGCCTGCTCGAGTTCGTCGGGCTGCGCGGGATCGCCCAGCGTCGGGTCCTGGATCTGCCCTTCGGCGTACGCAAGCGCGTCGAGCTGGCGCGCGCCCTCGCGGCGAAACCGCGCTTCGTCATGCTGGACGAACCGATCGCCGGCCTCAACCACGCCGAGATCGACGATCTGACCGCGCTCGTCCGATCGCTCCGAGACTCGATGGGCGTCACCGTCCTCCTCGTCGAGCACCACATGGGCGTCGTCATGCACGTCTCGGACACGGTCGTCGTCCTCGACTTCGGCCGCGTCATCGCGGACGGGCCTCCTGGCAAGATTCGCAACGACCCCGAGGTCATCCGCGCCTATCTGGGAGGTACCTCGTGAGCCTCCTCGCGGTCCGCTCCCTCTACGCGGGTTACGGACAGGGCGACGTCCTGCACGGGATCGACGTCGACGTGGCGGCGGGAGGGGTCACGGCGGTCCTCGGCTCCAACGGCGCGGGCAAGACGACGTTGCTCCGGGCCGTCACCGGAATGGTCGACCACCGCGGCGAGGTGACCCTTCAAGGCCGTCGCATCGACAAGACGCCGACCGAGGACATTGCGCGCCTCGGCGTGGCGCACGTGCCGGAGGGCCGCGGGACGTTCGTCCATCTGACGACGGAGGAGAACCTGCGCCTCGGCGCGTACAGTCGGCGCGATCGACCCGGCGTGGCCGCCGATTTCGATCGCGTTTACCAGTACTTTCCGCGCCTCGCCGAGCGTCGCGCGCAGCAGGCGGGGACGCTCTCGGGTGGCGAGCAGCAGATGCTGGCCATCGGGCGGGGGCTCATGCTGCGGCCGAAGCTCGTCGTCATGGACGAGCCGTCCTTCGGCCTGGCGCCGCTCGTCGTCGAGGAGATTTACCGCATCTTGCGCGACGTCAGCGCGGCCGAGCGCATGGGGATCCTGCTCGTGGAGCAGAACGCCGTCATCGCACTTCAGCTCGCCGATCACGCCTGCGTGCTCGAGACCGGTCGCGTGGTGATGTCGGGAACGGCACAAGAGGTTCGCGCCGACGAGTCGATCCGGCGGGCGTACCTGGGGCTCTGAAGGGGCGCGATGGAGGAGTTTCTTCACCAAGTCGTCTCGGGCCTCGCCAACGGGGGCGTCTACGCGAGCGTCGCGCTCGCGCTGGTCATGATCTACCGCGCGACACACCTCGTGAACTTCGCCCAAGGGGAGATGGCCCTCTGCTCGACGTACCTCGCGTCGGCGCTGATCGAGGCCGGCGTCCCCTACTGGCTCGCCTTCTCGGCGACCGTCGGGATCTCCTTCGCGGCGGGGATGCTGATCGAGCGCGTCATCATCCGGCCCGCGGCGCGCGCGCCGGTCCTTTCGGTCGTCATCGTCTTCATCGGCCTGATGGTCGCCCTCAACAGCCTCGCGTCGTGGGTGTTCGGGACGACGATCCGCACCTTCCCGAGCCCATTCCCTGCGCGCCCGCCGTTCGGCAACCACTACATCGGGTCCCACGAGCTCGGCGTCGTCGGCGTCACGCTCGGGATGATGCTGCTCCTCTACACGTTCTTCCGCCACACGTCGCTCGGCCTGGCGATGCGCGCCGTCGCGCAGAACCAGGCCTCGAGCCGCCTCGTCGGCATCCGCGTGGGACGGATGCTCGCGCTCGGCTGGGGGCTCGCGGCGGCCGTCGGCGCCGTCGCGGGGATGATGGTCGCGCCCGTCGTGTTCCTCGATCCGTCGATGATGGGGGGCGTGCTCCTCTACGCGTTCGCCGCCGCGCTCCTCGGCGGAATCGACAGCCCCGGGGGCGCCGTCGTGGGAGGGTTCGTCGTGGGTGTCCTCGAGAACGTGGTCGGCGCCTATCTCATCGGGACCGAGCTGAAGCTCACCGTCGCGCTGGCGCTCATCGTGGGCGTTCTCGTCCTCCGTCCAGCGGGCCTGTTCGGCTCCGTCGCCGCCACGAGGGTTTGATGGTCGAAAGCGCGCCCGGCATCCATCCAACGCCAACGACGAGGACCGGCGTCCCACGCTGGCGGACGGCCGCCGTAGTGATCGCCGTCGTCGCGGCCTGCGCACTCCCCCTCGCGGCGGACGACTACCGCGTGTTCCAGGTGACGCTCGTGGTCATCGACGCCGTCGCCCTTCTCGGCCTCAACTTGCTGACCGGATACGGCGGACAGATCTCGCTCGGTCACGGCGCGTTCTTCGGCATCGGCGCCTACACGACCGCCATCCTTGTGCACCGCTTCGGCTTCCCATACTGGGCGACGCTGCCTTGCGCGGGGGCCGTGTGCATGGTCGCGGGCTTCCTGTTCGGGCTGCCGGCGCTGCGGTTCGACGGGCTTTACCTCGCGCTCGCCACGTTCGCTCTCGGCGTGGTCCTTCCGCAGGTCTTCAAGTTCCGCGGGATCGAGTCCTTTACCGGGGGGGTGGAGGGGATCTCGCTCGACAAGCCGCACGCGCCGCTCGGGCTTCCCCTCTCGCCCGACCAGTGGCTTTATCTCCTCTCGCTCGGGGTGGCGGCCGCGGGGTTCCTCGTCGCCCGCAACATCGTGCGGGGCCCGACGGGTCGAGCCATCGTCGCCATTCGCGACAGCCCCATCGCCGCCGCGTCGGTCGGGATCGACACGGCCATGTACAAGTCGGTCACGTTCGGCATCAGCGCGCTCTACACGGGCGTGGCGGGCGGCCTGAGCGCGCTGGCGGTTCAGTTCGTCGGGCCGGACAGCTTCTCGGCATTCCTCTCCATCAGCCTGCTGGTGGGCATTGTGGTCGGCGGCCTCGCCTCCCTGTCGGGCGCGATCTACGGCGCCATCTTCATCCAGTTCGTCCCGAACGTCGCGGGCGACCTCTCCAAGGCCGCTCCGGGCGCCGTGTACGGGTTGGTTCTTCTGCTTAGCATCTACGCTCTTCCATTCGGAGTCTCCGGGCTGGTCAAACGCATCGCCTCGGCGCTGCCGCGGCGGCTCAAGAAATGAGGACAAGATGAACTGCAAGACATGGACGTGGGCTGCGGCTCTTGCGTTGACCCTCGCGTCGGCGGGGTGCAAGCGCGGGAGCGCAGGAGGTGGAGAGCAGAAGGCGGCGGCCGGCAACGGCCCGATCAAGATCGGCCAGACGATGCCTTACAGCGGCCCTGCGTCCGCGTACGGGACGATCGGCAAGGTCGAGGCGGCCTACTTCCAGAAAATCAACAAGGAGGGCGGCGTCAATGGCCACACGATCGACCTCCTGAGCGTGGACGACGGCTACAGCCCTCCGAAGGCGGTCGAGCAGGTCCGCAAGCTCGTCGAGCAAGACGACGTGCTCTTTATCTTCCAGCCGCTCGGCACGCCGTCGAACGTGGCGATCCAGCCGTACCTCAACGGCAAGAAGGTACCGCAGCTCTTCGCGGCCACCGGGGCCACGCGCTGGGCCGACCCGGCGCATTTCCCGTGGACGATGGGCTTCAATCCGAGCTACCAGCTCGAGGGGCGCACCTACGGCGAGTACATCGCGAAGACGCAGCCGAACGCGAAGATCGCCGTTCTCTACCAAAACGACGACTTCGGCAAGGACCTGCTCAAAGGGCTGAAGGACGGCCTCGGCGCCAAGGCCGGCGCGATCGTCGCCGAGGCGACGTACGAGGTCTCGGACGCGACGGTCGACTCGCAGATCGCGACGCTCAAGGCGTCGGGCGCCGACACCTTCGTGAACATCACGACGCCCAAGTTCGGCGCACAAGCCATCCGCAAGGCCTACGACATCGGCTGGAAGCCGAAGGAGTACCTGAGCAACGTCGCGGCCTCGGTCGGATCGGTCCTCACGCCCGCGGGCCTGGACAAATCGGTGGGCCTCGTCACGGTGGGCTATTTCAAGGACCCGACCGACAAACAGTGGGACTCGGATCCGGCGATGAAGGACTTCAAGGCTTTCATGAAGGAGTACTATCCGGAAGGCAACGCCGCCGAGGCGAACAACGTGTACGGCTACATCGCGGGGCAGACGCTCATCCAGGTGCTCAAGCAGTGCGGCGACGAGCTCACGCGCGACAACGTGATGAAGCAGGCGGAGAGCCTCAAGGACTTCGCGCCTCCGCTGCTCCTGCCGGGGATCAAGATGTCGACGTCCCCGACCGACTTCAACGTCTTCGAGCAACTCCAGCTCGTGCGCTTCGACGGGACCACGTGGGTCCTCTTCACCACGTGAGAGTGATTCATCGGTGTGTGTGTCCTCATTTGCCCGCGAGCGGGGCGGCCGGGCACGGGTCGTAGAGTAGATACTTCTCCCGCTTGGCCGTGAACGCGGCGAGGTCGTCGCGGTAGGTCGCGACGATGGCATCGATCGGAAGGCCGGCGCGGACCGCCTGACTCGTCGCCGCAGAGACGAGCAAGCGGTCCAGCTTGTCGACGTCCCACTCCCTCGGGTAGAGGCGCCGCAGCTCCCGCGCGATCGCGAGCCCCGTTCGGACCGGTTCGAACCGCGCGCGATCGCGCACCGTGACGTGGAGGCCATGGCATGCCTGGCCTGCGTAGCGATCCGCCGTGGGCGTGAAGACCTCGGGGGAGAGGACCACCCCCTCGAGCCCGTCCCGCGCGACGGCGGCGGAGAGCGCCCCCGCGTCGATCCACGGCGCGCCGATGCGCTCGAAGGGAGCCTCGGTCCCGCGACCGACCGAGAGGTTCGACGCCTCGAGGAGCCCGATCGCTGGATAGAGGAGCGCCTCTTCGACGCTGCGGATGTTCGGCGAGGGGTTGAACCAGGGCAGGCCCGTCTCGTCCGCGAACTCGGCGCGCGACCAGCCGCGCATGGGCACGATCGACAGAGCCACGCCGAGGTGATCGTCGGCGTTGAAGAGCGTCGCCAGCTCGCCGATCGTCATCCCGTGGCGGACGGGTAGCGCGTGGTAGTTCACGAACGAGTCCGACGACGGCGCGAGGACCGGCCCCGCGACGTCGACGCCGTCGATGGGATCGGGTCGATCGAGGACGACGAAGCGAAGCCCACGATCGCGCGCCGCGCCCATCGCGCGACGCATCGTGGAGGCATAGGTGAAAAAGCGAGTCCCCACGTCCTGCACGTCGAAGACGAGCGTGTCGAGCCCCTCGAGGCTCGCCGCGGTGGGGGACAGCGTGTCGCCGTAGAGGCTGTAGACCGGCAGTCCGGTGCGCTCGTCGCGGCCGTCCGAGACCCGCCCGCCTTGCGCCCCGTCGAGCCCGTGCTCCGGGGTGAAGAGGGCGACCAGGCGAACGCCCTGGGCGGCGAGGAGCAGGTCGGCGGTGGACTGGCCGTCGGCCGCGCGACCGCTGGCGTTCGTGATGAGCCCGACCGAGTGGCCCCGGAGGCGCTCGAACCCCTCCGCGCGCAGGACATCGATGCCGGCCCGGACGACCCCGAGCCGGTCGGGGCAGGAGCGGGCGCGACCCGCCGGCGGACCGAGCGCGGACGCGACCAGCGAGTCGACGCGAGCGACGAGCGGCTTCGCGTCCCCCGTGCCGTCGGGGTGAACCCGGTTGGAGAGGACGACGACGAAGAAGTCCTTGTCGGGATCGATCCACAACGCGGTCCCCGTGAAGCCGAAGTGACCGACCGCGATCGGCGACAGGCCCTCGCCGCGATACGAGCTCTGGACGTTCCAGCCGAGCGCGCGGACGTTGCCGGGGACGTCGTGCGGCGCGATCATCGACGCGACCGTCGGCGCCGACAGGATCCGCCGCCCGTCGACCTGACCGCCGCCGAGGATCGCCCGTGCGTAGGACGCGAGGTCGTCCCCCGTCGAGAAGAGCCCCGCGTGCCCGGCCACGCCTCCGAGCAGGTACGCGCGCGGGTCGTGGACGGTTCCGGCGCGCCACGCCCCGTCGACGAACTCGGTCCAGGCGGCCCGATCCCTCAGCGCCGGGGGCGGCAAGAACGTCGTGTCGTGCATGCCGAGCGGTTCGAAGACCCTCTCTCGCGCGTAGGTGGAGAGCTCGAGCCCCGTGACCCGGCGGACGACCTCCTCGAGCAGGATGTAGCCGAGGTCGCTGTAGATCGAGACTGTGCCGGGGGGACCCCGCAGGGGGGCGCCGCAGACGCGCGCGACGGCCTCGGCCCGACCGTGCGCGAAGTCCTCCTTCGGCACATCCGCCGGCAGCCCCGACACGTGCAGGAGAAGCTGGCGGAGCGTGATCGCGCGCTTCGAGGGGACGTCGCACTCGGGGACGTAGCGAGAGACGGGGTCGTCGACTCGGATCCGCCCTTGCTCGACGAGGGTCATGACGCTGGTCGCGGTCGCGATGGGCTTCGTCAGCGACGCGAGGTCGAAGACCGTGTCGAGCGTCATCGGCACGCGGTCAGGCTCGACTTCCCGCAGGCCGTAGGCGCGGCGGAAGAGGACGCGATCGCGGCGGCCCACCACCACTACGGCGCCGGGCAGCTGGTGAGCCTCGATCGCGTCGGCCACGGCGGCGTCGATCTCCGCCTCGGGCAAGGGCGATGGACCGCGAGGCCCGGCGTCCTCCGCCACGGGCACGACGGGAGTCGACGCCCTCGCGCCCCGCGCATGCGCCGGCGCCCCGACCTGGGTGCCGCGCGCGTGCCCGCACGACGCGACGGCGAGGGAGACGAGCGCGGACGCCACCCCCCGACGCATGACCTTCAACCGACGGCCGACGGCGCGACGTGCCCGTCCGCCTCCGCCCATCGGTCCCGCAAGAACGGGACGATGATCGAGGCGCATCGCTCGGGCTCGTCCACGAACGGCCAGTGACCGCACCCCCCGAGCAGGTGGACCCCGCGAACGTCGAAGAAGTCGCGCTGGCGCTCGGCATAGGTCGACGACAAGAACGAGTCGGCCGTGCCCCAGAGCACGAGCGCCGGCAGGCGGAGCGGCCCGAGCGCGCGACCCAGATCGCGGCTCATCCCGTCGACGTCCGACGTGGCGCGATAGAGCTTGAGGATGGCTCGCTTGGCGCCCGCGTCGAGGTCGTCGAACATGCGATCGACGAACGCACGCGGGAGGGGCCGGGGGTTCTCGGCGTCGAGCAAGAAGCGGAACGCGCGTCGGGTCGCCGTGCGCTGAAAGAGCTCGCCGACGATCGGCGTCCGCCAGATGCGGGCGTACTTGTGCCATCGATAGCCGGGCAGCACGCCGATGTTGACGAGGGTCACGCTCGCCACGCGCGGGGGGTTGGCCGCCGCCCACGCCAGGCCCCAGGGACCGCCGAAGTCGTGGAGAACGAGGTGCGCGCGGTCGATGCCGAGGCGGTCGAGGAGACCGCCCAAGTGGCGGGCGTACCCGGCCACGGTGTAGTCGAAGACGGCCGGCCGGTCGGCCTTGCCGAAGCCGGGCATGTCGGGGGCGATCGCGCGTCCGAAGTCGCCGACCCGCGCGACCAGATCCTCCCAGTCCTCGCCCGAGCCCGGGTTGCCGTGGACGAACACCACGGCCGCGCGCGTCTGCCCGGCGTCCCGGGCGACCGCCTCGCGGACGCGCGAACGAACGCTATCGACCAGGACGTCGCGCTGGGTGATCTCGGCCATGAGCCTCGCCTCGAACGATGTATAGCTCGCCCGACGGCCATAGGGTGGGCTGGCCGAGGCGCGACGACTCCGCCAGAATGGCTCCGGGCAATCGACGATGACGCGCCGCGCGCACACGCCTTCCTCGCGTCGCACACGGCGATGGGCCCTCGTGGGGGCGCTCGTCGTCGCTTCCGGATGCGTCGCGCAGCTGCCGAACGGCCTGCCCGAGCAGGACTCGGGCGGTCTCGCCCCGATGCACCCCGCCGTCACGTCCGCGGGGGACGCGTCGACCCCCGCGATGGGCGCCGTATCCGCTTCGTGCGGGAACCTGAACTTCGACCCGCGAAACTGCGGCACATGTGGACACGACTGCGGCGGCGGCGCGTGCGGCTACGGCACGTGCACGTCGCTCGCGCCGGGCGTGCTCGCCTCGGGGCAGAGCTCCCCGCATGATCTCACCATCGACGCCGTGAACGTCTACTGGTTGAACGAGTCCCCGCCGTCGCTGCTGAAGTGCGCCAAGCAGGGGTGCAACAACCGCCCGACGGTCCTCACCAGCGGCGGCTGGAACGCGGTCGGCCGCCTCGCGGTCGACGCGACGAACGTGTACTTCACCGCCGACGACGCCGTCCTCGCCTGCTCGGTCGACGGCTGTCCAAGCGGGCCGACGGTCCTGTGGCATAACAGCGGGCAGTTTCCGGGACCCATCGCGGTCGACGCTCTTCGCGTCTATGCCACGGACAGCGCCGTCGTCTTCTCGTGTGCGAAGGGCGGCTGCCAGGGTGTGCCGACGCTCGAGTGGTCTCCGCAAGCACAACCCCCTCCCGACCCGAACGGAGGGTACACGCCGACCGCGCTCGGCGCGGACACGACCACGCTGTACGGCCTGCTCACTCAGGGAGAGGTGATGGCCTTCGCGCCGGGCCAGGCGGCGTCGATGACGTCGTGGCTGGTCAGCGGACAGCTGGGCCTCGTCGACATGGCCATCGACGACACGGACGTTTTTCTCGCGAGCCAGGACGCTTCGTCGGGGCGCCTCGTGAAGTGTGCCAAGACCGGCTGCGGCAACCAGACCACCCCCCTGGCCAGCGCGCTGGCGAGCGCCGCGCGGATCGCGACCGACGGCGCCGACGTCTACATCAGCGAGTGGGGCGACGTGGGCCAGGGCACCTTCGGGCCGAACCTCGGTCGCATCGGCAAGTGCCCGGTGAACGGCTGCCTTGCCGGCACGCGCACCCTCCTCGACTACTTGAGCTTCCCCGTCGGCATCGCGGTCGACGACAAGTACGTCTACTTCAGCGACTCGGGGTCCGTCGGCCAGCTCGACGGAAGCCCCGACGCTCGCATCGTGGCCGTGCCCAAGTAGGCATCGCCCCCCATCTCGAAGAGCGGTCGCCTCTCACTGAAACTGGTACGCGAGGCCGACGAGCGCGCGAAACTTCTCGATCGGCACGAGCTGGGACGCGTTGGGGGAGAGGCTCGCGGCGGGTCCGATGAGGTACGGGTCCTTGGTCCCGAAGACGTAGTTGACGCTCACGCGATACGAGAGCCCGTCGACCCCAGGGACCGGGCCGGTCGCCGTCGGGCGCAAGGCGAGCTGCGGGGGCGCGGTCGGCATCAGGTTGTTGTCGAGGAAGCTCGCGAGGGGGACCGGCGCCCGCCGCTCGCCGACGTAGCTCGCGGCGACGGCAAGGACGGGCCACCCGTTCTGCAGATCGTAGGAGACGTGCGCGTTCCCGAACGTGGTGGGGGAAGCCGGAAGGATTCCGCCCCCGCTCGGGTGCGCGACCGCCTCGGTCCAGGTGATCCCGTACTGGAGGCGCCCTTCCGCGAGCTGCCCTTGAAAGCTCGCGTTGAGGCCCGGGTTGGTCAGCGACGTGCTGTTCTGCTCCTGCGCCTGGCCTGCGCCTCCGAGTCCCGCCGCCACCTCGGCCGGGGTGAACTGGTGCAGATAGATCAGATCGTTCCAGACCGAGTAGTACGCGCCGAAGAGCAGCCGCTGCGTGCCGAAGTCGTGCGCGATCGACGCTTCGACCGACCGCACCGTCTCCGGGTCGAGCTGCTGAGGCGTTATCAGCAGCCCCAGCGAGCCGTAGCTCTCGGCGAGCGTGGGCGCCCGGAAGGCCTCCGAGTACATGAGCTTGATCGTGCCCCCCTCCCACGGCTTCACGCTTGCGGCGACACGGGGCGACGCGACGGCGGGAAATCGCTCGTCGTAGTCGAGGCGCAGCCCGGCATTGAGCGCGAGCCACCGGCGCGGCCGCCACGTCTGCTCCCCATAAGCGGCGAGGATCACGTCGTGCCGGTCGAGGTGCCCCGTGACTTGCGACGGGTTCCCCGAGAGCTCGACGAGCCCGAGCTGCCCGACTTGCCGGTACGTCCCCTCGGCGCCGACGAGGGTCACGAAGCGCCCGTTGCCGAACCAATCGAAGGATCCGCGAACCTCGGCCCCTCCCCAGTACGCCGCGGCCGTCAGGGGAAGCGACACGTTCGAGAAGATCTCGTAGGTACCCCGCAGGTCGTACGTATCGAAGTACGCGCGGCTCGTCACGACGAGGAGCTCGGAGATCGACGCCCGGTGGGAGACCTCGAACGAGAGGCGCCGCTCGAGGTCGTGCGCCTTGGGGTCGTCGAAGACCCCCGTCGGCAGCGGAAGTGAAGCATCCTTGAGGGTCGCGCGCGCGCTAAGCTCGAGGCTCCCCACGCGCAGCCGCGCGATGCCCGACGGCACCTGCATGGAGTTGTCGTGCGCCGTCCCCCCGTACGGCCCCCCCCCGGACACCTGGACCGGGATGTCGATGCCGGGACCCTTGCGCGTGAAGTACTCGAAGCCGGCGGTGGCCTCGGCGGGCTTGCCGAACAGGGTGAAGGCGTGGCCCCCCCCGGCGAAGACGCGCCCGGTCGTGAGCAGCTGCGAGTCGGCCGCGACGTGCACCCCCTCGAACGCGGCGGCGCGCTTGGTGACCACGTTGACGATCCCGAGCATCGCGTTCGACCCGTAGAGCACCGAGCCGGGGCCGAGGGTCACCTCGATGTGGTCCACCAACTCGAGCGGCACGCCGAGGGCCGGTCCGAAGGAGGCGCCGATGGCGTGCGACGAATAGAACTCCCCGGTGCCCCCGAGCGGCTGGTTGACCGTGTGGCCGTCGATCATGACGAGGAAGTGGGCGCCGAGATCCCCGGTGACGAGCACCCCTCTTGCCCCGAAGTCGTCGGCGTCGAGACCCTGCGGCGAGTCGCCGACGACGCCCATCGCGAGGAAGTTCACCGCCTCGCCGACCGTGCGCATGCCGTAGCGCATCATGTCCTCGCCCGTCACGACGGTCGTGGTCCCGGGAGAGACGGTGTCCATCTCGGGCGTCTTCGACGCCGTGCTCACGACCGGGGACGAGAGGACGCTCTGCAAATCGGACGTGTCGTCGTCGGCCAGGGCGGCGGGGCCCCACGCGAGGAGAGACGGCACGAGGGCGCAGGCGACGACGACGGGCCTCATTCGTACACCGTCATGAGGCGCACCACCTCGGGCCTTAGGGCGACCCCCTCGCGACGCGCCTGCGCGAGGTTCAAGAGCAGGTTGGGCCTGCCCGCCTTGAGCCCGAAGCCCAGCACGATGCCGCGCCTCACGTCGTCCGGGACCGCCGCGACGCTGAGGAGGTTGCCCCCGTCGAACGCCTGGCGAATGGCCTCGATGTCCGTCCCCATCCCGGGCCCGATGTAGACAATCGACACGTGTTGCGACCGGCACTCCGCGGCCAGGGCGTGGGCGTCGGAGAAGTCGAACACCACCTCGTCGTGCGGCAGCCCGCCGATCGCGGGAATCTCGTGAAGGGCGCTGCGGAGCTGCCCGGCCACGCGCGCCGAGTCGCCGTCCCCGGGCTTCTCCACGATCAACACCCGGACGCGATCGCCCGCGCGCGGCAGGAGGTTCTTGTCGTAGGCAGCGACCTTCACGAGAAGCTCCGCCTGAAGTGGGACGGGTACGGCGACGGCCTGCGCGCCCGCCTGCTTCGAGTCGGTCATCGTGACGAGAAGGGCCCACACCGCCAACATGCGGCGCCCCCTGAAAGGACGTGTCATCGTCGCGCCGAAGCGTCAGCCCCTCCGTCTTCTTGGGTACAACACAAGGCATCGTGAGAGCAATCACCCGGTGGTATCGTCGAGATTCGGGGGCAAGGCGCAAGATGAGGGGAATGGTCGTCGCCACGTCTGCGCTGCTGGTCACCTTGAGCGCCTGCGTCTCGACGACCCCGCCCAACATCCCCGACGCCTCGATGACCGCGGCCGCCGACGCGGGGGGCGTCGACGCGGGAGAGGCCGGCACGACGGCGTGCACGGTCCCCGAAGGCAGCGCGGGCAACGAGCTGAGCGTCGGCATGTATTGCCTGGCGCACAAGAACCAGTGCATTGCGGCGCTGTTCTGCAGCGCGGACTACGTCGCCCCAGACTACGGCTTCTGCACGAAGCTGTGTATGACAGACGCAGACTGTGGGTCCGGAGTCTTTTGCTACACCTACCCCACCGCGCAGGGGGGCGTCAGCGTCTGCGTCCCCAACGCCTGCCGCATGGGGGGGGTGGACTGACCGTGTTCACCCGGGCGATACCATCTTCTCCGGCTTCACGTGCTTGTCGAAGTCCTCCGGCTTGACGAGCCCGAGCTCCGCTGCGGCCTGACGAAGGGTCATGTTCTTCGAGTGGGCGAGCTTGGCGACCTTCGCGGCGTTGTCGTAGCCGATCACCTCGTTGAGGGCCGTCACCAGCATCAACGTGTTCTCCACGTGACGGGCGATGACCTCCCGGTTCGGCTCGATGCCGACGACGCAGTTGTCCGTGAGGCTGTGGCACGCGTCCGAAAGGAGGGCGCAGCTCTCGAGGACGTTGTGGATGATGACGGGCTTGAACACGTTGAGCTCGAAGTGCCCGCTCGCGCCCGCGAACCCGACCGCCGCGTCGTTGCCCATCACGTGCACGCAGACCATCGTCATCGCCTCGGCCTGCGTCGGGTTCACCTTGCCGGGCATGATGCTGCTGCCCGGCTCGTTCTCCGGCAGCGCGAGCTCCCCGATGCCGCACCGCGGACCGCTCCCGAGAAGGCGAATGTCGTTCGCGATCTTGAAGCAAGCCGCGGCGAGCACGCGCATCGCGCCGCTCGCCGCGACGAGGGCCTCGTGGCCGGCCAGCGCCGCGAACTTGTTCGGCGCCGAGCGGAACGGCGCGCCGGAGAGCTCAGCGATCTTCTTCGCCACCCGGTCGGCCCACTGGGGGTGCGTGTTGAGCCCCGTGCCGACCGCCGTCCCCCCGAGGGCGAGTTCGTACACGCCGTCGAGAGACCGACCCAGCCCCGCCTCGCACGCCGCGAGCTGCGCGGCCCAGCCGCCCATCTCCTGCCCCAGCGTGAGCGGCGTAGCGTCCATCAAGTGCGTGCGGCCGACCTTCACGATGTCCGCGAAGGCGCGCGCCTTGGTCTCGACGGCGACCCGGAGCTTGGCCACCGCGGGAAGGAGGCGCTCGTGGATCTCGAGCGCGGCGGCGACGTGCATCACGGTGGGGAAGACGTCGTTCGACGACTGCGACCGGTTCACGTCGTCGTTCGGGTGGATGGGCTTCTTGGACCCCATGACCCCCCCCGAGAGCTCGATCGCGCGGTTGGCGATCACCTCGTTGGCGTTCATGTTCGATTGGGTCCCGCTGCCCGTTTGCCAGACGACGAGCGGGAAGTGGGCGTCGAGCTTGCCCTCGATGACCTCGTCCGCGGCCCGCACGATAAGGTCGCACTTCGTCGCGTCGAGCTTGCCGAGGTCCTTGTTCGTCAGCGCGGCGGCCTTCTTGACGATCCCGAAGGCGCGGATGACCGGACGTCCGAACCGGTGACCCCCGATCTTGAAGTTCTGCAGCGAACGCTGCGTCTGAGCGCCCCAGTATTTGTCGGACGCGACGTCGACCTTCCCCATGCTGTCGGACTCGGTGCGGACGCTGCTCATGGCCGCGCTCATAGCACGTCGAAATCCGCAGGCTCGAGCGAAGCGAGAGTTCGGACGAAACACCCGAACGCGTCCGCAGGCTCGAGCGAAGCGAGAGTTCGGACGCCGCACCCAACGCGTCTTTGCGGGGGTTTACGCGGCGGGCAAGGTGACCGTGACGGTGGTGCCGTGGCCCTCCCGGCTCTCGATCGCGATCGTCCCTCCCTGCAGCTCCAACAGGCCCCGGGCGATGGGCAGACCCAGGCCGGGGCCGTCCCGAGGGACCTGCCGAGCGTTCGCCGCGTGGTCGAACACCGACGCGAGGCGGGCGGCGGCGATGCCGCGGCCGCTGTCCGCGAGCGTCAACCGGGCGTCCGGCGCGACGCTCTCGAGGGTGATCTCGGCCCGGCCGCCCGGCGCCGTGAACTTGATCGCGTTCCCCACAAGCTTGGCGACCACCTGGTCGATGCGCGCACGATCGCAGAGCGCCAGGACCGACTCGCCCATGACATGGAGCGACAGGGCCACGCCCTTCTCCACCGCCTGTGCCACGAACGGGGCGATCGCCTCGCGGACCACGTGGGCCAGGTCCACCACGTTGACCTCGACGCGGAGCGTCCCCCCCTCGAGCCGCGCGAGGTCGTGAAAGTCGGCGATCACGCGGCTCATTCGGTCGGCCGACCGCGCGACCGCCTCGACGACCCGTCGGGTGGTGCCGTCGTCGTCCGGGACGGCCCGCCGCAGGAAGCCCGCGCCCATGACGATCGAGGAAAGAGGATCCTTCAGGTCGTGACAGACGACCGCCACCAGATCCCGGTCGGCGTCGCGGCCGTCGAGGCGGTCGATCGCCCGGTCGATGTCGCGAGTCAACCGCCTTGCTATCGCGATCTCGGCGGGCTCGGCCGGCGCCGCCGAGGCGAGCATCGCGCGCGCTTCGCGAAGGGCGGCGACAAGGGGCCGGGGCATGGAAGAGGGGTTTAGCAGGGTTCCGGACCGCAATGTGATGCCGGCCCGAGCGCCCAGGTGGCGCGCGCGCGCCGACGGACTTAAAGTGCGTCCACGCAAACGACGGCCATGGAGCGGCGGATCCTCATCATCGACGACGATCGCAGCATGTGCGAGGTGCTGGAGGCCGACCTTCGGCGCCGTAACTTCGACGTCACGTGGGTGACGACGGCCGACAAGGCCATCGCCTCGTTCGAGCGAGAGGACTTCGGGCTCGTCGTCACGGACGTGAACCTGTCCGGGATGAACGGGGTCGAGCTGTGCAAGCAGCTGGTCGCGCGGCGCGAGGACATGCCCGTCATCGTGATCACCGCGTACGCCAACATGGAGACGGCGATCGCGGCCATCCGAGCGGGCGCCTACGACTTCGTCACGAAGCCCTTCGACATGGACGAGCTTGCGCTCACGATCGAGCGCGCGCTCCGTCACGGCGCGCTGCGCGAAGAGGTGAAACGCCTCCGAAAGGCGGTCGACGGGGCGCCGCGCTTCGAGGAGATCCTGGGCAAGAGCCCCGCCATGCTCAAGATGTGCGAGCTCGTGACGCGCGTCGCCGACACCGAGACCACGGTGCTCATCACCGGCGAAAGCGGCACCGGCAAGGAGCTGGTCGCCAAGGCGCTCCACGCGAACAGTGCGCGGCGTGACGGTCCCCTCGTGGCCATCAACTGCGCCGCGATGCCCGAGCCTCTGCTCGAGAGCGAGCTGTTCGGGCACGTCAAGGGCGCCTTCACGGACGCGCGCACCGCGCGCCCCGGGCTCTTCATCAAGGCCACGCGCGGGACCCTGTTCCTCGACGAGATCGGCGAGATGCCCGCCGGGATGCAGGCCAAGCTCCTGCGCGCGCTCCAGGAGAGGAGCGTGCGCCCCGTCGGCGGGGACGGCGAGCAGCCCTTCGACACGCGCATCATCGCGGCCACGAACCGCGATTTGGAGACCGAGGTCGAGGAGAAACGGTTCCGCGAGGACCTCTTCTACCGGATCAACGTCGTGCGCATCCACGTGCCTCCCCTGCGCGCGCGGAGCGGGGACATCCTCCTTTTGGCGCAGCACTTCCTCGAGCGTTACGCGGCGCAGAGCCGCCGCCCCGTCGTCGGAATGACGAGCGGAGCCGCCGATCGGCTGCTCGTCTACACGTGGCCCGGGAACGTTCGAGAGCTTCAGAACTGCATCGAACGGGCGGTCGCCCTCGCGCAGTTCGATCAGATCGGCGTCGATGACCTGCCCGAGAAGATCCGCGATCACAAGACGGCACGGATCAACATCGAGTCGAACGACCCGGCCGAGCTCCTCCCGATGGAGGAGGTGGAGCGCCGTTACATTCTCAAAGTCCTCGAGGCGGTCGGCGGAAACAAGACCCTCGCGGCGCAGGTGCTCGGGTTCGATCGCCGCACGCTCTATCGCAAGCTCGAACGCGTCCGGGACCCGCCGCACCGGCCGTCGAGCAGCGACCGCATCGCCGCGGTGCACGTCGACGACGGATTGGGGGGCAGCGGCGCAAAGAGCGGCGACGGGCGCTGAGATCGGGGGCCTGGGGAGGACTGGAAAGCCCCCAGAGAACTGGATCGCGAGGGGCGCCGCTTGGGCCGGGAGACCCGACTGAGGCGTGGTCGAACCCGTTTCCGCAGATACACTATCGGGGTCCAATGAAGACAGCGCACCTGGTGTGGACGGCGGTGGGTTTCGGGGCGATGGTCGTGCTCGACCAGGCCTGCGCCGCGGGTGCGCCTCCGAACTTCTTCTACGGAGACGCCGGCTTCACCCAATCGAGCACCCTTTCCAACGGCGACGACGCGAGCGACAGCGGCGGCGGCGACGACTCGTCGGACACCGGTTCGGCGAGCGGCTCTTCGAGCGGCTCGTCCGCGGGGTCGAACAGCGGGTCCGGCGGAGGGTCGAGCACCGGAAGCACCCCGGCGATGTGCGACGCGATGTCGTGCCCGACGGGCTGCTGCGACATGAACGGGATGTGCCAGACGAACAACGACTCGGCCTGCGGGTCCGGCGGTGGGACGTGTCAGAACTGCACGATGGTCGGCGGAACGTGCCAGACGGGCGCGTGCTCCACGGGTTCTTCGGGGGCCATGTCGGGGTCGACGTCGGGCAGCTCGAGCGGCAGCGGCGGCGGATGCAACGCCAAGACGTGCAAGCCGCCCGGGCTCTGCCTCGGGCCGCCTTGCTGCACCTCGGCAGGCGCATGCGGCTGCATGCAGCTCTTCATCGGAATGTGTATGTAGCAGGGCGCTGATAAGGCCGCTGCACGGCCCGATGCGTCGGTCAGCCTCGCTCTTCGACGCGGCGGGCAATGTACTGGTCGAGCGATACCGCGCCCGGGCCGATGATCGCGATCATGATGAGGACGCAGAGATAGGTAAACTCGTCGAACCCGACGAGGTCGAACAGCCCGTGAAGCTCCGAGCGCTTGGCCGTGAGGATGGCCACGACCATGCTGACCGCGAGCGGCACGGTGGCAAGGCGGCTCGCCAACCCCACGACCAGCAACGACCCGCAAATGAGCTCGCTGTAGCCGACGACGACCGCGTTGAGGCCCGGCGCGGGGATGCCGAGGTGCTCGAAGAACGTCGTGACCTTGGGGATGTCGTGGACCTTGCCCCAACCGGTGGACACGAACAGGAGCCCCACGGCCAGGCGGCCGAGCAGGGGTGCGAGCCACGCGATGCCGCCGAGCGCGGCGAGCGCGCGCAACCTTGCTCCTCGAGCGAGACTCCACATCGATACGTCCGTCATGCGCGAACCCCTCCTTTGGGTGTCTCGTCCGAACTCTCGCTTCGCTCGAGCGTGCGGACTTTGGGCGCAGCCCAGGCTGTCGAGCACGAGTACGAGGGCCGCGCCGACAGGTTACCGCGACGGGCGGCGTCCCTCCTCGTCGCCTTCGTCGCGGCGGCCTCTTGCGCCCGTCCGCCGATCCGACCGTCCGCCGGCGTCGGGACGTCGCCCGCGTCGTACGACGTGAGCACCCTCGTCGTGCCGTCCCTGGGGCTCGCCGTGACCGCGACCTTCGCCGCATCGCCCGATTGGTTCGTCGTCGACGACGACGCGGCTCCGTTCGTGCACGACGTCGAATACGGCGGCGGCGGCGGCTGGCGAGCGGCGCGTCGGGAGGGCCTCGCGTGGCAGGTCCCCTGCGCCTCGGGGTGCGCCGTGCGGTACGGCTTCGCCCTGGCGGAGGCGGCGGCGCAGGTCCACGACACGGACACCGCCCTCGCCGCAGGGGGCCTGGTCGTCGCGCCGCCGTCGGCGTGGCTCCTTCGACCCACCGCGGCGAGCCCCGTGGGACGCCTCCGGTTCCACGTGCGCACCCCCGCGGGAACGTCCTTCGCGACGGGCGTTCGGCCGTCCCCGGACGGCGCCCCGGACACGTTCGAGGCCGACATGGCCGACCTCGAAGAGGCCAGCTACGCCGTCTTCGGATCGTTTCGAAGCGAGTCGATCGCGAGCGGCAGCGGCCGCGTCCAGATCGTCGCCGCCCCGCGCGGCATCGCGCTCGCAGAAGACCAGGTCACGGCGTGGGTGCGCTCCGCCGTCGACGGCATCGCCGACTATTACGGACGCTTCCCCGTCGATCGAGTCCTTGTCATCGTCGTACCGGGCGAGCAAGCCGAGACGCGCGGCAAGACCCTCGGCGGCGGCGGCCCTGCGGTCCTCGTTCGCGCGGGGACGAACGTGTCGGCCTCCACTGTCGGCGACGACTGGGTGATGACGCACGAGCTCTTGCACGCGACGCTGCCGTCCCTCGCGCACGAGCATGCATGGCTCGGCGAAGGGATCGCGACGTACGTGGAGCCCATCGTCCGTACGCGGGCGGGGCGCGTGCCGGTCGACCGCTTCTGGCGAGACTTGATCGAAGGCCTCCCCCAAGGGTTGCCGTCGGCCGGGGACCAGGGGCTCGATCGCACCCACACGTGG
Organism: Polyangiaceae bacterium; assembly: GCA_035295445.1. Lineage (GTDB taxonomy): Bacteria > Myxococcota_A > Polyangia > Polyangiales > Polyangiaceae > Palsa-1150. The sequence goes on along the minus strand of DATGJA010000293.1, from coordinate 8,131 downwards.
GGGCGCACCTACTGGGGCGGCGCGCTCCTCTGTTTCGTGGTCGACGTGCGTATCCGCGAGGTCAGCGGGCAGAAGCGCTCGTTCGACGACGCGCTGCGCGCGATCGCGGCTGCCGGCGGCGGCGCCGAACACGTCTGGGACGTCGAGCGCTTCGTCCAGGAGGCCGATCGCGCGACGGAGACGACCGAGATGGCCCGGGCGTATCGGGAGCTCGCGCTCGCGCCCGGCACCGTCGACCTCTCCGTGCTCTGGCGCCGCCTGGGCGTACGGCTCTCGGGAACGGACGTCGTCTTCGACGACACGGCGCCACTGGCGTCCATCACGACCGCGATCACTTCGCGACCCAAACCTTGAAACTCTCCGGGCCGGGGGGCGTACCCTGCTCTAGCATCGGCTTTGTAAGAACCGAGCGAACCCCAAATACGAGAGGAAGATCATGAAACTGACGCATTCTCTGTTGGCCGCGGCGGTCGGAGGAATCCTGAGCGGGGCGACGGCGTGCGGCGGCGAGACACCGCCCGCGGCGTCGCCGTCGGCGGCTGAGCCGTCGGGCGCGGCCCCCACGCCCGCGGCCGCGGCGGCGAAGCACGCGTGCAAGGGGCAGAACGACTGCAAAGGCCAGGGCGGCTGCAAGACGGACAAGCACGGATGCAAGGGCCAGAACGACTGCAAGGGCCAGGGCGGCTGCAAGGGCTGACCCCGCCGCGGCCGACCAATCGCTTCGGGCTGCCCGATCTCGGCGTCGGCCTCGGTCTTCGTACGGTGCACTACGCTCACATCCTGTCCGAACACCCCGACGTCGACTGGTTCGAGGTCCTCAGCGACAACTACATGCACACGGCGGGGCGGCCGCTCGAGTATCTCGACGCCGTCGCCGAGCGGTACCCCGTCGTGATGCACGGCGTCGGGTTGTCGATCGGCTCCTCGGACCCGCTGGATCGCGCGTACCTCGCGGAGCTGCGCGCCCTGCGCGATCGCGTGGGCGCCCGCTGGGTCTCGGATCACCTCTGCTGGACGGGGGTCGCCGGCGTGAGCACGCACGACCTCTTGCCCCTCCCGTACACCGAGGAGGCCCTCGCGCACCTCGTCGATCGCGTGCGCGCCGTGCAGGACTTCCTCGGCGCGCCGCTCGCCCTCGAGAACCCGTCGACGTACGCCGAGTTTTCGGGCGCGGCGATGCGCGAGTGGGAGTTTCTCGGACGCCTCGCCCTCGAGGCCGACTGCGCCATCCTGCTCGACGTCAACAACGTCTACGTCTCCGCGTATAACCACGGGTTCGACCCGTACGAGTACCTCGCCCACGTCCCGTTCGACCGGGTGGTCCAGCTCCACGTGGCGGGGCACACGCACCACGGCACGCACATCATCGACTCGCACATCGGGCCGGTGGTCGACGAGGTCTGGAGGCTCCTCGGACTCGCGCACCGGCGGGCGCAGGCCTCCGTGCTGCTCGAGTGGGACGCCGAGATCCCCAGCTTCCGAGAGACCCACGCGGAGGCCCGGCGGGCGGAGCGCTTCATGCGAAGCGGCACGCGCGACGCGGAGGTCACGTGAAGGATCTCGCCTCGAGCCAGGCCTGGTTCGTGCGCGCGATCACGACGGCCGAGCGCGAGGAGCTACCCGAGGGCGCCGACGAGGCAAACGCCCGGTTGACCCCGGGGCCGCGGATGTCTCCGCTCGAGCGCCTCCAGATCTACCGAGGGGCCTACCATCGCCGCCTCGTCGAGTGCCTCGCCGACGACTTTCCGGCCCTTCGCCACGCCCTCGGCGTCGCTGCGTTCGAGTCGCTCTGCCGAGACTACGTCGCGCGCCACCCCTCTCGTTCGCCCAGCCTCAACGCTTACGGCGCGACGATGCCCTCGTTTTGCCGGAACGAGGCGCCCGGTCCGTTCCCGTTGCGGTCCTTCGCCGCCGAGCTTGCCGCGCTCGAGTGGGCGATCGTCGAGGTGATTCATGCTCCCGCCGCCCCTCCGCTGAGCCTCGACCGACTGCAGAACGTCCCACCGGAACGCTGGGACGAGGCCCGTCTGACCCCCACCGCGGCGCTGCGCATCCTGCGCTTCGACCACCCGGTCAACGCCTACTTCCAGGCCTTCCTGAACGGCGACGCCGGAGCGCCACCCGAGGGCGCGCCCTCCTCGGTGGTCGTGTACCGGGGTGGCCCGACCGTCTGGCGGATGGATCTCTCCGACGCGATGCGAGCGGTGCTCGAGGCGCTCGCGGGCGGGGAACCGCTGGCGGCCGCGTTGCAACGCGCCGCCGAGCACCTCGACGCGCTGGACGAGGGGGACGCGGCGCGCCGCGTGACAGCATGGTTCCGCGAGTGGGTCTCCAGCGGGTTCTTCACGGACATCCGCCTGGAACACGGGCCGACACGATGACGGCCGACAGCGGCTTGACGGTGTGGGACCCCTTCGGGAAGAGTGCCGGTCTGGCGTTCCCGATGGTGGAGTCGAGCGACAAAGCCGCTGCGTTCGCGCCGGTCACGGCTCCATCGCCTGCGACGCCGGCCACCCTCGACGCCGTGATGGACCGGTACGCGCGCGGCGAGGATGCCGCGTTCGACGAGCTCTACCGCCGCGGCGCGCCGCGCCTGCGCGGGTTCCTGCTGCGCTTGTGCGGCGATCCGGCGCTCGCCGACGATCTGACGCAAGAGGCCTTCTTGCGAGTGCACCGGGCGCGCGGCAACTTCGCCGCGGGCGCGGCGGCGCTCCCGTGGATGCTCGCCATCGCGAGGAACGCGTTCCTCGACCAGGCCCGTCGGGTCAAGACGCGACGGGCCATCGGGGATCGCCCCGGTGACAGCCGGGCCACCGCCGAGCCGGAGGCCCCCGCGAGCGGGCGCGGGGACGAGGTCCTGGCAGCGCGCGAGATGCTCGACGTCGTGCGGACGACGCTCGACTCGATCCCGCCGCTGCATCGAGAGGCGTTCGTCCTGTTGAGGTTCGAGGGGCTCAGCGTGGGCGAGGCAGCGCAGGTTGTCGGCGCGACCGAGGGCGCCGTGAAGATCCGCGCCTTTCGCGCGTACGAGGCCATTCGTGCGGCGCTCGACGCCGGCGGCGGCCGGGGGGCGAAGCGGCCATGACGCACGACCCGAACCTCGCTCGCCTGGACGAAATCCCCGATCCATTCGCGGGAGCGGCGATGGCGCCGATCCGCCCGCCGGACGGGCGCTCGCTGCCCTCGTCGGCCCCGCGGTCCAGCGTGCACGCCACGCGCGCGGCCGTTCTGATCGCCGCGCTGCTCTTCGAGGTGGCATGGCTGGCGTTCGTCGAGAGGCGCCCGGATCTGACCTTTGCCTCCGCGGCGCGCCTGGCCGTGCGCTGCGCGGGCCCGCTGGCCGCGGCCGCGGTCGCCCTCGCGTACGCGACGCGCGCCGGGCCGCGAGGCCTCGGGGTGCCGGTCGAGAGACTCGCGATCGCCCTCGCCGCGGTGCCGGCCGCGTTCGCGGCGCACACGCTCGTCTTCGCCCGCGTTGACGGGGTCGATCATGCCTTCTGGCGACACGTCGTCGCGTGCGCAACGGCCGCTTCGGTCTTGGCCGCCGCGCCCCTGGCCGCGGGCGCGTGGGGCCTGCGGCACGCTTTCGCGACCGCCCCCGCATGGCGGGGCGCGGCCCTCGGAATGGCGTGCGGCGCGCTGGCCGCCGCGACGATGAGCCTCGCCTGCGCGACCGAAAGCGCCGCGCACGTGATGCTCGGGCACGGCGTGGTCATTGTCGCCGGCGCCGTCGCGGGGGCGTTCGTGGGGCGGGCCGGCGCGCGTGCCTAAGCGAATCGCCGAGCGAGCCGTTCAAGGCGTGACGCGCTCCTCGTCGCACCCGTACGCGGTGGGGCGAAGCTCGAGCATGGTGTGGAGCGGGATCGACACGAAGGGGCACTCTTGCGGCGGCCTGTCCATCATGTACGCGTAGAGCGCTCGGAGCACGGCCTGGTGACCAATCATGAGGAGCGGCGCGCGCTGTCGCTCGAGCTCGAAGATGACCGGTTCGAGACGCTGGATGACGTCCTGGTACGACTCCCCCCGCGGGTAGCGGTAGCGAAACTTGTCGGCGCTGCGCGCCTCGAACTCGTGGGGCATGACGTCGGCGATCTCGGCGTACGTCATCCCGTCGCAGACGCCCGCGTCGATCTCGTCGAGCGCTCGCCACGACCGAAAGGGGAGCCCGATCACCTCCGCCGTCTCGATCGCGCGCCGCAGCGTGCTGGTCCAGACGACAGCGTGGGGGCCCATCCGCTCACGGACCACGCGGGCGAGATCGTGAGCGTACGTGCGTCCCTTCTCGCTCAGCGGCGCGTCCCCCCCGATACGCCCGAGGAGGTTGAACGTGCTCTCCCCGTGGCGGGTGAGGCACACCGTGCGGGGCTGGATGTGGAGGTTCAAGAGGAAGTGGACGACCCGCGCCAGGAGGTACCCCTGGATGCGGTGCAGGACCATCTTGCGACCCACGTCGATGACCTTGACGAACGGACCCTCGTTCTCGGCGACCTCCTCGTAGTCCCGCTCGTAGTGCGCGATCCGCAGCCGGAAGTCGCGGGCCGCCTCCTCTTCCGGCACCCCCTCGTAGTCGGGCGAGCGGGCCTTGGTCGCACGGATGTTGGCTTCGACGATCGCGACGTCGCTGCAGATCGACTCGACGAACACGACCTCGACCCCCTGGGCGGCGCATCGGGCGCGCACGAGCGCGCGTCGCTGACGGGTGTTGTTGGTCGCATCGTAGATGCCGACGTCGCCCCCCTCCGCCAAAAAACGCAGCATGTCGTCGAGCGCCGCGAGGGCCACGTCGAGCCGCGCGGCGTGACCGGCCTCGTTCCGCGGGTCGAAGAACGAATGACGCTGGTGGCTGCCGAGACGCGCGCGGCGGTACGAACCCACGTTGTACACCTGCGTCTTGTGGCCCAACCACGTGAGGTACCGCGCGATTTTGCGGGCCATGAACGTCTTGCCCCGCGCGGGAAGCCCGACCATCGCGAAGGCCACTTTCGATGGTGGCGGCGAGGGGGCGAAGGACGGCATGCGCGGGGGGAAGATGGCACGGCAAGGAGCGGCACGCACCCGCTCGTACTCGATGCGACTCAATTGAGCGATGCGCCCTCGTTTGGCGCGCGAACGCGTTCCCACTCACGCTACGGTGGACTTTAGTGGCCCTCCTTCGTTTCGCCTTCGGATCGCGGCACGCGCGCCTCCTCGGGGTGATCACGGTCGCGCTCATTGCGCTCGTTGCGACGCCGTCCGACGGCCGCTCGTCGGTCACCCGCCTGGACGCCCTCCCGAGCTCGGCCGAGCGGTTGCCCGACCCGATCTGGCTGCCCCATTGCGGCATGCGCATCGTCGAGTGGCGCTCGACCGCTGCCTTGCGCCCGGAGACGACGCCGGGCCAAGAGGGGTTTGCGGTCATGAACGAGACCTGCCAACGAGCCTTCGAACGCTACGGCGAGTTTCTTCGCTCCCGTCGGTTGCCGCACCTTCGCGCGGTGGCCGACGTGCTGCCGACCATCTCGCTCCTGCCGGGCAACGTGCTCCTCGACGGCAAGTCGCAGCGCGCGCTCAACGACCTCCCCTCGCGCTTCGAGGCGGTAGCCCCCGGGTGCTGTTACTGGGGCCTGTACGTCGACTCGCTCAACCACCTCTTCTTGCGCAACGATCCGCTCATCCGGAACACGGCCGGCCGCCTCGAGACGAACCCACGCTTCGTGAGGACGCTGACGCATGAGCTCTCGCACGTGCTGAGCTCGCGCCTCGGGGTCTGGGACGTCGTCGGGTACGACCGCGCCCGCGACGAGGACCTGGCCGAGGAGTTCGTCGCGTTCATGGGCATGCGCTTCCCGGCCGAGAGCTCGGCCGAAGACCTCGCCTTCCACCGAGGCCGCGTCCCGTACGCACCGCCGGACGACCCGACCCTCGTCGTCGCGGCGCCGGCGGGGCCGTCCCTCCCCGCGCCGAGCGCGTCGGCGAACACCAGCCCGCAGCGCTGAAAATTTCGGTTGCCCCGCGGCGCCCGATAGGATGCGCGGGTGAGGTCACGCATGACACGCATCGATCTCGCCGCGCCCGCGGGCGTCGGCGCTTTCCTCGGGCTGGCAGCAGGCGTCGTCACCGGGCAGATGGCGGGGGCGGCAGGCGTCGTGGTCGGGGTGGCGGCCGGAGCTCTCGCGGGGGCCGTCGCCGGCGTCGCCATGCACCGAGACGAAGGGCGACGGGCCGCGCGGTCGCGGGAGCTGGACGAGATCATCGGGGTCGCGGGGGGAGAGCTCGGCGCCGCGCCCGTCGCCATGACGGAGGCGACCGCAGGCGAAGAGGACGACGACCCGTCGCCCGCTGCGAGCCCGCCCGCGGCACAATGGCTCGCCGAATGGCTGACGCCGCCGCCCCCCGTCACGGGTTGACCTCAGCCGGAACGCGAACTCCGGCGCGGGGCCGCGCGCCGTGCGCTACCTTGCCGACCCGTGCGCTTCGCCCTCCTCACGTTCCTCGCGCTGAGTGCCTGCGCCTCGCGACCCGGCCCGACCGCAGCCGCGACCTCGGCCCCGAGCGCGAGCGCGACGTCGGCCCCAGCCCCGGTCGCCGCGCCCCGCTCCGCCGGCGAGGCCGCCGCTCCGCCCCCGCCGACGACCCCGAGCATCGGCGCCGTCGCTTCGGGGTGGCGAGCCCGCCATCGAATCATCGACCTGCACATGCACGTCGAGCCGACGCTGGAACACATGGGCCGTGCGGTGCGGATCATGGACGCCGTCGGCGTCGGACTCGCCGTCAACTTGAGCGGCGGGACGGTGACCCATGCAAAGGGCCAGCCGTCCGATTTCGAGCTCACCAAGAAGTTCACGGACGAGCACTTTCCGGGACGATTCGTCGAGTACATGAACCTCGACTACGCCGACTGGGACGCGCCCAACTTCGCCGCGGAGGCGGTGGCGCAGGTCGAAGAAGGCGCTCGCCTCGGGGCCGCCGGTTACAAGGAGTTCAAGCGGCTGGGCCTCGGACTGCGCGACAAGAGCGGGCGCCTCCTCAAGGTGGACGACCCCAAGCTCGATCCCATGTGGCGCGCCCTCGGGCGCCTCGGGATGCCGGTGTCGATCCACGTGGCCGACCCGAAGGCGTTCTGGGCGCCGAACGACTCGACGAACGAACGCTGGAAGGAGCTCAAGGACCACCCCCGCTGGTGGTTCGGGGACCCGAAGAAGTACCCGCCGCGCGAGGATCTCCTCGCGGCGCTCGAGCGCGTCGTCGCCCGTCACCCCGAGACGACGTTCGTCTGCGTGCATTTCGGCAACAACGCGGAAGACATCGATTGGGTCGACCGGCAGCTCGATGCCCACCCGAACATGCTCGTCGACATCGCGGCGCGCGTGCCCGAGATCGGACGCCACGACCCCGAGCGCGTTCACGCCTTCTTCGTCAAGCACCAAGACCGGATCCTCTTCGCCACCGACTTCCAGGTGTACGACAGGATGACCCTCGGCTCAGGCGGCCTCGGGCCGCCGCCGACGGACGACGACGCGATCGACTTCTTCCAAACGCACTGGCGGTTCTTCGAGACGGCCGACAAGGGCTTCCCCCACATGACGCCGATCCAAGGGGACTGGACCATCGACGCCATCCATCTGCCAGCCGACGTGCTCGCCAAGGTCTATTTCGGCAACGCGGAGAAGCTGCTCGCCCGATCGCTCGAGAAGAGGCTGCCGCCGCCGGCGGGCGACTAACGAACGTCGGAGTGCGTCGTCCGTCACTCCCGCTTCGCTCGAGCTTGCGGACGAATACTTGGCCCACCCCGTCCGATCGCGCGATGGCTGCGACATGATCGAAGCGGCCGGGTCCTGCTGTGTCTGCGGGGCGAGCGACTCGAGAGGCCTCGTCGAGCTCGCCCTCGCCGGAGGCACACACGTCGTACTGTGCGGGACGCACGCTCTCATGCACCGGCGATCTCGCGCGCGCGCGAGGTCGATCGACGAGCTGCGCCGCTTCTACGGCGACCGCCGCCTCGGGGCCGACCGGCGGGGCGAGGCCGACGAGCTGGCCGCCGCCCTGACCGCCGCTTTCAACGGAGATCGACGCGAGGGCGACCGGCGCGTCGGCTAGACTGCCCGTCTCGATGGCGCGATATCTGGTCACGGGCGGCGCGGGTTTCATCGGC
>DATGJA010000292.1:0-2265 GCA_035295445.1 Polyangiaceae bacterium | reverse complement strand
AACTTCCGCGAAGGCCTCTCCGTCCTCGAGTACTTCATCTCGACGCACGGAGCACGTAAGGGCCTCGCGGACACCGCACTCAAGACCGCAAACTCCGGTTACCTCACGCGTCGTCTCGTCGACGTCGCGCAAGACGCGGTCATCGCCGAGTTCGACTGCGGCACGCTCGACGGCATCCGGGTCACCAAGCTCGAGGACGCCGGCGAGGTCATCCAGCCGCTCGGCGACCGCATCCTCGGCCGCGTCGCGCTCGAGGACATCGTCGACCCGCTCACCGGCGAGGTGCTCGTCCCGGCGAACACCGAGCTCGAGGAGAACCTCGTCCACGTCATCGAGGACGCGGGCATCGAGGAGGTCGTCATCCGCAGCGTGCTCACGTGCCAGACCAAGCGCGGCGTGTGCGCCAAGTGCTACGGCCGCGACTTGGCGCGCGGCTACAAGGTGAACATCGGCGAGTCGATCGGCATCATCGCGAGCCAGTCGATCGGCGAGCCGGGTACGCAGCTGACGATGCGCACCTTCCACATCGGCGGTGCGGCGGCCCGCGGTAAGATCGAGCAGAGCTCGCTCGAAGCCCGAAACGAGGGGCACGTCCGCATCCGCAACGCCAACATCGCCAAGAAGGCGGACGGCAACATCGTCATGAACCGCCACGGCGAGGTAGTCCTCGTCGACGACACTGGGCGCGAGCGCGAGCACCATCGCCTCGTGTACGGGGCGCTCCTCAAGGTCAACGAGGGTGACAAGGTGCGCGCCGGCCAGCTCCTCGCGGAGTGGGATGCGTTCGCCGTGCCGATCTTGAGCGAGGTGGGCGGCATCGTGAAGTTCGGCGACATCGTCGAAGGAGTCACGATGACCGAAAAGCTCGACGAGGTGACGGGCCTGTCGCGCAAGGTCATCATCGAGTCGCGCGCTGCGGACCTGCGCCCGAGGATCTCGATCAAGAACCCGCAGTCGGGCGAGACGCTCAAGTTGCCGGGAAGCACGCTGGACGCGCGCTACCTCTTGCCCGTCGGCGCGAACATCGTCGTGCAGGACGGCGACGAGATCAGCGCGGGCGACGTCCTCGCGAAGATCCCGCGCGAGACGACGAAGACGCAGGACATCACGGGCGGTTTGCCGCGCGTGGCCGAGCTCTTCGAGGCGCGCAAGCCGAAGGACCACGCCATCATTGCCGAGATCGACGGCGAGGTGAGCTTCGGCAAGGACACCAAGGGCAAGCGCAAGGTCGTCATCACACCGTTCGCGCCCGACGGCGCGCTCCTGACGGACCAGGCGCGCGAGTACCTCATCCCGAAGGGCAAGCACATCCAGGTCCAGCCGGGTGACCGCGTGCGCGCGGGCGAGCCGCTCATGGACGGGCCGGCGAACCCGCACGACATCCTACGCGTCAAGGGCGAGAAGGAGCTCGCCGCCTACCTGGTCAACGAGATCCAGCAGGTTTACCGGCTGCAAGGCGTCGCCATCAACGACAAGCACATCGAGGTGATCGTTCGACAGATGCTCCGGCGCGTCCGGATCAAGGACGTCGGCGACACGAACTTCCTCATCGACGAGCAGGTGGAGAAGTACCTGTTCGAGCGGGAGAACCAGCGGATCATCGAGCGGAGCGGCCGTCCCGCGGTCGCCGAACCGCTCCTGCTAGGGATCACGAAGGCAAGCCTGTCGACCGAGTCGTTCATCAGCGCGAGCTCGTTCCAGGAGACGACGAAGGTGCTCACCGAGGCCGCCGTTTCCGGCAAAGTGGACTACCTCCGAGGTCTCAAGGAAAACGTCATCATGGGCCGTCTGATCCCCGCGGGCACGGGGCTGCCGGCGTACAAGCAGCTCAAGGTCATCGTCGAGGGCGAAGAGGGCGAGCGCTACACAACCGCGCCTCCGCGCGCACCCGAGGCGGCGCTCACGGCGGTCAACGAGGAGTAGTCGGCGCCTCTGCCTCAGGCGGCAGGTCGCCTGCACGCAGGGGGTGTCCCGGGACGGGCGTGCGGCTGGCCCGGGACACGCGGCCCCTCGCCCAAAACGCGTCAACGGCGCCGAGAAAGCGGGGGTCATGCTCGGCGCGGGATGTGCTTAGCGAGCGGGTAGACCTTGGGGCCGAGGGGCGCGCACCTCGGCTTTCTTCCGGGTCGCGGATGTAGGGTTCGCCATTGGGACCGAGGAAGGTGCGGCGAGCGTTCCTCTATCGCCCCACGATTGCCCGCGTAACAAAAGATCCACGGCCCGTACGGCGTGGGTGCGGGATACCCGGGGAAAAACGAAGGGGAA
>DATGJA010000291.1:0-15161 GCA_035295445.1 Polyangiaceae bacterium | reverse complement strand
CGGCTGCATCGACTCGGTGACGTTGGTGGGATGGGTAGCCTTCCCGAAGTCGCAGATGACGCTCCACTTGGCCTGGACGCCCTCGGGCGTCATCGGGCGCGAGAGGCGGAAGAGGGCGCCCTCGGCGCGCTCCCAGCGGAGCTTGCCCACGAACCCACCCCCGACCTCGAAGACCGAGCCCGTCTCCTCGCACGACTCGTGACACAGCCACGCGACGAGGGGCGACACGAACTCCGGCTTGAGCGCTGCGACGACGTCCGGGGGCAGGACCGTCTCGGTCATGCGAGAGCCGGCGATCGGCGCGATGGTGTTCACGTGGACGCCGCGCTTGCGCCCCTCGATCGCAAGCGTCTGCGCGAACCCGTGGAGGCCGAGCTTGGCCATCGAGTAGTTGGCCTGCCCGAAGTTGCCGTACAAGCCGGCGGCGGACGCCGTCATGATGACGCGCCCGTACCCCGCGTCGCGCATGTGGTTCCAGGCGGCGTGCGTGACGCGGAACGAGCCGAGGACGTGCACTCGATAGATGAGGTCCCAGTCCTCCTGCGACATCTTGGGGAAGCTCGTGTCGCGCAGGATCCCCGCGTTGTTCACGACCACGTCGACCCGCCCGAAGGAGTCGAGCGCGCACTGCACGATCTTGACCCCGTCCTCGACCGAGTCGTAGTTCGCGATGGCCGAGCCGCCGGCTGCCTTGATCTCCTCCACGACCTTGTCGGCCGCGGCCGACGATTTGCCGCCGCCCGTGTGGCCCCCTCCTAGGTCGTTCACGACCACCTTCGCGCCGCGCGACGCGAGAAGGAGCGCGTGGGCACGACCCAGACCGTTCCCCGCGCCGGTGACGATGGCGACGCGGTTGTCGAAGCGCAAATCGGACATGGCAGAGCCCTCTCGGTAGATCTTTAGCGTGCGAAGTTTTGTGGGCGAGGCGGTCGTCCGTCAAGGGACGGCGTGACGGGAACGGTCCGCCCGCTTGAGCGAAGCGAGAGATCGGAACGACGCACCCAACGCACGATCCGGGAATGCCTGAGGAAACGTGGGTGTCGTAGCCTCGAGCCCGTGGCCCCCGCCCCCCGCCGCACCGCCTCCGTGGCGATCTTCGCGGGCGTCGCGGGGTTCTGGGCGCTCGAGCTCCCCGCCATGGCGTTTTACCCGGGGGGGACCTGGTGGGACGCGCGCGCGCGAGGGCACCGCTTCTGGCAGAACTTCCTGTGCGATCTCGAGTGGCGGGTGGCCTTGGACGGGGAGCCCAACCCGACGGGGTCGCGCTTGGCGACGGCCGCGATGCTGGTCCTCGTCCTGTCGTTCGTGCCGCTCTGGCTCGTCCTTCCCGCCCTCTTCCCGAAGTACCGACGCGTGGGTCGAGCGGTGGTCGCGCTCGGCCTGGCGTCGGCCCTGCTGACGGTCGCGACGGTCCTCATGCCCAGCGAGCGCTTCGGGCCCCTGCATGGGGTGATGGTGATCGCCGCTTCTCTGCCCGGCCTGGGCGCGGCGGGGCTCTCGCTCGGGGCCCTTGCGCTCGACGAGCCTCGTCCACGCGTCGCGGCCGGCCTGGGCGCCGCCTTCTGGGCGTCGGCGCTCGCCGACCTCGCCCTCTACGTGCACCACCTGGCCGCGCACGTCGAGGGGACGGCCCTCGTCGTGGTCATCGAGAAGGTGGCGCTTTTTCTCCTCGTCGCGTGGATGCTGACGGTGGCGGCGCGCGCGTGGTGAAGACGCAGGTAGTCTTTTTCCGCGCCCGCGCCCGCGCCCGCGCCCGCGCCCGCGCCCGCGCCCGCGCCCGCGCCCAGCTAGACTCCTCCATGGCCGCCCGCACCGGTAGCGCCGATCTGCCCTTGCACGGGGGGCGTGTCCCCCCGTGGCTGGCGTCGCGCATGGAGAGGCTCGGGCGCGTCATCGTCGAGGCCATCGCCCTCGAATACGGCCGCGCCGAGGTCCTGCGGCGGCTCGCGCATCCCTTTTGGTTCCAGTCCTTCGGGGCCGTGATGGGCATGGACTGGCACTCGTCGGGCATCACGACGAGCGTCCTCGGCGCACTCAAGCGCGGGCTGGCGGGGGTCGGGCCGGAGCTCGGCATCTACGTCTGCGGAGGGCGAGGGCGCCACTCTCGCAAGACGCCGGACGAGCTGCTGCGCGTCGGCGACGCAACGGGGATCGACGGCGCGGCCCTGGCGCGAACGAGCCGCCTCGTGGCCAAGGTGGACAGCGCCGCCCTGCAGGACGGCTTCGAGCTCTACCTGCACGGGTTCGTCGTCACGGCCGACGGCGCGTGGACCGTCGTGCAGCAGGGGATGCGGCCGGAGACGCGAACCGCGCGCCGATACCACTGGCTTGGCGAGGGGCTCTCGAGCTTCATCGACGATCCCCACGCGGCGATCGAGGGCGAGCCGCAGGGCGACATCGTGAACCTAGCGGATCGTCGCGCCGAGCGAGCCCGTGCGGCGGGCATCGAGCTCGTGCGCGAGGGCCCCGCCGTGATGCTTCGCGAGCTCGCCCGAGTCGCGCGCCTCGAGCCGCGCACCGCTGCCCTGCCGCATCTGTCGATGCCCGCGCACCACGACGTGCGCGGGGAGGACATCGTCGGCCGCCGCGTCGTCGGCGCGCTCGCGGCCGCCCACGAACGCATGCCGGTCGACTTTGTGGAGCTGCTGCTCGTCCCGGGAGTCGGAGCACGCACCGTCTTCGCGCTCGCTCAGGTCGCCGAGGTCCTGCACGGCGCCCCTTCGCGCTTCACCGATCCTGCGCGCTTCTCGCTCGCGCACGGGGGAAAGGACGGGCATCCGTATCCGGTTCCCCTCCGCGTCTACGACGAGACGATCGGCGTCCTGCGCCGTGCGGTCGATCGCGCGAAAATCGGCGTGGACGATCGGCTGGCCGCGCTGCGCCGGCTCGACGAGGCATCCCGGCGGCTCGAGAAGGATGCGGCGGTCACGTTCGACTTCGACCGCCATGTCGGGAGCGAAGAGGCTCGATCGCGCGAGTGGGGCGGAAGAACGGTGTTCGACCGTCCGCCGGGGCGGCGCGCTCGCGGAGCGCCCGCCCCGACGAAGGGACAACTCGGCCTCAAGGGGATCTCGAGGTAGATCCCGGGTGAGCGGTGTCCCATCTCTCGCTACGCTCGAGCGTGCGAGCTACCGCGCCGCCATCGCCGTCCTGAACGCGGGCCGGGCCTGGACGCGCTCGATCCACGCGCGGACGTGCGGGCTCTCCGCGAGCGAAAGTCCGGTCATCGACGCATAGCCCACGAGGCCGCCGACGATGAGGTCGACCATCGAATACGAAGCGCCGAGGATGTACGGCTTGTCCGCGAGCCGGGCGTCGAGGATCGCGAACAGGCTCGCGGCCTCTTTGCGCGCGTGCTCGGCCCACGCCGGGTTGTGAAGCTCGGCGGGACCACGCGGCGACGCCGCGAACTGGTGCCGGTGGACGACCGGGCCGAACGTCACGTACGCCCACGTGCTCCAGGACATCGCTTCGAGGCGCGCCGGGTCATTGGCGGCTGGCCACAGCTTCTTCTCCACGCCGTACTTTTCCGAGAGAAAGAGCATGATGGCGAGCGCCTCGAACATCGGCGTGCCGTCGACCACCATCGTCGGCACCTTGCCGTTCGGGTTGAGCTTGAGAAACTCTGGCTTCTTCTGGTCTCCGGCGGACAAGTCCACCTTCACCGATTCGTGACGGACGTCGAGCTCCGCGAGCGCGACGGCGACCGGAGACGCGCTGGACATGGGCGCTTGATAGAAGACGATGGGCATAGGGACGTTCCTTTCGAGCCGAGCTCGGTACGCCCGAAGGGCGTCGGCGGGCCGGGAATGCTTATAGGATCCCTCGCGGACAGATTCGGTCCGCGAAGGCGAAGAAATTCGGGCCGCCGCCGCCTCCGGACCCGCGTACTCTATCGCCCGGCAGACCCGTGACCCAACCCAGCGCAGCGGACCCCTATCGAGGGGGTGGCGAACACGCCTTTCAAGTCATCGTCACGACCGGGAACGACGTGGCCGGCTACGTCATCGCGGAGTACGTCGGCGTGGTTCGCGGTATCGTGGTCCGGTCGCCCAACATCGGACAGTCGTTCGTGGGGGCGTTCAAGCAGATCGTCGGCGGCAACATCAGCCAGTACGTCGACGTGTGCGAGGCCGCGCGGCGGGACGCGTTCGTCCAGATGGTGCAGCACGCGCAGGCGATCGGCGCCCACGCCATCGTCGCGATGCGCTACGACGCGACCGAGTTCGTCCAGGGCGCGACCGAGGTCCTCTGCTACGGCACGGCGGTGCGGTTGCAGCGGGCGTGAGGACCTCGTCCGCAAGCTCGAGCGAAGCGAGAGTTCGGACGACACGCCCGACTCAGTTGCCCGGCCTCTCGCGGCGTGCCCTCGTCGCCTGCATGTCGGCCGCGATCGCCGTCGTGACCGCGCTCGCATGGTGGGACGCTCAGCGAGAGGACCGCGCCGCGCTCGATGACCTCGGCCAGGAGCAGTCGGTGCTCGCCTCCATCCTCGCGAGGGTCCTTGCGGCGAAGCTCCCCGGGACGACGGAGGCCACCGCCGCATCGCGGGCGGCGACGCTCTTCGAGTCCGCCGCGGACGTCGAGCGCCCCGGGGAGCTGCTCGTCTTCCTCGCCGATCCGGATGGCCCGGACTTCTACGGCGCGGACGGGCGCCGCGTCGTCTCCCCGGCGCTGCGCGACGCGTTCGACCGGGGCGCGACGGTGACCACGTTGAGCCGCGTGGAGGCCGCCGCCGTGGGCCTGAGGGAGCGTACCGCGGTCGCCGGCTTCGCGCGCCTCGCCTGGCCGGCGGCGCGGTGGGGGGTGGCGGCCGTCGCCACTGCGGCCCGCGAGCGCGATCGCCAGCGCCGCGCGCGAGCGCGCCTCGTTCTTGGCGTGATCGTCGCGGCGGGGCTCGTGCTCGCCTTCGGAGGGGTCGCCCTCGCTCGACAGCGGAGCGAGCTCGAGCTCGAACGCGAGCTGGCCTTGTCCGAGGCCCGCCGCGAGCGGGACCGCAAGCTGTCGGAGGCGCAGCGCGTCGCGGCGATGGGGACGTTCGCCATGGGCATCGTGCACGAGGTCTCGACGCCGCTCGGGGTCATCGTGGGGCGCGCCGAGCAGCTCCGCGATCGCTTCCGCGACGACGACCGCGCGGCTCGTGCGACGGAGGCGATCCTCCAGCAGGCGGACCGGATCCACACGACGGTCCGACGATTCCTCGACCTTGCCCGCGGCGGACCGCCCTCGCTCGGGCAAGCCCTCCCGGGCGACCTCGTGCGGTCTGCGGCGAGCGCCGTCGAGCATCGGTTCGTCGGCGCCAACGTCCGTCTCGAGATCGATCTGCCCGACGGAATGCGGCCCGTCCCGTGCGATCGCGCGCTGCTCGAGCACGCGATCGTCAACCTGTTGCTCAACGCTTGCCATGCCTGCGAACCGGGGGGAAAAGTCGAGGTGAGCGCGCGCGAGGAAGCCGGCCGGGTCGTCTTCGTCGTCGCCGACGACGGCGTCGGCATTCGCCCCGAGCACGTGGCTCGCGCGGCCGAGCCGTTCTTCACCACGAAACCGGCGGGGCAGGGGACGGGGTTGGGCCTCGCGCTGGCGAGCGAGATCGTGAAGGGTCACCAGGGGGTGCTTTCGATCGCGCCGCATCCGCCGAGAGGGACGCGAGCGACCATCGAGATCCCTGCGTCCGCGCCGGTCGGGCCGCCCCGCTCGTAGGCTTCGGGGCCCCGCCCGCCGGATGGCCTGCGCCACCCGACTTTTCTCCGCTCCGTCGCGCTGCACCTGGCCCGGCGCGTGCTTACCCTCAGAGCATGGTCGCTCAAGTCGGGTGGGTCGTCCGCTCTCTCTCGCCATGGAAGGGCCCGTTGCTGGCGCTCGTGCTCACGGGGTGCGCCGCGGAATCGGAGTACGAAACCCCGCAACTCCCGCCGCCGCCTCCTCCGCCTCCCGCGGCGGCGCCCGCGCCCATGCCTGAGCCGTACGGGCCCGATGGGACCGCGTCGAGCCAGGCGCCCGCGCCGCCCGCGACGGCGGCACCGCAAGCGCCGGCGTCCCCCCCGCCGGCAGCCGCCCCCGCCCCGGCGCAGGCGGCCGATCAGACCACGTGGGTCCAGTCGTACCCCTCAGGTCAGTGGGTCTACACGGTCGACCACGGCTGGATCTGGGTCCCCGCCGGCGCCGATACGGTCGTCGAGGACGGCGTCCCCTACGCGTACTTCTACACGCCGCTCTACGGGTGGACCTGGTACGTCTCGCCGTGGGGCTGGGGTCCGTATCACTACGGCCTCTGGTTCCGGCATCCGTGGCACCCGTACGGCTGGCATGGCCGGTGGGTGGCGCATCCGGCCGTGGTCGGCCACCTGAACGTGCACGTCGGCGGTCACTACGGAGGGTTCCACGGGGGAGGGGGCCACGGGCACCATCGCTAACCGCGGTTCACACGCGAGCGTGATCGCCAGTCACGGGGTTTGAGGCTTTCGCGGAGGCAGCGAGCCGGGGCGGATCGGCCCGAACTGCCCGCTGCCCGGGTCGAACTCGAAGACGGATCCCGTGGCGATGTCGAACACCCATCCCGTCATCGCGAGCTCGCCCCGGTCGAGGCGCTCGGCGACGTTCGGGAACGCGCGCAAATTCTCCAGCTGAACGAGGACGTTCTCTTCGACGGCGGCGAGCATGCGGGCCGCCTCGTCGAGGTGGGCGTATCGCTCCGCGACGATCGCCCGGAGGCGCTCGCCTTGCGCCAGCCACCGCTTGACGAACGGCAACCGGTCCATCGTTTCGGGGTTCAGGATGGCGTTCACCGCACCGCAGTGGGTGTGGCCGCACACGATGATGTTCGTCACGCCGAGAACCTCGATGGCGTACTCGATCGCCGCCGCCGTCCCGCCTGGCACCGTCACGTGGGGAACCACGTTGCCGACGTTGCGTACGATGAAGAGTTCGCCCGGCTCGGTGCTCGTGATGAGGTTGGGGACGACGCGCGAGTCGGAGCACGTGATGAAGAGGGTCTCCGGCTGCTGACCCCGCTCGGCCAAGCGACGGAAGAGCGCCCGGTGCGTCGTGAAGTACTGAGCCCGGAAGGCGTGGACGCCGTCGACTAACTTTTGCATCTCGCCGCGAGGCGAGGACCATAGTCACCGCCCGCGGGTTTGGGGAGGCGTAGCGCTCCTGCCCGAGGAAAAAAAGTTGTCCGGGCGGCGGCCGCCCGAACGTCGAGGCGCTGAAAGGACCGAGGCGCTGGCCGGCCGGGTTTCGGGCAGGCCTCGAGAGGTGATTCCCATGAGCGAATACATGTTTCTCTACCGTGGCGGCGAGCGACCGGCGACGCCGGAGAAGATGCAGCAACAGATGCAGCGCTGGATGACCTGGCTGAAGAAGCTCGGCGAGCAGGGCAACCTCAAGGACGGCGGGGCTCCCCTCGACCGGACGGGCAAGATCGCTCGGGGCCCCCAAAAGACGGCGACGGACGGCCCCTACGCCGAGAAGGACCTCGTCGCGGGATACTCGCTCGTCGAGGCTCGCGATCTCGCCCACGCCGTGGAGCTCTCGGAGGAGTGTCCGATCTTCGCCGTCGGGGGTCTTGTCGAAGTCCGTCCGGTCATGAAGATGTGAGTTCGGTGCGGACGAGCGACCCCCCGCAGCGCCCGGAAGAAAGGGCCGCCCCCTCGGGCCCGGCGGATCACCTCTTCCGGCGCGAGGCGGGCAAGATGGTCGCGTCGCTCGTTCGTGTCTTCGGAGTGCACAACCTCGCGCTGGCGGAGGACGTCGTCCAGGACGCCCTCTGCCGCGCGCTGGAGGTGTGGAAATTCCATGGCATCCCGGAGAACCCGAGCGCCTGGCTGATGACGGCGGCGCGAAATCGCGCGCTCGACGTCCTCCGGCGCGAACGAACGGCGCGGACCTTCGCCCCGGAGCTCGGACGGCTGCTCGAGAGCGAGTGGACCCTCGTCCCCGCCGTCGCGGAAATCTTCGAGAACCCCGCCATCCAGGACGACCTCCTGCGAATGATGTTCTCGTGCTGTCACCCGCGCCTCGCCGAAGAGGGGCAGGTGGCGCTCATGCTCCACATCTTGTGCGGGTTCGGCGTCGGGGAGATCGCGAGCGCGTTTCTCGCCTCGGACGCGGCGATCGAGAAGCGCATCGTGCGAGCGAAGCGCGTCCTCGCCGGATCGAAGCGCTTGTTCGACCTCGGCGATCGCAAGGAGCTCGCCGGGCGTCTCCCGGCCGTGCGGCGCGCCGTCTACCTGCTCTTCAACGAGGGCTACCACGGCGCGTGCGCCGAACGGGCGGTGCGCATCGAGCTCTGCGAGGAGGCGGTGCGTCTCACCTCGCTGCTCGTGGACCACCCGGTCTCCCAATCGCCGGCGACGTACGCGCTCGCCGCGCTCCTGTGCTTGCACGCCGCTCGACTCCCCGCGCGCATCGACGCGTCCGGCGAGCTTCGCTCCCTCGGGGAGCAGGACCGGACGCGCTGGGACGCGAAGCTCATCGCCGAGGGGCAGCGGTTGCTCGACCTGTCCGCCGAGGGCCCGGAGCTCAGCGAGTACCACGTCGAGGCGGCCATCGCGCTCTCGCACTCGACGGCGCCGAGCACCCGCGAAACCAACTGGGACGCGGTCGTCCGCCTTTACGACACGCTGATGAACATCCGCCCGTCGCCCGTCGCGGCGCTCAGCCGGGCGATCGCCCTGGGCGAACGCGACGGACCCGAGCGTGGCCTCGCGGCCATCGAAGCCATCGAGGGCAAAGAGCGACTGTCGGGGTCACCCTTCTACGCGGCGGCTCTCGGCGAGCTCGAGCTCCGACGCGGGCGACGCGAAGCGGCGCGAGAGCACTTCCGCGCCGCGCGAGCCGTCGCGCGCAGTCCGATGGAACGTCGCTACTTCGACCGCCGTCTGCACGACTTGCCGTCGTCCTGAGGCGCCATTCCGGGCCGGGCGCCGAAGGACCCCACAGCCACCGCGGTCAGTCGCCGCCCGCGTCGTCCGCGCCCGCGTCCGTGTCGCCCGCGACGCCCATCGACGCGTCGAGCGCGAACGCGCCGAAATTCACCTGACCCTTCTGGGGTGCCGGCGTCAGCGATCGCAGGTACGTGATGATTCCCCGCTGCTGGTCCGGCTGAATGTCGGCCCAGCGGTGGAAGTTCTGCCAGGCGGCGTAGGGCGCGATGGTCGGATCGAAGTAACCGCCCTCCGGGAACGTGCCATGAAGGACGATGTTGAGGATCTCGTCGTCGCTGAAACCGCCCGTCTGCTCCGGCGTATGCGAGACGTCGGTGAAGGGCCCGTTCGTGGCCGTTTCGCCGTGGCAGTTCGTGCACGCGGGGCCGCCCCCGTCCGCCATCAGCTCGAGCGGGCTGCCCGTTCCGCCCGTCGCGCCGCCCTGCAAGCGAAGCGAGTTGCCGTCGTTGTAGCGGGCGTTGCCGATCTGCCAATCGGACTCCGTGGCGCTCGAGATAGTCAGCGTCGCCGAGCCGCACTTGCCGTCCATGCTCTGGACCGCGATCGTGGTGTTCCCGGCGCGCAGCATCGTGATGAGCACCTCGTTCGGGCGCTCCATGTCGGCTTGCATGCCGACCATCGTCCCGTCGGCGATCCAGGTGACCGACTGGTTCGAGCCGACCACGATCGCCGGGATCTGGAACGTGTGCATCCCGTCGTCGATGAACGCGGAGTACATGGGGTTGAAGGCGATCGCCAGGCCGGCATCCGTGCACACCGGCAGCGACGCCGCGGTGCCCGGCGAGACCATGGCCCCGGCCTCCGCGCTCCCCACACCCGCGTCCGACGGCGTGCCTTTGGACGCCCCCGAACAGGCCACGAGCGCGGCCCCCACCACGCAAGCTCCAACCGTCCTCCCAAAAGCTACGAGGGGCTTCTTCAAGCTCACGTCGTCGACCCCTTCCGCAAGAGAATGCCCGAGACGCTACCGCACGCCGACTTCTTCGTCGAGGAGTCGCGGCGGGCCACCGAGTGTTCTGCCGGGGCGTCTTCGGACGCGTTTGAAGCTCGAAGGAGACGCCGCGGCGCGGCGCTTATGGCCACTTGCGCGAGACTACGCACTGGCAACTCTGCGCGACTCTGCGCAAGTTCGCGCGCAGGTTGCCTGGCTCCTCTGCTCCTCTGTGGGGGCGAGAAAAGCGGCGAGAGCGTGCTACCGTAGCGCGGGGGATTCGTTAGGAGGCCTGCTTATGATTGCCCGCTTCGCGAACGGGGTCCGTGCACTGATCACGGTTCTGGGGGTCGGCTCCCTCCTCGCCCCGGCCATGCTCTCCGCGTGCGGCACGTCCAGCTCGGCCACGAAGACCGACGGAGCCCCACCGAGCGACGGGGGCGTCCAGCTCGTCATGATCGTCACCGGCGGCGGCGGCGCGCCCACGTCGGCGTCGTCGGGTCAGCTCATGGCGCCGACGAATCCCTTCGGAAACAGCGGCTCGGGCTCGAGCGGCGCCGCCTCGGGCGCGACGGACGATGCGTCGGACATGGACTCGTCGTCGGGCGCACCCTCGGGCGCCTCCTCCGGCGCGTCGTCCGGCGACACCTCGGACGCGACGACGGACGCCGGCGACGACTCCAGCCTCGAGGGGGGCTCGAGCACCGACGGGCCCGCGACGTGCGGTCCGTACGTCGCGCCGATGTGCGGGACGACGCCGTGCGACTTGCGCTCGAACACCTGCTGCGTCTCGCTTTCTCTGCAGACGCAGTGCATCAAGGGGGCAAACGCGACGTGCCCGTCCAATCAGGCCACCCTGCACTGCAGTCAGGCGTGCGATTGCCCGTCGGGCACGGTGTGCTGCGGAGTCGAGAACACGATTCAGGGCGTCGTCCAGACCGTCTGCCAGAACGTCCCGGACGGCGGGTTCTGCAGCCCGCACCCGCAGACCTCGACCCAGGCCTCCGGTCAGCTCTGCAAGGTCTCGTCGGAGTGCAAGAACGGTGAGGGCTGCATCTATCAGTCGTGCGTCTACGGCGCGATGCTGTACGTGTGCGGCCTGCAGAGCCAGTCGCCCTTCAATTGCATGCCAGCGACGCCGCCGTGAGGCGCGGAGTCGCTAGTCCGCTCTCTCGCTTCGCTCTCGCCGGCGGTACTCGAGGGGCGTCACGCCCGTCCAGCGCTTGAAGGCTCGGTGGAAGGCTGCCGAGTCCGCGAAGCCCAGCGCCGACGCCGTTTCCTTGATGCTGCGTCCGGGATCGCGGAGCATGCGGCCCGCCGTGGTTTCGAGGGCGATGCGGACGACCTCGCGATAGGACGTGCCCTCGGTGGCGAGGCGCCGTCGCAACGAGCGCTCGCTCATCCCGAGGCGGCGGGCGGCCGTCGCCATGGCCGGAATGCGCGAAGGCGGCAGCGCACCGAGGATCCGGCGGAGGCTCGCGACGGACCGGCCCTCGGTCGAGAGCTGGTCGAGCCGGCGTTGCGCCTCTTCGCGAAGCAAGTCGTAGAGCTCCGGGTGCCGGTGCATCTGCGGCCGATCCGCCACATCGCGATCGAACGCGATCGACGTCGCGGCCTGGCGAAATCGATGACCATCGCCGAACACGCGCGTGTACTCGCGGGCGTCCTTCGGGCGCCCGTGTTCGAAGCGAGCCTGGCGCGGCAGAACCCCCGGGCCGTGGAACGTGCGCGCCAGGCGCACCAGACCCGCCATCAGGAACTCGGCGAGCAGGCGATCCGTCAGCGGATTCGAGCGCGGGAAATCGTAGCTCACCACCCAGGTCCGTCCCTCGTCGCGCGTCGATAGAAGGAGGCCGTCCATGGCGAGCGCCGCGAATCGCGAGCAGGTCTCGATCGCCTCGCGCATGGTCGGGGCGTGCGCGGCCACGTGGGCGAGCAGATCCGCCGCGCCCTCCGGCATCTGCTCCGCCAGATGAAGGCCGAGCGCCTCGTCGCCCGTCGCGGCCACCGCGGCCGAGAGCACCCGACCGAACTCTTCGAAGTCGAGCCGCGCCTGCGGCTGCTCGAGGTCGCAGGGAAGGTCACGCGAGAGAACGGTTGGCCGAAACGGCCAGCCAAAGTCCGATTTGAACAACGGCGCTCCGGGGTAAACGGCACGCACGAGGTGCTGCATGAACGAGCCATCCCCGGCCCCGGCCACCCGACCCGTCCTGGCGTTCCTCTTCTTGGCGGCGTGCGGCGGCTCGGGCGCCGCCCCGTCCCCCGTCGCGGGCCCAGCCGCCGGAGCCGAAGGCTGCGAGCTATCCCGGCTCGGACCTTGGGATGCCGCCCGTCGCGGCGGGCTTCGTTCGCTACGAGACGCAGCCCGTGATGGTCCTCCCCGGGGGCGACCTCCTCTGGGAAGAGTGGGTCGCCCCGCCCCTCGACGGCGACCGAGACGTCGTCGAGGTGACGGGCAAGCAATCGGCGGGAGGCCACCACGCGAACCTCTACGCGACGACCGACGTGGAGCCGTCGGCTCGAACCACGCTTTTCTGCAGGCCGATCAGCTCACGCAGAGGACCCTCGGCGGCATCGGGGGCGAGGGTAACAGCGCGATCCCTCTGCCCGCCGGCGTCGTCTTCCGCGCGCCGAAGGGCAGCGCGTTGCTCATCCAGTCGCACTACATCAACGCGGGGGCGACGCCCATCCAGGGGCGAAGCGTCCTCGACGCGACGACGACGGAGCTCATCGGCGCCGACGGGACGGTCACGCCCCTGCAGGTCGATCCCGTGTGGGATCCCTCGTGGGCGTTCCATCCGAACTACACGACGTTCCCGCTGCAGTCGCCCAGGCTCATCCCCGCGGGAAGCACGCTCCATACGACGTGCACCTGGGCGAACGACGGAAGCAAGACGATCACGTTTCCGGACGAGATGTGCATCTTCGCGGCGTTCGTGCTGGCCGACAAAGACGCAACGTGCCTCGAGGGCAGCTGGCAGTAAGCACAGGCCCGCGTCAGCCGTTGCAGACGGACACCTGTCCGCAACAGAACTGCCCGAGCGGCGCCGAATACACGCAGCCTCCGGGCGAGGTGACCAGCCCGCACTCGGCGTTGTTGAAGCAGGGGTCAGTCGGCTTGTGGCAATGGTAGCCCACGATGTACCCGCAGTGACCGCTCGTGTCGGGCGAACAGAAGCCCCCGGGACCGCAGTTGGCGTCGACGTGGCAGGTGGCGGGGACGCACGCGTTCGAATGGCAACCGAGGCCGCCGTAGGAATCCGCCGAGCAACTGCACACCTGGTTCGAGGGACAGTCAGAGTCGTCGAGGCATTGATCGAAGCTGCACTGACCGCGCAGGCAGCTCGACAGCGGGTTGAACGAGCCGTCCACGCCGGCGCAGTCGGCGTCGGTCGAGCAGGCGTGCCCCGTACCAGCGTCCATGCTCGTGCACAGGGGCGACGTGGCGCAGGTCTTCGGCAGCGCGCGGTGATCAGCCGGCGCGGGACGCGGGCCGCCGTCGAACGTGGAGTCCGCGAAGCACCCGGCGCCCGGGGCCGCGCCCGTCGAGCTGCCGCCGCTCGCGCCGCTCGGGGCCGAGCTGCCCGTGCCCGCGCCGCTCGTCGCAGGAGCCGAACCGTCGGGCCCGGGCGTCGAGGAGGACGTTTGCCCACCGCACCGAACCAGGACCAGCGTGCCGATCAAGACGAAGAGCCGCGCCTTCATGGGTGTTCTCCAGGACGACAAGGATCAGCCCGCGCAGCCGGCGCCGGCCCCGCAACAAAACGCCCCGGCGGCAGGGGTGTAGACGCAAGCGCCGCCGAGGCCGCACTCCGTGCCGTCGAAGCACGGGTCGCTCGGCTTGTGGCAATAGAAGCCCTCCACGAGGCCGCAGTAGCCCGCCGTCGGCGAGCAGAAGCCGTCGGGGCCGCAGTCCGCGTCCACGTGACACGCCGCCGGCACGCAGAGGTTCGGGTGAATGCAGCTGTTGCCGCCGTAGTAGTTCGCCGAGCAGCTGCAGGCCTGCGTCGACGGGCAGTCCGAGTCGGCGAGGCATTGGTCGATCGCGCAGCGGCCGTGCAGGCAGTGCGAGAACGGGTCGTACGCGCCGTCGTGGACGCAGTCCGTGTCGGTCTTGCAGGACTGTCCGCCGCCCGCGTCCGGGATGCATCCGGTCGACGGTCCGCACGCCGCCGCCGTCGCGCGGTGCTGCGCCGGAGCAGCGCGGGGCCCCCCGTCGTACAAGGTCGCGAGGCACCCGGCGTCGGACGGCGCGCCCGTCGAGGCGCCCGAGGTCGAGCCGCTGCCGCTCGAGGTCTGGCCGCTCGTGGCTCCCGTCGTGGCTCCCGTCGTGGCACCTCCACTGGTCGCCCCGCTATTGGCCACTCCGGTCGAGGCTCTGCGATCGGTGCCGCTCGAAGTCGAGCCGGTGCTCGCGGAGCCGCTCTCCGCGGTACTGCCGCTACCGGCGCCGCTCGCGGCGGGAGTCGAGCCGTCGGGCTCGGGCGTCGAAGAGGACGTTTGCCCGCCGCACGCGGCCAGGGCCAACGCAAGTCCGGAGAGGAGTGGTCGCTTGTTCATGAGGCGGGCTCGTTTGGTGTCGTTCTCAAAGGGCATGCAAGTACGTGAGCAGCGAGTCGCGATCGGTTGCGTCGAGATCGAGGCCGAACGGGTGCCCCTCCACGGCGCCTGCTCCGTGGAGCCCCCCGGCGAAGTCGGGCGAGAGTCGCGCCGGATCGAACATCGCGTCGACCGAGGCGAGCGTCCCGTCGTGGAGCAGGGGGCCGCGCGTCCCCACGCCGTGGAGCGACGGGACGCGGTAGTCGCCCGTGCCGCGGCTCGCCGACCGGCCGAGCGTCGGGTCCGTTCCCACGATGGCGAGGGGCACAGGATCCCCCGTCAGACCCGGGCCCGCGTGGCACCGTGCGCACTCGGACGCGAAGACCGCCGCGCCGTGAGGCGACGCGGTCGACGCCGCCTCCCCGGAGGGCAGCTGGTCCGCGAGGGACGCGACGTACACAGCGAGGGCCAGGCAGACGAGGCGCGGTGGACGCACCGCGCTCTCGTTCGACGTGATGATGAGCGTCTCGATCCGGATGGCCAGCGTGACGAGGTTCCGCGCGCGCACGGTGGCGTCCTGCTGCAGGAAGGTGAGAAAGCGCGCGGGCCTCAAGTCCGGGATCCTCGCGGGCTCCGTCCCCGCGGCTGTCGTGACGTCGACGCGGCCCGGACCCCAGGCCGCGACCGGGGTGACCGACGGCGGCGCCCCCGCGAGACCTTGCGCCGCGAGGACGGCGTCCCCCATC
>DATGJA010000290.1:0-2378 GCA_035295445.1 Polyangiaceae bacterium | reverse complement strand
GTCGGCCTCGCCGCGGGCACGGCGCTCACCGTCTTCATCATCTCGTACGCCTACTCGCGGATCATCGAGCACTTCCCGTCGGGCGGCGGCGGCTATCTGGTGGCCACGAAGCTCCTCGGGCCGCGAGTGGGAGTCGTCAGCGGCAGCGCGCTGCTCGTCGACTACGTCCTGACGATCACGACTTCGATCGCCTCCGGCGGGGACGCGATCTTCAGCATGATCCCGCGCGAGTGGTTCGGCCCGGGAGCCATAGGTCTGCGCGCGGAGGACGTCGGCTCGCTGCTCGACCCGGTCCAGCGCGTGAAGGTCGGGGTCGAGATCGGCGCCATCGGCGTCCTCACGATCCTCAATCTGCGGGGCGTCAAAGAGTCGGTCCAGGCGATCCTGCCCATCTTCATCGCCTTCGTGGCGACGCACGCCGTGCTGCTCGTGGTCGCCATCTTCGGCAACTTGGGACAGATCGGCACGGTCGCCGCGGAGACGAGCGCGAACTTCGGCCACACGGTGAGTGCGCTCGGGACGTTCGGCGCGCTGCTGCTCTTCGTGCGTGCCTACTCGCTCGGCGGCGGGACGTACACCGGCATCGAGGCGGTCTCGAACGGCGTGCCCATCATGCGCGAGCCCAAGGTCCGGACGGCCAAGCACACGATGGGCCTCATGGCCGCTTCGCTCGCGATCACCGCCGGCGGCATCATCCTCTCGTACCTCCTCGTGCACGCGACACCCGTCGAGGACAAGACGATGAACGCCGTCCTCCTCGAACGGGTGACGGGCGGATGGCACGTCGGCGGGTGGAACGCAGGTGCATGGTTCACCACGCTCGCGCTCGCGTCGGAGGCCGGCCTGCTCGTCATCGCCGCGCAGGCGGGCTTCGTGGACGGACCGCGCGTCATGGCCAACATGGCCGTGGATTCGTGGCTTCCTCACCGCTTCGCGGCGCTGTCGGAGCGCCTCAGCATGCACAACGGCGTGCTCCTGATGGGGTTCACGTCGGTGGCCGCCCTCGTCTACACGGGCGGCGACGTCGAGAAGCTCGTCGTCATGTACTCGATCAACGTGTTCCTCACGTTCTCGCTGTCGAACCTGGGGATGGCCCGCTTCTGGATCCGGCACCGCGCCGAGCACAAGGACTGGTACAAGCACCTGCCCGTGCACCTGGTCGGGCTCGGCCTCTGCTTGACGATCCTGGTCGTCACCGTCCTCGAGAAGTTCGCCGCGGGCGGCTGGCTCACGCTCGTCGTCACGGGGGTCCTGGTCGCCATCTGCCTGTGGATCAAGGCCCACTACGGTCAGGTCGTCGACGCCATCCGGCGCCTCGATCTCGAGCTCACCGACCCGCTGCCGGACGTGGAGCGGGAGGCCAAGGCGGGCGCCGGCGATCCCGCGCAGGCCGCGCTCCCCGACCGCAAGGCCGCGGTCGCGGTGCTCTTCGTCGGCGGCTACGGCGGCCTGGGACGGCACGCGCTGCTCACGCTCCTGCGGATGTTCCCGGACCACTTCAAGGGGATCGTCTTCTGCTCCATCGCGGTCATCGACTCGGGAAATTTCAAGGGCGTCGCCGAGGTGCACGAGCTCGAGCGCCGGACGCAGCAGGCCCTCGACAAGTACGTCAAGTACGCGCATTGGCTCGGCCTACCCGCGACCAGCCGCTTCGCGACGGGGATCGAAGTGGCGGTCGAAGCCGAGAAGATCGCCGTGGAGGTGACGAAGGAATATCCGAAGGCGCTCTTCGTCGCAGGCCAGCTCATCTTCGACGAGGACACGTTCGTCACGCGCGTCCTGCACAACGAGACCGCGTTCATCGTCCAGCGCCGGCTGCAGCACGCGGGCCTGCCGATGGTCGTCCTCCCCGTGCGGCTCAATCTGAGCGGGGGTCCACGCCTGACGGCGCCGAGCCTCACCCAGGCCGTCAGTTGAAATCCGCGGCGCCCGTCGACTGCCGGACCCAGCCGCGGTAAAGGATAGGCCACGCCGTCCCGCGAGATGTCCTTGTCGTCGACTCCAGGTTCCGTCCCGCGCATCGAATCGACGTCCGTCCCCCCGACGGGGGCGCATACGAGCGTCCAGCGGCTGGCCCTCATGGCGACCGGCGTCGTGTTCGGCGACATCGGGACCAGCCCCCTCTACGCGATCAAAGAGTGCGTCGACCCCGACCACGGCGTCGCCGCCACCGAGGCGAACCTCCTCGGTGTGCTGTCGCTCGTCTTTTGGTCTCTGATGATGGTCGTCACCGTCAAGTACCTGACCTTCATCATGCGCGCGGACAACCGGGGGGAGGGCGGCATCCTCGCGCTCCTCGCGCTCGCGCCGCACGAGAAGACGTCCACGGCGCGCGTCGGCCTCATCGCCGGGCTCGTCATCTTCGGAGCGGCGCTCCT
>DATGJA010000289.1:0-8095 GCA_035295445.1 Polyangiaceae bacterium | reverse complement strand
CTCGTAGTACTCGCGTAGGCCGTCGACTGGCGCGTAGCCGCTCGTCATCGGGAGCGGGAGCGGCGTCCGCAAGCACAAAGGCTGCACGCTCGAGGCGGTCTCCGATATCGCGTGGTGGTCGTTCTGGGTGCAGGCTGGCATGGCCAGCGCGATGGCGGCGACGGCAGCCGTGGCGGTGAGGTCGAGTTCGAGTTTCATGATCGTCTCCTTTGGGGGGACGTCAAACGAGCGACCTCGGGATCGACATCGGAGGCAGCCTTCTTTTTTTTTCGCCGGGGTGTCGATCCACGCGGCGCTCGGTTGACGATCCTTCGAAGCCGGGCCAGATCGGGCTCGGTCACGAAAGGGAGACAAAGACATGAAATTCCTCATGACCTACGAGCCGACCGTGAAGGAGCCCCCGACGCCCGAGAAGATGGCGAAGCTCGGCAAGTTCGCGCAGGAGTCGGCCCAGGCCGGCATCCTGGTGATGACCGGTGGGCTGCAGCGGCCGAGCAAGGGGACCCGGGTCAAGATGTCCGCCGGCAACTTCACCGTCGACGGCCCCTACGCGGAGACCAAGGAGCTCATTGACGGGTTCGTGATCGTCGAGGTCAAGTCGTTGGAGGAGGCGCTCGACGTGGCCCGCCGGTTCATGACCGTCGCTGGTGACGGCCACGGCGAGGTGCTCGCCGTGTACGAGCAGGGCGGTCGCAGTTAGCGAATCCGCCTTCGCCCCGCGCTCGCCCGCGTGCTTGAATGAACGCGGTGAGCGCTCGCGATTCCGACGAGGCGATCCGCGACGTCTTCCGGACGGAGTCGGCGCGCCTCGTGGCCGGGCTCGTGCGCCTCGTGCGTGACGTCGGGCTGGCGGAGGAGCTCGCGCAGGATGCGCTCGTCGCCGCTCTCGAACAGTGGCCTGGGTCCGGGATCCCGAACAGCCCGGGGGCCTGGCTGCAGGCCGTGGCGCGCAATCACGCGATCAACACGCTCAAGCGCAACGCCGTCGTCGCGCGCAAGCACGAGCAGATCGCGCCGCTCGAGCGCGAACGCGAGCGTATCCGTCCGGATCTCGAGGCGAGGATCGACGACGAGGTAGGCGACGACGTGCTGCGTTTGATCCTCATCGCGTGCGATCCGGTGCTGCCGATGGAAGGCCGCATCGCGCTGACGCTTCGCCTGCTCTGCGGCCTGACGACCGCGGAAATCGCGCGCGCGTTCCTCGTCCCGGAACAGACGATCGCACAGCGAATCGTTCGAGCAAAGCGCGCGCTGGGCGAGGCGCGCGCACCCTTCGAGGTGCCGCGGGGACCCCGGCTCGCCGAGCGGCTCGCCTCCGTCCGGGACGTAGTCTGCCTCGTCTTCAACGAGGGCTACGCCGCCACGGCGGGCGACGATCTCATGCGCCCGCACCTGTGCGAGGACGCTCTTCGCCTCGGACGGATGCTCGCGGAGCTCGTCCGCGACGACGCCGAGGTGCACGGGCTTCTGGCCCTCATGGAGCTCCAGCAGTCGCGCGCGGCGACGCGGGTCGACGAGGTCGGAGACCCGGTGCTCTTGATGGATCAGGATCGCTCTCGCTGGGATCGATCCCTCATCGAGCACGGATTGACCGAGCTTCGACGGGCCGAGAGCCTCGCGAGCCCGCGCGCTCGGTACACGCTCCAAGCCGCGATCGCGGCGTGCCACGCGCGGGCGCGAGCGGCGGACGAGACGGACTGGGCGCGGATCGCTTCCCTCTACGGCGAGCTCGATGCCGTCGCCGGGTCCCCGGTCGTACGCTTGAACCGCGCGGTGGCCCGCTCGATGTCCGAGGGACCGGCGGTCGGGTTGGAAGCGCTCGATGCGCTGACCGACGAACCCGCGCTTCGCGGCTACCATCTGCTCCCGAGCGCGCGCGCGCACCTGCTCGAAAAGCTCGGCCGGCTCGACGAGGCGCGCGCCGAGTTCGAGCGCGCGGCGTCGCTCACGGAGAATCTCCGGCAACGGAGTCGACTGCTCGAGCGAGCCCGCGCGTGCATCGCCGGGGGCCCATAGTGCGGTCATCGCGCGCCGGCTCCCTCGGCGGCACCTTCATCCCTCCACTTCCATCGCGCCGATCGTGACTCCCGTGGGCCCGAGCAGCTCGCCCCCCGCGCGCTCCCGCAGCTCGGGCACAACCGCACGTGGTCGTCGGGCGCGAAGGTCGTGCCGCACGAGTCGCAGCGCACCTCGACGTGATGCAGGTCGAGCTCGAGCGCCGCGCCTTCGGCCGTCGCCCCTTGGGCGAGCGCGCGAAAGTGGAACGCGATGCTCTCGGGTGACACACGGTCGGTTTCGGCGATCGTCCCGTCGAGCCCCTTGTCGAAGCGATTCGTCCTTCGGACAGCGGGTACTTCGCCCCGTGGCGCAACGACACGAACTCGCAATCGTGCTCGGTGTCGGAGGACGAAAAGCGCGCCGCCCAGTCGAGCGATTCGCGCACGGCGTTCGTCGCCCATTCGATTGCCGTCCTGTCGTCGCGCGCGCCAGAGCTGGACCGTCCGGCGCAAAGAAGAACTGCTTTTCAGGAATGCGGGCCGACCGCGTAACCGAAAAGCGCCGGGTCCTGCCGGCGGGCAAGTCGATAGGTGCCCGCCTACCTGAACCTCGCACCAACCCGCGCGACCCGCCGAGGAGCTTGCGGCGAGGCCGCCGGCGCGAGGGCCTGCGCGAGGACCGCGTTGGGGTCGACCGGCCCGAGGAGCTCGTGCATGCGCCGGAGCCTCCCCTCGACCTGCGATCGCATTTCGGGCGGCATCCCCGGGAGCGAGGCGTATGCCTGCTCGCTCACGGCGATGCTGCTGGCGACGAACACTCTTGGCGCGCCAGGCTGTGCCGCGCGAACTGCCTGAAGGATCTCGGCGACACCATGCTCGACCGACGGCGCGGGGACCGCCCCGGGCGGTCGCCGCCTGGCAGAACCCGCATGCACCGCGAGCGGCCGCATTGGCGTCGAGCGGCGCGCCGCAGTTGGTGCATTTCATCGTCACGGCCGCATGCTAGCGATGACGCGCCGTCTCACGAACGTCGAGTGGAAACGTGTACTCGGCCGGCGCGCGGCAGCTGTATCATTCGCAGACCTGCACCCGTCCCGAGCCTGCTTGGAGCTCGCGCCACTCGGTGCAGTTCATCTTGGCGATGTCGGGCAATTGTTCTTCGTTGGGCCCGGGTGCGGGCGGACGCGCCACGACGCGGGCGGGGTGCCTGGCTGTCGTGATCGTGATGGTTGGAATCTCGAGGACGCGCTGCTCCTCGGTGGCGGGAGTGTTGACGGGTTCGATCTCCTGTCGGGCGGGCGCGACGACCGCGCTGTGCCCCGGTGTCTCGCGGATCTGGACGGGACGATCGAGGACGTACGCAAGGGCCCCTGCAGAACCCAATGCGCAAGCCCAGACGACCGCCGTGAAGGTGAATGCGAATCGCCGATTGAAACGGATCATGGTGACAGAGCTCCTATCTCCTCGGGGAGGACCGCTTCGGCAGCTCAAGCGTCGTGAAACCTCTCTCAGGGAGACAATGCAAGCCCGGTACCCACGAGAGAACCCCGTGACTCACCGCGGTTTGCCGGCGTCCTGTCCGTCGTCGGAACCGCAAGCCGCGCGCGCGCCGGCACTTCTTGCGCCCCACGGGCCGGCGGGACTAGGCAAGCCGCGGGAGCGGGCTGGGGGGTGGCGAGCGCCCATTCCCTCTCGCCTCGATCCACTCAACGCGATTTGTCGCCATCCCGGGCCAGCTCCTCCGCCTCGCGCCGCCGCAGCCCGTGTGGAAACGCGGCGAGGTAGGCGCGGGCCAGAGCGGCCCCGCCGCCACGGTCTCCGAGTCGCGACCGCGCGACCGCGCGCAGGAACACGGCGTCCTCGACCCGGGCGTCCCCGGGGAAATCGCTCCCGAACGACGCGAAGAGCGCGTCCGCCCGGGGTCATCTGGGACCGGTTCGGCGGGCGGCGGGTCCGGTTCGACCAGCGGGCGTGGGGACGGCGGGGCGTCGGGAGGCGGCGTCACCTCCTGCCCCAACGACCCCCAATGCGACAGCTGCACGCGCGGGGCGTGTTGTTTGTCGGACGGCACGTGCGGCTGCACGACGCGGAGCGGCGGCTGCGCCTGAGCTCCGTCCGTGCAAAATTCAAGGCCGACATCGCGCAGGGGACCGTCGCGCCCGTCCGAATACGGCCTGGCATCGGTGCCCGAGGAGAAGGTCATGGTGGGTTGGGCCGTTTCGCGGGCCCGCGCGGGCCCCTCCTTCGCCTTCGTCTCGGCGGTCATGATCTGGACCTTCCTGTGTGCCGGAATGGCGAGGGCGGACGCGCTTCCGGAAGACGCGTGCGGGACCAGCGCGCACGAGGGAGATCCCTGCGGCAACGCCGGGCCCTTCAACGTCACGCCCGGGACGTGCCACAGCGTGCTTTGCGATCGTGCCTCGTTCACCTGGGAAGACGCGCACCGAGCTAGCCTCCTTTGCGTGTGCGTGGGCTCGGCAGACGCGCACGGGTGGCGCATCTTCCCGTACCCGCTCGCAGGCACCGGGGTATTCGCGGTCGGCTTGGGCGCCCTTGCGGTCGCACGTCGCGGGCGATGACCGGAGACGAGCTCGGCGACGTCGAGGTGCAGCTCAAGCCTGCCTACGCACAGGCACGCTCGGCTGCCTCGGCGAGGATCTCGACGGAACGCAGCCGCGCGTCCAGCGCGGGAGAGGGGTGCAGGACCATGAGCTCGTCGGCACAGGAGTGACGTGCGAAGTCCGCGACGTAGGCGTGCACTTCATCGCGGGTGCCCACGGCGGCGTAAGTGAGCATCTGGCGGAGCTGTTGCCCCGCCGGCGACAGCAGCAGCACGTCCGCTTCCTCGTCCGTCAACGGCTGGCCCCTGGCGAGGAGCGAGCGGGCGCGCGCACGCTCCACGGCGCGTAGCTGCTCTTGCGCGTCGCGCGTCGTCCCGGCGGCTATCACCGTGAGCCCGGCGATCACATGGGGTGTCTGCAGCTGCCCCGACGGGCGGAATGCGCGCCGGTAAACGGCGACCGCTTGTACCAGGTCGCGGGGGGCGAAGTGCGATGCGAACGCGTACGGAAGACCGAGCGCCGCGGCGAGCTGCGCGCCGAAGAGCGATGAGCCCAGGATGTAGAGAGGGACCTTCGAGCCTCGGCCCGGCGTCGCGTTCACGCCGGGGACACGCGTCTCTTCCGCGAGGTAGGCCTGGAGCTCGAGGACGTCTTCGGGGAACGAATCGGCCGATGCGACGCTCCGGCGCAGTGCCCGCGTCGTGGTCGGATCCGTCCCGGGAGCCCGCCCCAGACCGAGGTCGATGCGGCCGGGATGAAGGGCCTCGAGCGTGCCGAACTGCTCCGCGATCACGAGCGGCGCGTGATTGGGAAGCATGATGCCCCCGGCGCCGACTCGGATCGTGCGCGTCTTCGAGGCGATGTGCTCGATGAGGACGCTCGTCGCCGACGACGCGATGGTCGGCATGTTGTGGTGCTCGGCGTACCAGACGCGTCGATAGCCCAGCTCTTCCGCGCGCTGGGCGACCTTCACGCTCGCGTCGAAGGCGTCGCGGGCCGTTTGACCCCGGCCGATGAACGCGAGGTCCAGGATCGACACAGGCACGGGCACGGCGCGCATGGATGCCGAATGATAAGCACGGGCGAAGGGCCGTGCCATCTGCACCAGTCCGCGATAAGCGCTACCTACTCGCCGAGACGATCGACGCCACGCAGCCATGGGTCGATGCGCACGATCACCTCGGTCCAATCGGGTGTAGGGGTGTCGCCGCGGACGATACAACCTTTCGCGGCAGATGCCGCGTTACGCGACGCGGACGCGTGCATCTCAAGGCGGTACTTCGCCGAAGCAGCCCCCGGGACATCGTGTGCTACGATCGCGAGCATCATCGCCTCCAGGTCCTCGCGGCCGCGGTGCAGCGCGACCTCGGCGCGCGACAGCTCTCCGTCCGAGCAGCGCACCTCGTCGGCGTGCTTTCGCTCCCGGGCGCGCCGGAGGACGTCGCGCGCCACACGCGCGTTGGCCGTCATCGCGTCGATCAGGGCCTCGGCATCGCGTCCAGGCTGCGACGACGGGTCACTCGGCTCGTTGAAGCCCGACTGGGCGATGGCGGTCGACGCGACGCCTAGAATCGCGGCGAGCGCCGCGAGGGCCGTCGTCTTCATGCACTGATAGGTGCGAGGACGCTGAGCGGCATTCAACCGGTGCCCGCGTTGCAGGCCGCGTGTAGGGTCCCCCGTTTTTGCCCATCCATCGGGTGCCAAGGGACCGTCGACGTTTCTCATCGCGCGCGATCGGTGTTCTCGTTAGCATGATGGCGGTGCGAATGTTCTGGGTGCAGCCGTCGTCCGTGAGGGATTGTTCTCGCCTCGGCGATGAGGCGATGGCCGCGCGGGTGATTGTCGGGACGCTGGAGCTCGCTGCCCGGGCGCTCGTCGAGGACGCGTTCAACGAGGGGTGATCGCCCCGCGGTGCCATGCGTCTGCCGGACTTCTGGCTCGCAGCCTTCAACAACACGGCGCGCCATTGGCTGGGGTTCTTCGTCCCCGCCGAGCGGATCTTCGGCCTCTACGTCCTTTCGATGGTAGCCATTGCCTGGTTCGCCTGGCGCTCCAGACGGCAGCACGGAAACGAGTCCCGCGGCTTTTTCACGTACGCGTTCGACCGCGGCGTATATGGCCACAACTCGGCGCGGCAGGACTATGTCTACTTCGTCGGCAACGGATTCATTTATTACGGCGTCCTCGCGCAACTCCTGTACTCGGAGCGCCCCTTCGCCTTGCTCGTCCACGGCGCACTGACCCGGACCT
The DNA here is from genome assembly GCA_035295445.1 of Polyangiaceae bacterium. Classification (GTDB taxonomy): domain Bacteria; phylum Myxococcota_A; class Polyangia; order Polyangiales; family Polyangiaceae; genus Palsa-1150. The sequence goes on along the minus strand of DATGJA010000289.1, from coordinate 1,287 downwards.
TCGGCCCTCTCCAAACTCCGTGGCTCGGCGCGGTTGCGTCGAAGGTTCTGTTCACCATCGTCTACGCGCTGCTCTCCGACCTGGCGTCCGTCCTTGTGCACTACGCGATGCACAAGCTCACGGTGCTCTGGCCGTTTCACGAGGTACACCACTCGGCCGAGGTGCTGACGCCGATGACGCTCTTCCGGATGCACCCCGTCGATCTCCTTCTCTCGGCGGGGGGCGTCTTTGTCCTTACCGGCGCGGGGATAGGGTTATTCGGGTACCTGTCGGGGCAGCAGGTGACCGAATACGAGGTTTTCGGCGTCAATCTCATCATTTTTTTGTTCTATCTGACGGGCTACAACCTTCGCCATTCGCAGATATGGGTGAGCTACCCGCGATGGCTTTCGCGGATCCTCGTCAGCCCCGCGCAGCACCAGGTGCATCACAGCGCTGCGCCGCAGCACAAAGACCGGAACTTCGGATTCATTTTCGCCTTCTGGGACTCGATGCTCGGGACGTCGTACGTGCCGGTAGCCTACGAAGACATCGAATACGGCGTCACCCGCGAAGAGCGCAACCCGTTTCGCTCGGTGACGGCGCTCTTCGTGAAGCCGTTCGCCGACTCGGCGAAGGCGGCGAGGGTCCTGATGAGACACGGCTCGGCGAAGGAATCGGCGGTGTTGCTCGCGGCCATCTTCGGCTCGTTCGTCTGCTTGCGCGAGATCAAGACGATCGACGCGGAACCCGAGGTCACCCAGCAGTCGGTCTACATGGAGGAGCTGACGTGGCCCGAGATCCACCTGGCCGTGCAGGCTGGCTACACGACGGTAATCGTTCCCTCGGGCGGGACGGAGCAGAACGGTCCGCACATGGTCCTCGGCAAGCACAACGTGATTATTCGAGCCACGGCGGGCGAGATCGCAAGGCGTCTCGGCGATGCGCTTGTCGCGCCCGTGATCGCGTATGTGCCGGAGGGCGAGATCGGCCCGCCCGCAAGCGGGAACATGCTGTGGGATGGGACCATCGGGGTAGCTGACGACGCACTCGAAGAGGTTCTCCAAGGCGCTGCTGCCAGCCTGCGGAAGCAGGGGTTCAAGTACATATTCTTTCTCGGTGACCACGGCCTGAGCCAAAAGGCACAAGAGGAGGTCAGCCTGCGGCTCGCGTCATGGCGCGGGGAGGGCGTCACTGTCGCGGCGATAGGCGACTACTACTCGGCCAACGGTCAGGTCGAGTGGCTGAAGAGGCAGGGATATTCGGAGGACGACATCGGCGTGCATGCAGGCATCCGAGATACTTCCG
>DATGJA010000288.1:0-3517 GCA_035295445.1 Polyangiaceae bacterium | reverse complement strand
GCTGAAGAGGGGATAGAGGCTGAGGAACACCCGCTCGAAGAGAATGGGGAAGCCCGTCCAGCAGAGGACGATCGCCAGCACCAGCCATACGTTGTTCACCTCCCACACGGGCGCCATCGAACGGTCGATGAGCTCCCGCGCGCGGCGCCCGCGCTCGCCGCCTCCGGCGAGCAGGTCCCAGATGCCCGCCCCGAAGTCGACGCCGCCGGCGGTGCTGTAGGCGGCCACCGCCGCCAGCAGTACGGCCGCTATGAGATAGGCGAGTGTGACGTTCATTCGACGGCTCGCGGCCTCGGGGCGTAGGGCAGGCCCCTCGCGCCGCTCGGCTCGGTGCCACCGGCCTCATCCTCGCGCCGCCACCTACGGGACAGCCTGAGCAGCAGCGTGACGAAGAAGAAGGCGATGCCGGCATAGACCACGATCAGCGTGCCCAGCATGGACCAGAGGAAGACGGGCGATGCGTTCGTGACCGCGTCCGCGACGCGCATCGCGCCGTACACGATCCACGGTTGGCGGCCTACCTCGGTGGTCACCCAGCCCGCCTCCACCGTCACGTACGCGCCCACGCCCCCAAGCGCCGCCAGTCGATAGAACGAGCGCGACTCCGGCAGCCGCCGGCGGCGCACGAGCACCGCGAAGTACCAGACCGTGAGCAGGAGGGCCGCGGTCCCTAGCCCGACCATCAGGTCGAAAGAGAGATGAGTCAGGTTCGACTCGATTGCGTCGGGCCTCGCGTTCCCGGCGAAGCTCGACAGGCCGCGCACGATCGTCGAGGGCGACAGGCCGACCAGGATCGAATCCAGTGACGGAATGGCGACGCCGAAGTGCACGTTGCCACCGGAATCGATCAACCCGCCGATGACCTCGGGGTTGTTGGAGCGCGTCTGCCATGTGATCTCCATGGCGGCGAACTTGGCGGGCTGATCGAACGTGAGCGCCCGCGCGGACAGGTCGCCGACGATCCACTGGACGGGCGCGAGCGCAGCCGCGATGGTGAATGGGACTCCGAAGGCGAGGCGCTGATAGCGGTCGCGCCGTCCGCGCAGCCATGCGACGGCGTAAATCGACGCCACCGCGAACCCGGCCGTGAGGTAGATCGCGATCGTGAAATGCCAGAACTCGTACGTCAGGGCCTTCGTGAAAAGCGCCGCCCAGACGTCGACGTCAAGCACGCCGTTGGGTTTCAGAGTGACTCCGCCCGGGGTGTTCATCCACGAATTCGCCGCGAGCACGCCGAACGCGCCGAGCAAGCCCGAAGGCGGAAGCACCAGCCCGAGCAGGAAGTGGGTCCGGGGACGCAACCGGTTCCAGCCGTACAGGTAGATGCTGATGAAGATGGCCTCGAGGAAGAACGCCCAGCCCTCGATGGCGAAGCCGAGCCCGAATGCCGCGCCGAAGCGGCCGAGCATCTTCGGCCACAGGATCCCGAACTCGAACGACAGGATCGTGCCCGTCACGGCGCCGACCGCGAACTGGACGCCCATGACCACCGACCAGCGGCGCGCGATGAGCAGCGCGACACCGTCTTTGCGGGCGAGGCCGATGCCCTCCATGACAAGGGTCAGAGTGGGAAGGGCGACACCGAGCGGGACGAGGAGGATGTGATAGCCGAGCGTGAACGCCATGAGGATCCGGCTCGGAAGAAGCGCCGGCTCGGCGTCGAGCAGCACCACTCAATTGAACCGCGAAGCGGATTCCCCGCGCTGGGATTAAGCGGAGCAGCCGGCCGGCTCCTGGTGGTTCCTCCACGGTGGGGCAGACCTTTCGATCCACCTCGATTTCCCGTCTTACGTCAGCCGACTACGGTGACGCTTCCATGGCCGTTCATATACTCAGGCGAGGACGCTCGGCCCTCGAGGCATTTAGGCGGGAGGATGCACCATGTCGCCTGTTCCACGTTTCGACCACGTCGGAATCACGGTCGCGGACATCGATGCGGCGGTGGCGTTCTTCGTCGCGCTGGGTCTCGAGGTCGAGGGCAGGATGTTCATGGAAGGCGAGTTCGTCGACACCGTCATCGGCATCCCGAACTCGCGCTCCGAGATCGTGACGCTGCGACCGCCCGGAGGAGGGACCGGGCTCGAGCTGTCGAGGTTCATCCGGCCCGACCATGAACCGGGATCACCCGATGCGATGTCCAACGAGCTGGGGCTGCGCAACGTTTGCTTCGAGGTGGACAACCTCCAGGACGCTGTCGACAGGCTGGCAGCGGACGGCTACCGCCTGGTGGGCGGCATCGGCCAGTACGAGCAGATCTGGCGCATGGCCTACGTGCGCGGGCCGGAGGGGATCATCGTGGCCCTGGCCCAGCGAATCGGCTGACCCGTCTCGGCTGGGCATTCCGGCACCTCGCCCTAAGGCTTATGCGATACCTCGATCCCGTACTTCTTGGCCGCGGCCTTGATGCGTCGCCAGGCCGCATCACGCTCGGACTTGCTCACATCCTCGACCTGGTTGAACCTCGCGATCGCGTTGCGGACGTGTCGAGCGTCGGTAAGGGGCTCTTTGCGCTCCTTGGGGAACGCGAATTTCGATGTCGGGATCTCGCGTTCCGCATGCGAGCTCAGCGGGTGCTGTCCTCGCTTCGGGGACTTTCCGCTTCCCCGGCGACTGGCTGAAACCGTCTGAGCCTTCTTGATGTTGCGACGCGCGGCTGCTTTCTGTCGTTCGGTGGCCATCTCCTTCTCCTGTTAATGGTTTCAACTCGTAAACGCTGGGAGCGGATTGCCTTACCCGGGCGAATCGCCGCGGCAACGCGCGCTTTGCGCGCGCCATGATCATCTGGCGCAGCAAGATCCGAAGGCCCCGAGCACGACAAGGAAAGGAGGAACCTGCGATGAAGGACAAGCAGAAGTCAGCCAAGAGAGCAAGCGCGTCCGCGGGTCTGACGGCGGAGGAGCGAGCCGCGATGAAGGAAACCCTCCGGGAGCGGCGAGTCGCCGCGAGCCGCGGTAGCGCGAACGAGGCGGAATGGGAAAGCGATGTGCTCGCGAAGATCGCCGAGATGGCCGAGCCGGATCGCACGATGGCGAAGCGGATCCATTCCATCGTCAAGGCCAGCGTGCCGGCCCTCTCGCCGAGAACCTGGTACGGGATGCCCGCCTACGCCAAGGACGGCAAGGTGGTCTGCTTCTTCCAGAGCGGGCAGAAGTTCAAGTCGCGTTACGCCACGCTTGGCTTCCAGGACAAGGCGAACCTGGATGACGGCGCCATGTGGCCGACCGCTTTCGCTCTGACGAAGTTGACAGCCGAAGTGGAGGCAAGGATCGCCGCGCTGGTGAAGAAAGCCGCGAGCTGACGCCGGTTCCCCTCTCCCCGCAAGGGGAGAGGGCTAGGGAGACGTGAAGAAAGCGGCGAGCTGAAGCCGGTTCCCCTCTCCCCGCAAGGGGAGAGGGCCAGGGAGACGTGAAGAAAGCGCGAGCTGAAGCCGGTTCCCCTCTCCCCGCAAGGGGAGCGGGCTAGGGAGACGTGAAGAAAGCGGCGAGCTGAAGCCGGTTCCCCTCTCCCCGCAAGGGGA
>DATGJA010000287.1:0-38373 GCA_035295445.1 Polyangiaceae bacterium | reverse complement strand
ATCTGCTCCTGCGCCTGGGCTAGACGCTGCTCCATCCGCACCTTCTCGCGCAGGTCCGTAAAGATGCCGACGCTGCCGACCGGCACGGCGCCTTCATAGAGCAACGCGGCGGAGATCGAGACCGGCACGACCTCCCCGTGGGCGTTCAGGAGGTCGGTGCGCAAGCCCTGGACCTTGCCTCCGCCCGCCCGGATGAGGCGCATGATGTCGCGCGCCACGCCGCCGGGGTAGCGGTTGCGCACGTCGCTGCCGAGCAGCTCGGCCGCAGGGATCCCGTAGACCCTCTCGGCCGCGGGATTCGCGAGGAGGATGCGCCCCTTCATGTCGGCGCTGACGATCGCGTCGACCGACGAGTCGATCACGCGCTGCAGGAAGTCGCGCGTCTTCTGGAGCTCGTGCTCGACGGCGCGCTCCGCCGTGACGTCGCGGAAGGTGCAGAGGACGACCCCCTCCTCGCGCAGGACCGAGTTGAAGTTGACGCTGAGGATCGCGATCTCGCCGGTTCGCCTGCGGATGCGGACGTCCACGTTCTGCGGATACCGGCCCTGCGTGAACCCGACGCGGAGCTCGTGGGCGAGCTTGACGTCCTCGCTGGGGAAGAGGTCCCCGACGCGGCGGCCGTGCAGATCGTCCTCGGAGTAACCGGTGATCGCGCGCGCGCGCGGGTTGGAGAAGAGGAGGTGGCCGTCGCCGTCGATGACGATGATTCCGTCCGCGGCGCTCTCGAAGAAGTCCGCGTACCGCTGCAGAGTGCGGAGCCGGCGCTCGGCCTCGAAGCGCGCGACGGTGACCTGTTGGGTCTGGTCGCGCAGCGACTGCATGACCCGGGCGTTGCGCAGGGCGATCGCCATCGCGTTCGACACCGTGCGGCACAGGGCGAGCTCGCGATCGCCGAACGTGAATGCGTGCTTCGCGCGAAGGAAGAGGACCCCCATCGGCCTGCGCTCGTAGAGGATCGGCAGGATGGCGAGGGAGCTGAACGCGCTCTTGTGTCCCTCGTGCCGGACGATCTCGAGCAGGGGGTGGGTCGCGACGTCGGGGATGACGAGGGCCTCTCGGCTCGAGAGCACCTGCTGGATTTCGGGGTACTTGACGAGATCGATCGGCAGGTCCCGGAGCTGTTCGTCGTCGCTCGCCGCCACGACGTACCCCACGTCGCCGGTCTCGCGGACGAGGACGATGCTCACGCGATCGACCTTGGCGACGTCCGCGATCCGCTGCACCACCGTGAAGAGGATCCCGCGAAAGTCCAGGTTGGACGCCAGCGCCTGGGTGAGCTCGAGCACGAGGCGGGCGTCCTGCTCTTTCTTCGCGAGCGCGTCGACGAAGCCTCGCACGCGGAGCTGCCCGCGGATGCGGGCCACGAGCTCGACCGGCTTGAAGGGCTTGCGTACGAAGTCGTCGGCGCCGGCGGCGAAGACCTTCGCGATTTCCTCGTCGGCCTCGATGGCCGTCAGCACGACGACCGGCAAATCGCGTGTCTCGGGGCGTGACCGGAGGGTCCGTAGGATCTCGTAGCCGTCGGGGGGCGGCATCACGAGATCGAGCAGGACGATCGACGGTCCGACCTTGTCGATCTGCTCGAGCGCCTCGGTCCCCGACCCGACCGCGACGTGCGGCAGCTCCGCTGCTGCCAGCGCTTGAATCAGCACATGTCGACTGACGGTGTCGTCGTCGACGACGAGGACGGGGCCGCCCGGCACGCACAAAGTGTACGCGGCGGCTACTGGGTGCGGCAACCAAACACCCGACAATCGCACCCCACCATCGACGATGGCGCAGCGCGTAAGGTGAAGGCTCTCAGTCGAAAAGACCGCCCTGGGGAGGGGCGCCGCCGCGAGGCGGCACCGTTTTTCCCAACGCTGCGTATGCTTTGCGGTTTGCCGTGCGGCCGCGCGGGGTCCGCCCGACGTAACCCTGCTGAATGAGATACGGCTCGACGACGTCTTCGAGCGTGTCTCGAGGCTCTGCGAGCGCCGCCGCGAGCGTGTCGACCCCGACCGGACCGCCGTCGTAATGATCGATGATCACGGACAGATATCTCCGGTCCATGTCGTCGAGCCCGGCTTCGTCCACTTCGAGTCGGTCGCAGGCTCGTTTGACCTGCGTCGCATCGACCCGCCCGTTCCCGAGCACCTGCGCGAAATCGCGCACTCGCCTGAGCAGGCGGTTGGCGACGCGGGGGGTGCCGCGCGACCGGCGCGCGATCTCGTCGGCGGCGTCCGCGTCGATGGCCACCCCGAGGAGCTTGGCGCTCCGAAGGACGATCTTGGCCAGGTCTCCGACGAGGTAAAAGTCGAGCCGGACCACGTGTCCGAACCGCGAAAAGAGGGGCGCCGTCAGTAGCCCCGTACGCGTGGTCGCCCCGACGAGTGTGAACGGCACCAGGGGGATTTGAACGGCGCTCGCGAACGCACCCTCGCCCGTCACGATGTCGATGACCGAGTCGTCGAGGGCCGGGTAAAGGCTCTCTTCGACCACCGGGTTGAGACGATGGATCTCGTCGATGAAGAGGATGTCGTTCTTCTGGAGCTTGGTCGTGAGGAGCGCGGCGAGGGCGCCCTTGTGCTCGATGACCGGACCGCTCGTCGTCACGAGCTGCACGCCCATCTCCTGCGCAAGGATGTGCGCCAGCGTGGTCTTGCCAAGGCCCGGCGGTCCGGAGAGGAGCATGTGATCCAGCGGCTCGCCGCGCCGCTTCGCGGCCTCGACGAAGACGCGCAGGTTCTCCTTGTGCTTGGTCTGACCGATGTAGTCGGCGAATGTGCGCGGCCGAAGCGTCCGGTCGAAGCCGGCGTCGTCGCCTTGCGTGGACGCATCGAGCGGCCGCGACGCCTTGGCCTCGTCGGGGCGCGCGGGTGGGCGTTTGGGCATCCCCGACTCAGAGCTTCGAGAGGTACTCGCCGATGGCCGGGAGAGGGAGCACCTCGTTCGCGACTCCGGCGCGCACGGCGGCCCCGGGCATTCCGTTGACGACCGCGGTCTCCGACGATTCGGCCACGATCGTGCCGCCTGCCGCGCGGATGGCGCGCGCCCCCTCGACCCCGTCGTCCCCCATGCCCGTGAGGATCACGCCGATGCAGCGGGTGCCGAGGACCGCTACGCTCCGGAACAACCGGTCGGCGCTCGGGACGTAGCGGTCGCCCGTCCCGGGCGCATCGACCCGCATCCGCAGCTCGGTCCCGCGTTGGATGAGCTCCATGCACTTTCGGCCCGGGCAGACGAAGCCCGTCGCCGGGGCCAAGAGATCGCCGTCACTCGCCTCGACCGTTCGAACCCCGCCGCGCTTGTCCAGCCTCTCGGCGAACGTCCGCGTGAACTTGTCCGGCATGTGCTGTGCCACGACGAACGCGCCCGCCGTGGAGTTCAGGAGCTTTCCGAAGAGCTGGAGCAGCGCGCTCGGCCCCCCGGTGGAGCTCGCGATCGCGACGACGAACTTGGGGGGGCGGTACGTCGCCGGGCGCGCCGGGACGTCGAACCCCGTGGGCTTGCCCTCCGGAGTGAAGGCGCCGCTGCTCCGCCGGGCGAGGGCCGACGGCACGAACGTCGGGCGCAGAGAGCGAACGAGCAGCACCTTCTGGAGGATCTCCTCACGCACCTCCGTCGCCTCGGGGCCCAAACGGTCCGGCTTGGGCACAAAGTCGAGGGCGCCGAGCTCCAGCGCCTTGAAGACATTTTCGCGCTGCGAGTAGCTGCTGACGACGATGACGGGCGTCGGGGCCTTGGACATCAAGATGCGCAGGAAGGTGAACCCGTCCATGCGGGGCATCTCGAGATCGAGCGTGATCGCGTCGGGCTTGAGGAGCGTGACGAGCTGAAGCGCCTGCTCGCCATCCGCCGCCTTGCCGACGACCTCGACCTCCGGGTGGCCGGCGAACACCTCGGCGATGTTGCGGCGGTTGTACGCCGAGTCGTCGACGACGAGGACGCGGATGGGTTTTGCTGCCGGTGTCATCACGAGGAGGTGTCTCCTGGGACCTGGTTCGGGCCGCGGGCGGACACCGGTTTTCGGTACACGAGATCGTCTCTCAAGTGTAGTAGCTCAAAAGCGGTCGACACGTTCAGAAGGGACTCGGAGTGCCCGAGCAGCAGGATCCCGCCCGGGTGGAGGCGGTCGTAGAGCACCTCGATGACGGTCTTTCGGGCGCGAGCGTCGAGGTAAATCAGCACGTTGCGACAAAAGACCACGTCCGCCCGGCCGAGGATGCGGGAGCGATCCTCGTCGAGGAGATTCATTTGCCCAAAGTGGCAGACCTGGCGGATCGAGTCGGCGACCTGCCAGCCGTCGCCGTCCCTGCGGAAGAACGCGGCGCGCACCTGCGGCGTCGTCGCGCGAAAGCTCCCCTCGGCGTAGACCCCGCGCCGGGCGGCGGCGACACACCTCCTCGAGATGTCCGACCCGTAGACGCGAACGTCGCACGCGAAGGCCGAGGCGCGCCCGACTTGATGAGGTCCCGCGGGCGGGAAGAGGCCGGATTGCTGGATGAGGATGGCGATCGTGTAGACCTCTTCTCCCGTCGAGCAGCCCGCGCTCCAAACCGTCAGTCGGCCGCGCGCCTTGGCTTGGGGCTGGACGAGCGGAAGGACCTCCGTTTCGAAGGCGTGGAGCTGCCGCTCCTCGCGGAAGAAGTACGTCTCGTTCGTCGTCAGGAGCTCGATCGCCTCGTCCCACTCTTCCTGCGCGTGCGAGCCGTAGCGAAGGTAGTGATGGTACTCGGCGAAGGTCGCCATGTTCAGGACGACGAGGCGCTCGCGCAGGCGGCGCTCGACGGAGAAGCGCGACTCGGGGCCGAAGTGCAGGCCCGTCCGCACGGCGAACAGGTCGCGGAGCAACCGGAACTCGTCCGGCTTGAGCTCGATCCACTCCCCGAAGGACGGCCTCCGCACTAGTGCACCGGGCTTCGGGTGTCGGGTCCGAACTCTCGCTTCGCTCGAGCCTGCGGACCCATGGGTCACGTGCCTTCCTTGAAGCCGTGGATCGACAGGTCGCGTCGCTCGGCGCTCCGGGACTGATCGGGCCCCGCCCGAAGGCTCACCGCCGACGCGATCGCCTCGCGGACTACGGGGTCCTTCTCCCGTTCGTAGCGAGCCTGCAAGAGTCCTTGCGCCGCGGGGCTCTTGTCGTGTCCGAGCAGCTCGGCGGCCAGACGTCGCACCTCCCACGACCCGTGATCGAGGCAGAGGCCGAGCCTGGCCAACGCGCGGACGCCGGGCAGCTCGGCCACGATCGACAGCGCAACCTTCACGACCTCGGCGTCTTGGTGCTCGAGCGCCTCGAAGAGCGCGTCCTCGCACCCGCTGACCACATGGGGGAGGATCCGGCCGGAGGCGCGGGCCGCGGCGAGCTGCCCGATGGCCTCGACCGCCGCGCACGCGATCGCCGCGTCATGCTGGCCTACGAGCGGTCGCGCCGCGTCGAGGGCGGCCTCCGGGTTGGCGTCGCCGAGCGCCCGCAAGGCGGTCGCGGCGAGCACGGGATCACGCACGCCCGTCACCACGCCGACCAGCGGCTCGGCTCGCCCGAGGACGCCGAGCGCCCGGACCGCGGCCAGCTGCACGTCGTGCTCCTCGTCGGCGAGCCCGAAGACCACCGCGTCAGCAGCCGCCTCCCCGCCCGCGCGCGCGAGGGCTTCGATCGAGGCGCGCCGCACCCGAGGGTCGTCGTGGGCCAGCGCGCGCACCAGCAGGCCCACGTCGTCCTCGTCGAGCGGCTGCGTCGTCGCGATGGCGCCGAGCAGCACGCAACCGAGGACGACGGGGTCCCCGCGCCCCACGCGCGCCTCTTGGAGCAAGGACCGCGCGGCGCCGACGTCTCGCGCGGCCAGCTCGGCGACCGCGTTGACGGCGGCCGCGGCGAGCCGCTCGTCGGCGTGCTTCACCCGCTTCGCGAGCCGTCGGAGGTCCGACGCCTCGCCGAGTCGGCCGAGGGCGACCACCGCGCACGAGACGACCTCCGGCGACGGTTCGTCGAGGGCGCGGCGCAGCTCGTCGAGCACGCCGGAGACCGGCGCATCCGGGAGCGACGCGGCAACCGTGAGCGCGGCGGCACGAACGGCGGGTTCGGCGTGGCGCGCGGCCTCCAGGAGCGGCGCCACGGCCCCCGGACCGAAGAGGCGCAGTGCCATGTGCGCGCGCTCGGCGACGTCGTCCTCCTCGAGGGCCTCGACCAGCGCGGGAACGTCGTCCGCGTCACGCAAGAGGCTGAGCACGAGGAGCGCGCACGCTCTGGCGCCGGCGTCCTCGCCGTCGCGCACCGCCCGCCGCGCGTTCGCCCACCCCGCGGGGGTCGCGAGGAAGGCTTCGCGCGCGCTCTCGAGCAGTTTGTCGTCCGGCGCCGCGGCGATGAAATCTCCGAGGGACAGCAGCGCCTCGCGCGCGATCGTGGGCGAGGTGTCCCCGGTGGCGTGAGCCAGGGCCCGCACGGCCTCGGGCTCTCGCGCACCCGTCGCGGCGGCGATCGCATAGCGGCGCAGGAGCGGATCCGTCGAGTACGGCTCGAACACGCTCCACGGAAGACGCGCCTCGAGCCGCGCGAGCGAATCGAGGGCGGCGATCTTGAGGAACGCGTCCTGCGTCGCGAGTGAAGCGACGAGGGCCTGCGTCGCGAGCTCCCGCGACGCCTCCCCCGCCAGCGCCGAGTTGCCGAGCGCCTCGGCCGCGGCCGCACGGACGTTGGCGTCGTCGTCATCGAGCGCACGCGCGAGCGCCGCCGTACCCCGTGGATCCGCGACGCCGCCCAGCACCTCGACGGCGAGCTTGCGGGCGTCCGCGTCGAGACGAACGAGCGAGTCGATCACGACGCCCACGGCGTCCGGACCGATGCTCACGAGCGCCTCCACCGCGGCGTTCCTCAGCCCGATGTTGACCGTCTCTTCGAGCGCGGCGGCCAGAGCCGCCACGACCTCCTCGCGTCGTTCGAGCGCGGGCGCCGCGGCCGCCGCTTCCTTGCGCACCCGCCAGTCATCGTCGCTCAGCGCGCGCAGGAGCAGCTCGGGGGCCTCGCGCCCCCGCACCTTCGCGATCTGCTGGACCGCCACCCTGCGGGCCTCGGGCTCGGCCTGGTCGAGCAACCAACGGACGGCGACTGCTGCCTCGCTCACGGGGACGCCTCCGGGAGGAGACTGCGAGCCACCTCGCCGCCCCCGATCTGACCCGCGGCGGCCAGGGGCTCGGTCAGGTCGCGAAGCCTGGATGTGTCGAGCACGAAGACGAGCGTGCCCCCGTAGCTGGCGACGCCAGCGATGCCGCGCACGTCGTCGCCGCTCCCGAGGGCGGGCGCCGGACGGAGCTCGGCCCCGCCCGTGCCGAAGACCTCGCTCACGGCGTCGACGACGAGCGCCACCATCCGGCCGGCCACCTCCACCACGAGCCACTTGGTCTTGCGCGTCACGACGGTCGTGGCCAGGCCGAACCTAGCGCGCAGATCGACGACCGGCACCACGTCGCCGCGATAGTCGGCGACGCCGACGACCGCGGGCGGCGCATGGGGCAACGCGACCATCTCGAGCGGGTTGGAGATCTCCTTCACCCGGTCGATGGGAACCGCGTAGTGGACATCACCCACGTGGAAGCCGACGAGGCTCTTCGATGGGTCATGGCGTTGGCGCGTCTCCATCGTCGTCCTCTCGCCTCAGGGCGACTCCACGATCGGTCTCAGATCGAGCAGCACGAACGTCAGGCCACCGGCGTCCGCCGGCCGCCCGATCCCCGCGATGTGCGCCGACTGCTCCCCCCCGAGCGCCTGGGGCGACTCGATCTCGTCTCCGGCGAGCCTCCACACCTGCTGGACCTCGTCGACCAAGAGGCCCACCTGCTCTCCCGTGCCGACGTCCGCGAGCAGGATGCGGGTCCTGCGATCGATCGACGCGTCGGGCAGCCGGAACCTGCGGCGCAGATCGAGGACCGTCACGAGCTTGCCCCGCACACTGATCACGCCGAGGATGGTCCGCGGCGCCCGCGGCACCTCGGTGATCGGCGGCGGTTTGAGGATCTCGGCCAGGTGCGCCACCTCGACCGCGAAGGACTCGCCCGCGAGGCCGAACGCCAGGTACTCGGTGCGACTGCCCGCCTCCCCGGCGCGCCGCGCCGCACGCCTCTCCACGCGCGTCTTGACCGCCGTCGCCACGCCTCATGCCCTCCCGACCGTCACCACGCCTGTGCGCGCTTCCTCGGCGCCGACCGCCGCGAGGAAGCGGGTCTCGCCGGGCGACAGCACCTCCTCGATGAGCGCGGCCACGTCGACGACGAGCGCGACCCGCTGATCGCCGAGCTCGGTTGCGCCCGCGAAGCCGCGCACCTTCTTCAGCGATTTGCCGAGGGGCTTGATGACGATGTCCTGCTGGCCCACGAGCTCGTCGACGACGAAGCCGAGGCGCCGATCGGCCACCTGGGCGATGACGACGAAGCTGCGTGTCCGCGAGGCGCCCGAGCCGGACAGACCGAAGAGCCGGTCGAGGCGACAAATCGGCAGGGATGCCCCGCGGACCGTGAGGACGTCGCGCGCCTCCACTGTGCGCACCTGCCCCTCGTCGAGGGCGATGGCCTCTTCGACGCTGGCCAACGGGATGGCGAAGAGCCTCCCGCGGATCTCGACCAAGAGCACGCTGATGATCGCCAGCGTGATCGGCAGCGTGATCGTCATCTTCGTGCCGATCCCCACGTCGCTCGCGATGTCGACCACCCCTCCGAGCTTGCCGATGTTCGTCTTGACGACGTCGAGGCCGACGCCGCGGCCGCTCAGGTCCGTGGCGACCTCCTTGGTCGTGAACCCGGGCATGAAGACGAGCGCCATGATCTCTCGCGTCGAGAGCTCGCGCGCCTCTTCGGGACTGAGGACGCCGCGGCGGATCGCGGCGGCGACGAGCGCGGTCGAGTCCATCCCCGCCCCGTCGTCCTCGACCTCGATGACGACGTGATTGCCCTTCTGGAAGGCGTTGAGGGCGATGGTACCGATCGGCGGCTTGCCCACATGCAGGCGCTCCTCGCGCGGTTCGATGCCGTGATCGATCGCGTTGCGGATCATGTGCATGAGCGGATCGCTGAGCTCCTCGACGATCAGCTTGTCGATCTCGGTCTCGGAGCCCGTCACGACGAGGTTGACGTCCTTGGCGTGCTCCCTCGAGATCTGTCGCACGATGCGGGCCAGCTTGTCGAACGCCTGGCCGAGCGGCACCATGCGAACTTCGAGGATCCCGCTCTGCATCTGGGCGAGGTGGCGCTCGAAGGTGCGGTTCAAGCGCTGGAGCTCGATGGCGAGCTCGCGGGGGCTGGTCATCGTTGGCCGCGCGAGGCGCGCGCGCTCGGTGAGACGGGCGATCGCCGTCTTGACGATCGCGAGCTCGCCGACAATCGTCATCAGCCTGTCGAGCTTGCGGATGTCGACGCGCACGGTCTGGGTGACCGATCGCAGCGACATTTCGCGTCCGGCGGGCGCGGGCCCGGGCCGCGACGCGAGGGCAGCGGCCGCCTCGGCGGGCGCGGCGTCGGCGATGCGCACGTCGGGGACAGGTGCGGCCGGCGGCGGCGCGTGGATCGACACGACGGCAATGGGGGGGCTCGACGCGGCCGGTGCGATGGACCCGTGCGCCGGGTGCGCGGAGGGCTTCGCGGGCGGCGCCATGCTCTGGCCGGCCCGCCGCTGGACTTCGTCGATCGCCACGTGGGGGCCGCGAATCGCGGTTCGGATCTCGTCCACCGCGGCGCGGCTCGCCATCAGAATTTCGAGCTCGATGGTGTCGGCGTCGGCCCCCGCGCCCGTCGGCAGGTACGTGATGATCTCGCCGAAGGGTCTCGCGTTGGCCTTGAGCTCGTCGAGGGCGTTGTCGATCGTCGCGAGGGAGAAGCGGACGCGGATCCGGAACAGCTTGAACCCCTGCCGGATGTTGCTGCGAAGCCGGTGCTCCTCGTACTCGGTCAGGACGCCGAGTAGACCCGGATCGAGATCGTACTGGGCGACGACCCCGGCTCCTCCGCCCGAGCGGCGCATGGCCGCCTGCCCGAGGGCGAGCAAGAGCTGCTCGACGTCCTGCGCGGGCTCGGGCGTCTCGCCCTTCTCGGCGGAGAGCAGCCGCGCGTAGAGCGACACCGCCTGGAACAAGAGGTCGAGGACCGCCGCGTTCACCTCGAGACGACCGAGGCGTACGTCGTCGAGGACGTCCTCCAGCTGGTGCGAGAGGCCGGCCATTCGCGTCGCGCCAAAGAGGCCAGAGAGGCCCTTGAGCGTGTGCACCGCCCGGAAGACGTCGTTGATGAGCTCCGGATCGACCTGACCCTTCTTCACGCCGTCGTCGAGCATGAGCAAGTCGCGCCCGAGGCCGTCGACGAGCTCCTGGGCCTCGCTGAAGAACTCGTCGCGCGCCTTGTCCGTTTCGTTGCGACCGCCAGGGCCCTCGACCATGGCCCTACGCTCCAGCCCCGTGCGGACCGCTCGACTGCGGCGCAGCGCGAGCGGTCGCCTCGAGCAGGCGCCCGCACGCGTTCTTGAGCTGCTCTGGAGCGAACGGTTTCGGCAGGTACGCGTTGGCCCCGAGGGCGAGCCCCCTCTCGACGTCCTGTTTCTTGTGGGAGCTGGAGATGATGAGGAGCGGAGTCGCGCCGTGGTGCGCCGACTTGCGAATGAATCGGATGAGTTCGAGCCCGTTGATGTCGGGCATGTTGATGTCCGTCACGATCAGGTCGTAGACGCTCCGGGGCAAGAGGCGCATGGCGTCGAAGCCGCTGCTCGCCTCTACGACCTCGCAGCCGCCGTGGGCGGTGGCGAAGTCGGGGGCCTCGAGCACCGCGCGGACGAAGGCCCGCGCCGACACTGAATCCTCGACCACTAGGACCCTGCGCATCGCGCTACCGTGAGGGTACTACGAACCGAAGGTCGGTGACGAAATCGGTGTAAGGTCGAACCTTGTTCGAGCGGAGCGGTGCCAAGTTTTCGCTCCCCTCGAGCTCCCCACTGGATCCTGCTGCGATGGACAGCCCGCCCACACCGCCTCCCGTAGGCGCCCCCAAGACCGCCGCGATGCTGGTCATCGGCGACGAGATTCTCTCCGGCAAGATCGAGGAAGCCAACGTGGCGGTTCTCGCGCGCGCTCTTCGAGGGCTCGGCGTACTGCTCCGCCGCGCGGTCGTCGTGATGGACGACATCGAGACGATTGCCCGGGAGGTTCGCGAGCTTTCGCGGACGCACGATTGGCTCTTCACGAGCGGGGGCGTCGGGCCGACGCACGACGACGTGACGGTCGAGGCTGTCGCCCGCGCGTTCGAGGTCCGCGTCGTCTCGTCACCCCACATGGAGGCGATGCTGCGCGCCCACTACAAAGAGCGATGCACCGAAGGACATCTGCGGATGGCGCTCGTCCCCGAGGGCGCCGCGCTCGAGGTCACCCGGGAGATCACCTGGCCGACGATCCGGCTCGGCAACACCTGGCTGCTCCCGGGCATCCCGGAGGTGTTTCGGATGAAGCTGCCGGTCGTGACGGGGTACTTGGCTTCCGCGGCAGCTCCCGCGTTCGTCTCGCACGCGGTCTACGTCAAGATGGACGAAGGGGAGCTCAAGCCCCTCCTCGATCGCGTGGTGGCGTCGTTCGCGGACGTGGCGGTCGGGTCGTACCCGAAGTGGCACGAGCCCTCCTACCGCACCAAGCTCACCTTCGACGGACGCGACGACGGGCGCGTCCTCGAGGCGCGCAACGCATTCGTCAAGCTCCTGCCCGACGGCGAGCCGCAGCGCGTGGAGTGAGCAACAGGAAGGACGCGGCTAGGCCTTGCGGTGGCAGGGGCCGCAGACGAAAACGCGCGGTCCGCCCGCTTCGTCGCGGACCCCGAGGTACGCCTGCGCGCCTTTGGCCAAGCTCTCCCCGCACGCGGCGCACGCCGCAGCCACCGCGAGCGTCACCTCTTGGAACGCGACGACCCCCTCGAGCGGGTCGTGCTCGATGCGCTTCCTCAGCCGCTCGCGCTCCTTTTGCAGCTCGGTCGCGGCTCGACGCAGGCGAGCTTCCACGTTTTCGCCGGCGGCGTCGGCGACCGACATGGCGTCTTCGAGGATCGTCCGGACGAGGTTCGACACGGGGACCCGAAGGTTGTCGGCGAAGCGCTTGAGCTCGCGCTCGAGCATCGCCGGAACGCGGGTGTGAAGGACCCGCTCCTTACGTTCGCGTTGGGCCGCGGTCGCGTCCACTTCGGCATCGAGGGGGGGCGCACCACCGCCGTCACGGGCGTCGCTCCCCCCCGCGGACGGCTCCTGTGTCGGCCCGTTTTGTGTCACGAGGTGATACGTAACACCAACGTGTCACACGTCAAGCCACGCCTCGAGTCGGTGGCCGCCGCCTATCGTCACTCTCGTAGGAACGGGCTAAACTGCGGGTCTGCGACCCTCCCACGCTGTCCCGTCATGGCGGCCGGGGCCGACCGGCGGCGACGGTAGTACCGGGGCTTTGCCCAATCGTTTCGAAAGGCGAGCGCTAGGACCGCCATGTGGAAAGTGGTCATCGAGGACGACGAAGGAAAGCGGACGGTCGTCCCGCTCAGTCGCGACCAGTACACGATCGGGCGAAAAGACGGCAATTCGATACGACTCACCGAGCGCAACGTCTCCCGTGAACACGCCCGGCTCTACAAGAAAAACGGCGTGCCCCCGGCCGACGCGCGGCGTTCACCCGCCGAGAAACCGACCTACGTTCTCGAGGACCTGACGAGCTATAACGGCGTCTTCGTCAATGGTCTGCGCATCACTCACGCGCAGGTCCTCGCACACGGAGATCTCGTCCAGATCGGGGACTATCGCATCGTCCTGCAGGACGACGCAGTCCCCGAGGCGTCCATCTCGGATCAGGACGCCAAGCAGACGGTGCCCGGCACGGTCGCCGCCAAGGCGGCCGAGCTCCTCGACCGCCCGAACCGCCTGGTGATGCTGGCAGGGCCCACGCCCGGGGCCGAGTATCCGCTCGATCGCGAACGGCTCACCGTCGGCAGGGCGGAGGACGCCACCATCTCGATCAATCACAACTCGGTCTCGCGCTTCCACTGCGAGGTCCACTCCCTCGGCGAGGGGCGCTTCGAGATCGTCGACAAAGGTTCGAGCAACGGCGTCCGGGTGAATGGGGCCGACCTTCGACGAGGCATCATCGAGCCCGGCGACGTCATCGAGCTCGGGGACGCGAAGTTCAAGTTCGTCGGAGCGGGCCAGGTGTTCCGGCCGACGGAGAGCCAGCGTCTCGCAGCGCTGAGCGACCGGGCGGCGGAGCAGATCGTCGGGCTGCGACCGCGCCGCAACGCCCTTCCCATCGCCATTTTCACGGCGGTCGTCGCCGCCGGCGCCGTCGGCGCGTGGGTCTACACGCGACCTCATGCGTCGTCGTCGGCCGCGCACGCGTCCGCCGCGTCCTCGCCCGAGCAAGCCGCCCTCGACGAGGCCAAGGCGCTCTGCTTGACGGACTGCGACGCGGCCCACGCGAAGCTCGAGGCCTCCCTGCCCCACGGCTCGCCCCTGCGGGCGTCGCCGCTCTTCGTGGACATCGAGACGCGCTGGGCGGATCAAACCCTCGCCCGGGCGGACGCCGACGCGGACTCCTCTCGCAAGCGCGGCCTCTATCAAAAGGTCGCCGAGGACACGAGCGTCGACCCGGGACGTCGCAAGCTCGCGGCCGACAAGCTCCAGGAGCTCGACATGACGGGCGCGACGATGGCGGCGAACCTCGCCCCGCCGCCGCCGTCCCCGCCGACCCCCGCGCCTTCGCGCGAGGAGACGCCGGCGCCGAGTCCGCCGAGCCGCAGCGAGGGCACGCACAAGACCGCGGCGGCCCCCCCGCCCCCATCGCCGCCCCCCGAGCCACCCTCCCCCCCGCCGGTCGTGTCGCCCCAGCCCTCGAAGCCCGCGGGCGGCAACGTCGACGAGCGTGAGCGACAGCTCGCACTCCAAGGAACGCCCGACGCCAAGATGCTCCTCAAACAGCAGCTCGAGCTCCGCGTGTTCGGCGGCAAGGCGACCGACACGGAGATCAAGCTCCTCATCAGCACGTGCAAGGACCTCGGCGACAAGGCGTGCGTCCAAGCCGCCCGCGCCACGCTGGCCCAGCGCCTCGGCAACTAGAGGCGTGCCTCCTGAGCCCCGCGCGAGTCAGGGAACCGGATCGGGCGAGACGTGGTGCGCCGTCGCGTTCGAGCAGCCTAGCTCGACGCCGGTCGGTCCGTCCGACGTCTTCACGATCTTGAATTCCACCCGGCGGTTCTGCTCCCAGGCCGTCTCGTTGTGGCCCTCGTCGACCGGGCAGAACTCGCCGTAGCCCTTGCTGCGCAGGACGCCCTTGCCGATCCCCCTCGCGATGAGGGCGCGCATCACCGAGTTGACCCGATCCTGGGTGAGCCGAAGGTTGTACTCGTCGCTCGCGCGCTCGTCCGCGTGGCCTGCCACCTCGACGAGGGTGAACTCGGGGTGGTGCGCGAGCGTCGTCGCGACGGCGTCGAGGATCTTGTTCGACTCCGGCAGGATCTCCGCGCTCGCCGTCCGGAACTTGATCTTCTCGAGGATGACGATGCTGTTGTCCTGGATGATGACGCTCCCCTTGTCGGGGCAGCCGTCCTCGTCCTCGAAGCCGTTGTACGTCTCCGGGTCGTTCGGGCACTTGTCCTTCACGTCCGGGATTCCGTCCTTGTCGTTGTCCGGATCCGGGCAGCCGTCCTGGTCCTCGAAGCCGTCCTTGTCCTCGGGGTCGTTCGGGCACTTGTCGATCTTGTCGGGGATGCCGTCGAGGTCGTTGTCCGGGTCCGGGCACCCATCCTCGTCCTGGAACCCGTCGCGATCCTCCGGGTCGTCGGGGCACTTGTCCTTCGAGTCGATGATCCCGTCGCCGTCGCGGTCGCCGTCGCCGCCCTCGGGGCAGCCGTCCTCGTCGTGATCGCCGTCGCGATCCTCGGGCACGTTGATGCATCGGTCGTCTACGTCCGGGATCCCGTCGTTGTCGTTGTCGGGATCCGGGCAGCCGTCTTCGTCCTTGAAGCCGTCGAAGTCCTCGGGGTCGTCGGGGCACTGGTCGACGTCGTCCTTGATCCCGTCGCCGTCGCGGTCGCCGATCGACGGCTCGAAGATGAAGCCGAGGAAGGCGCGCTCGTCGGCCGTCTCGAACCCCGCGTCGTAGCGGCTTCCCCCGCCGAGCATGAAATACGAGTTTCGCTCGACGAAGATCTTGATACCCCCCACGAGCTCGTTGCTCGGTTTCACCGGGTTGCTCGCGCCGCTCGCGAGCAGGTACGTGCCGTACGTCTCGGCCACGAGGTCCACCGGCTCGAGCACGCGGTAGCTGATTCCGCCGCCGTAGGTGACCAGGTTGCCGTCGGCGAACGTACCGTTCTTGAGCGGCAGCGTCGTCGAGCTCGCGCTGTGGCCGCGGAAGCCGCCGTTCAGCGCGATGCGCAGCTGCCCCGTCGGGCCGAAGCGCTTCTCGACCATCAGCATCGGCCAGTAGAAAAAGCCCGGATCCGCCCCCGCGTTCGCGGCGGCGTCCCCGAGGCCCTGTCCGAACTGGATGCCGAGGGCGAGGCCGATTCCGCGCTCGACCTTCAGCGCGCGCCACTTGGCGTGCGCGCCGATGTAGCCGATGCCCTGGAAGTCGAGCTTGCCCGGACCCCACTGGTTGGGGAAGAGGGGCTGCCCGTTGGGCCCGTTCGTCGGGGGATTGGACATGAGGTCGATCGGCAAATCGAGCCCCACGACGAACTGGTTGGCGAGCCCGTAGTTGCCCTGGAGGGTGCCCTGGAACGAGTGCTCGATGAGCTGGTTGGCCACCGAGGTGCGGAGGATCGAGTGGCCGTAGTCGAGCACCAGCCCGAAGCTGAAGTCGTTCGCGCCGAGGATGTCCGTCCCGTTGACGGCGAAGAGCCCCTTCGAGTCCATCGCGGGTCGGAAGAGGTGCGTGTCGAGGCCGTTGCCGTCCCCCGAGGGGATGGCGTTCGCCGAGCTCGGCGCGGACTGGGCGGCCCCCTGCCGGGCGGCCAAGAGGAGCCCGAGCGTCAGGCCCGCGAAGACGCTCGACCGAAGGGAGAGAACCGACGACACACCGGAGCCGCCCCACGCCTCTCCCCAAGCCGCAGGCCGTCTCATCGTCCGGCAGACTAACACAGCGGCCCCGTGCACAGCCCAATCCGCCGCGCGGTTCTGCTACCATTCTCGATCGCTCCCGTGGGTGCGGCGCGACTCGCTTCGATCTTGGCCTGCGCCGCGGCGCTCGCCGCGCTCCTGCTCGCGTCCCGCCTTGCCCGCGCGGAGGGCCCTTCTCCCTCGCTCGACGGCGCGTGGGTGATGGCCCCGCTGACCGAGACGTTCACCGTCCAGCAGTGGAGCTCAGCTTGCGGCCCCGCGCCGACGTCAGGGACGCTGAGCGGCGGCGGTCAGGTCGCGGTCCGCGGGGAGGGCGGGGAGCTCGTCGTCACCGGTGGCTCACGGACGCTCCGAACCGACCAGTGCATCGACCCGCTGCCCACCCTGGCGCGCGAGACGCACTCGAGCAGCGGAAACGCCTGGCGAACTCGATGCGCCACCCCGACGAGCGACCCGCGCCGCGCCGTGATCAACACGGCCTACTTCCTGACCGGCGACGACGCGATCGTCGTGGCGGAGACGGGACGCTACGAGTTTCGCATCAAGGATTCTCGCTGCATCGCGGACGTCAAGCGCGACGGATCGCTTCGCAAGGTGGTCGCCGCACCCGTCGCCACGCAGCCGCCGCCGGAGGTCGCCCCCGCGACCGCGACCGCTCCCGCGCTGGCCCCTGCCCCGTCGCCCGCGCCTCCTCCATCGCCGGCGACGGCCGACTGCGGCGCCCCGGGGGACCCCGCCCGCCTCGAGGTGCGTCCGTCGCGCAAGCTCGTGCGCGTGGGGAACGTCTTCGCGTTCCGCGCCGTGGTGCTGGACGACCGCGGCTGCGTGACGAGCACGCCGATCCAATGGTCCGTCGGCGCGGTCAAGTTCAAAGACGGCCAGGGGCACGCCGGGCAGCCCCTGGTGGACGGGGGGGGCAAGCTCACCGTGCCCGCCGACATGGCGGACGCCACCTTCGACGTGATCGCGACCGCCGCGGGCCGAAGCGCGCACGCGTCCGTCGACGCGACCTCGCCCGCCAGTTACGAGGCGCTCCTCGCACAGTCGGGGCTGGATCCGAACGGCGAGCGCGGCGAGCCCTCCGTGACGATCCTGGCGACGACCTCGATCGGCGCTTCGAACGTCCGCGCGGAGGACGACGCGCGGCGGCGGCGGACGGTGTTCATCGTGGTCGTCGGCGGCCTCGCGCTGGCGCTGGGCGCGCTCGCCGTCATCGGGACGTTGCGATCGCGAAAGGCGCGCTCGCTCGAGCTCGCGGCCGAAGCGCGCCACTCCGAGAAGATGCGCGAGTACGAGCAGAAGAAGCGATCGCGCGAAGAGGAGCACGCGGCGCAGATGCGCGCCCACCTCGAGAGCGTCGCGCAGGCCCAGCGAGCAGGCGCCGGCGCGGCTGCCGCGATCGGCACCGACGCGACGGGCGTCGACACGGGCCCCATGTGGTGCCCGTCATGCCGCCGCGAGTTCTCGAGCGGGACGATGTTCTGTCCGTTCGACGCCAATCGGCTGGTCGCCGTCAGCGGCCACGAGAACTTGATGGCGGGACCCGGAGGCGGCGTCTGTCCCACCTGCAAGCGCGGGTTCAATCCAGGCGTCAAGATATGCCCCGACGACGGCGACGAGCTCGTACCGGCGGCCGCCCTCGCGCCGCAGCCGCCCGCGATCCGCGGCAAAATATGCCCGACCTGCGGAGGTCGGTTCGAGGGGGCCGCGGCGTTTTGCGGCAAGGACGGCACGCAGCTCGTCCTGCTCAATTGAGGAGAAAACCGCCAGGACGCCAGGATCGCCGAGCGAGAAATTCCCGAGGATTTTGTTCACCCATCCCTGGCGTCTTTGGCGTCCTGGCGGTTCAATCCCGGGGTGGCGGACGTGAGACACCCGCCGAGCTACGATTCGAGTTAGGACAGAGCGCCCGATGAAGATTACGTGCCAGTCGTGTCAGGCCAAATACACGATCGCGGACGAGAAGGTCCTCGGTAAGGTCGTCAAGATTCGCTGCAAGAAGTGCTCTGCGACGATCGTCGTCAACGGCAACGACCCGACCGCGCCGCCCGCGGTGACGCGCGGCTACGGGGAGGCGGGCGTCTCCCAGGAAGAGCCGTGGACGATCAACGTCGCGGACGGAGACCAGCGCACGATGACCCAGACGGACATCGTCTCGGCCTTTCAAGCGGGCGTCGTCACCGAGGACACCTACTGCTGGAAGGACGGGATGAACGACTGGCTCCCGCTGCGCGAGATCGAGGCGCTGTACGACTCGTGCACCGCCACGCGCGCCGTCGCCGCCGCCGCATCCTCGGTCCCCCCCGCGGCGCAGCCGTCGCGCGTGCCCGTCTCGGTCGAATTCAGCGGCCCGATCCTGAACACGCCCCCGCTGGCGGCGGCCGCGGGCAACGGCACGCCGGGCCCGGCGGGGCCCTCCGCCGCCGCTCGCCGGGCGGGCGGACGCGCCCCCGCGGCGGATCTATTCGGATCCGTCGCTCAGGCCGGCAGCGAAGAGGACGTCCTCACGAGCGCTCCCGCCGGGATGCCGCAGCCGCACGACGACGCCTCCAAACCCATCGGCGCGCGCAACGAGAACAGCGTCTTATTTTCGCTCAACGCGCTGACGAGCAAGGGCAACGGCGGGGAGCGCGCGCCCCTGCCCGGCTCCGAGCAATCGGGGCTCATCGACATCCGGCAGCTGAGCGCGCAGGTCTCGCGGTCGGACGACAAGAAGTCGAGCCGCGTCGACGACATCATGAACCTCGCGGGCGGCGGGGCATTCAGCCCGTCGCTCGGCGCTCCGGTGCTCGCGCCGCCGCCCATCGATCAGTACTCGCCGCCCTCGATCGGCGCCGACGCGCCGGCGGCCGGCGGGCAAAAGAACAAGGCGATGATCTTCGTCGCGCTCGGCGCGGGGGCGCTCGTCATCGTCGGCGCGATCGGCGCGGCCACGATGCTCATGCACGGCAAGGACGCCGAAGGCGGCGACAAGGCCTCCGCGAGCGCCAGCTCGGCCGAACCGCCCGCATCGGCGGCACCGGCGGTCGCCTCTTCCCCCACCGAGACGGCTGCCGCGTCCGCCGCGCCGTCGGCGTCGGCCGAAGCGCCCGCCGAGACGTCCGCCAAGGAGCCGGAGACCGCGGCGAAGACGCCCACCCCCGCGAAGCCCAAGGAAACGAAGGAGGCCCCCGCGCCGACCCACGCCGCGCCGCCGCCGGCCGCGGTCAGCGACCAGCCCTTCAACATGGGGGAGGCCAAGGGCAAGCTCGGGGCGGCCGCCGCGAGCGCCGAGACTTGCAAGAAGCCGAACGGCCCGACGGGCACGGGCCGCGTCGTCGTCACCTTTGCGCCGAGCGGCGCCGTGCAGTCGGCCGCCATCACGGGCCCGCCGTTCGAAGGCACGCCCACCGGGGCCTGCGTGGCGGCGCACTTCAAGGCGGTCCGCGTGCCGGCCTTCGGCGGAAGCCCGTTCGCCGTCAGCAAGAGCTTCACGATCACGCCCTGACGCCCCGTGTCTCCCCTCGGGATCGGCATCGCGCTGTTCGCCGCGTTCCTGCTCGGGGCGCGCGTCGGGATCGCGCTCGGTCATCGATCCGCCAACCGCCGCAAAGGTGACCCGCCCGGCGCGCGCGCCTAGGCTGTCCTCGTGCGTTGGCACCATGGCCTCGGCGCGGCCACCCTCGCGGCGTGTGCGGCACCGGCACGCGTCGCCGCTCCCACGACGCCCGCCCCCGCGTCGCACGTGGACTCTCCCGTCGACCCGTTGCGGTGGGCGGCCGTCACCGCGTCCCCGTCGCCCGACGACCTCGCACCACGCGAACGCGTCGCCGCGTCCGCCCTCGCGCGGTGCGGTGGCAGCGACCGCGCGCTCGACGCGACCGCCCGCGGCGTCCTCCTTCGCAAGCAGCGCGGCTACCCCATCCCCGCGGCCGACGAGCTCGCGATCGAGCAGCGCGCCGCCGGCGAGCCCCACCCCTGGGGGCGCGCGTGGGTCGCGAGCGGTCCGGGTCTCGACGAGGGCGCGGCGCTCCGCGACCTCGATGGATGGCTCTCCCTCGATCCCGGCGCGCGGCGCCGCTGCGGCGTCGCCGCGGGAACGGCGGGCGACGGGACACGCACGCTGGTGGTCGTCGCCGTCGATGCGTTGGCGGACCTCGCGCCGTTGCCGACGCACGCGCGCACCGGCCAATGGCTCTCCGTCGACGCTCGCATGGCGGTGCCGGCCCGCGGAGGCGCCGTCTTCGTTTCGGGACGGACCGGCCCCGCCCGGGCCCTGCTGACGTCCTTCGACGGAACCCGGCTGCGCGCTCGCTTCGCCCCGGATCATCCGGACGCGTTCACGGTGCAGGTCGTGGCCGACCTCGGCGCCGGCCCCCGCCCCGTCCTCGAGGCCATGGTCTACGCCGACCTCGAACCGCCCGCGCGTCCCGAGGACACCGCAGCGCCGGGCGAGTCCCTTCCGTCGCGCGACGGCCCGGACGACGACGACCTCGCCCGCATGCTCGACGCGGCGCGCCTGGCCTCCGGCATTCCTTCCCTCCGGCGCGACCCGGCGCTCGACGCCGTCGCGAGAGAGCACGCCGCGCGCGCGGCCGCGGCCGGCGCCCTGTCCCATGACCTCGGCGACGGCAACCCCGTCGACCGGCTCCTCGGCGCCGGCCTGCAAGCCCGCTTCACAGGGGAGAACCTCGCCCACGCGAGCACGCCGTCGCTCGCCCACCGGATGCTCTGGGCCAGCCCCTCGCACCGGGCCAACATGCTCGGCGCGAGCTTCGATCGCGTCGGCGTGGCCGTCGCGCGCGACCCCCGAGGAGACGCGTGGGTCGTCGAGGAATTCGCGGGGCCCTGAGCCCCGTGCGTCACTTCGTGTCTTCCTCGGTGATCTTGAACTCGACGCGGCGGTTGGCGGCCCGGCCCGCGTCCGTGTCGTTGGACTCGATGGGGCGCGTGAGGCCGTACCCCTCGCTCTCCAGCCGTCCGGACTCGATGCCGTGCTGCACGAGCCACTCGCGCACGCTCGCGGCCCTTCGCTTCGACAGATCGAGGTTCATGTCGGCGCCGCCCCGGTTGTCGGTGTGGCCCTCGATGCGCATCTTCTTGATGCTCGGGTTGGCCTTGAGCAGCTGCACGATCTCCGTGAGCATCGGGAAGCTGTCCGGCAAGATGGTCGCCGACGCCGTCTCGAAGTGCACCTGCTGGAGCACGCGCACCGTCGACCCCTCGAGGTGGATGAACTTCGGGCACCCGTTCTTCTTCGGATCGGGGTCCGGCTGCCCAGGCTCCTTCGGGCACGCGTCCTTGGCGTCCGGGATCCCGTCCTTGTCCGCGTCGTCCTCGGGGCATCCGTCCTGATCGTCGATGCCGTCCTTGTCCTCGGGCTCGTCGGGGCACTTGTCGAACTTGTCGGGGATGCCGTCGCCGTCTCGGTCGGCCTCCTGCGGGCAGCCGTCCAGCGGATCGGGCTCCTTGTGGTCCTCGGGCACCGTCGGGCAGGCGTCCACGTCGTCCGGAATCCCGTCGCCGTCCGAGTCGCGCATCGACTCGCGGATGCTCTCGCGCACGCGCATCCGCGCCTCGGGCGACTTGGGGTTCGTGTCCTCGAGCGGGAAGTACGTCCCGATGAGCGCCACGAACCGGAAGTCGGGCGCGCCGTAGCCGTCCGACAGCCGCGTCCCGAGGCCACCGCCGATGTAGTAGTGGTCCCAGCCGATCACCGGGAGCTTCGTGCGCGCCTCGAAGTTCCACTCGATCGGCGTGTTCTGGAGCGTGAAAATGGTGTTGCCGACCGTGGTGTCGCCGCTGCCCGTCAGACCCGTCTGGGTGAAGATCGTCGCTCCGAGACGCACCTTGCCGTCGAGCACCGGAAGGAACGCGCCGATGGCCAGGCGCAGCTCGTCCCCGATGCCGAGGCCCTGCGGCGGTCCGTGGTTGCCGGCCGGATCGTTGACGGAGTTCTCGCCGCGCCAGGCGACGCCGACGTTGGCCACGAGCGTCGCGAAGTGCCGGGGCGTCCACTCCCCCGTCAGCATCGGAGCGATGGCGCCGAAGGACCCGTCGCCGCCGAAGTTGGTGGAGGAGCCGGCGCCGGTCGGAACGAAGAGACCCGCTTGGAGGCCGACGGCCTGCGTTCCGTCCTCGTTGACCCAGAGGATGTACCGGGCGTCGATTCGCATGTCGCCGACGGCGGGACCGGTGGTGGAGAACGTCGTGTACGCCGCGCCCCCGAACGCGGTCGTCGGATACTGCGGCTGGTTGCCCGCCTCTTCCCACGCGATCGGCAGCGTTGCCCCGAGCGTGAGCCGCTCGAGCAGCTGGAACCCCGCCGACATATAGGTGGAGATCTGAGAGGTTATGACGTTGCTCGGGGAGGCTCGAAGGACGCTCTCCTGGTTCGAGATGTCCCTCGTCCGTAGAGGGTCGATCGAGAACCCCAGCCCGAGCTGTGTGTAGAGGATGGTGTCGTGGCGCACGACGGGCCGAAACAGCACGAGGCCGTCGTCCGGCGCGCCGGGGACCTCCAGCCGGTCGAGGTGGAACGTATGCTGTTGCGCTCGCGCGTCCACCGACCCAAGCAGCAGGCCGGTCGCGGCTACCGCAGCGAAGCTCCACTTCGCGCTCAACTTCGCCAGACGATGCAGCAGGGTGGGTCGTCCCATGCGTACCGCCGACAATAAAACATTGCGGGGTCGGGCCGCTCCAAGAAAAGCCGCCTGGGGGAAGCGAAGGGGGTCGGACAGGGCTAGGACAGGAGTGAAACTCCTCCCAAAACCAGGCCGGTCCTGGTCGAAGGCTTGACCGATGCGGCGCGAGGTGCTTTCTTCCGCTCGCCCGGAAGCCCCCGAACATGAAGCGCACCTATCAGCCCCACAACGTCCGTCGCGCGCGAACCCACGGTTTCCGCGCCCGGATGGCCACCCGCGGGGGCCGCAAGGTGCTCTCGAACCGGCGCCGCAAGGGCCGCAAGCGCCTGACGCCGACGGTCTACAAGAAGTAGCCGCGCTCCCGCGGAGCCTTGAAGCCGAGCGCCGCCCTTTGCCGGAGAGCATCATGCCTGGAAGGTCCGGGCTCGGCGGGGATCGTCGCGTACGCCGGCATGCAGACTTCGTTCAGGCTCAGCGGCAGGGGCGGCGCGTCGGGACCGCGCACTTCACGTTGCTCGTCGCCGCGCAGCGCGAGCAGGCCCCCCCCGACCGCGGCGAGGAGCGGGCCGAGCTCGAGCGGCGGCCGGCGCGGCTGGGCGTGGTCGTGACCCGGAAAGTCGGCGGCGCCGTGCAGCGAAACCGCATCAAGCGGCTCTGCCGTGAGTGTTTTCGCACGTGGCCCGATCTCCTGCCCCGGGGGGCCGACCTCATCGTGATCGCTCGGTCCGGCGCCGACCGGCTGTCGGTCAAGGACGTCCGGCGGGAATGGGAGGACGTGACCCGCCTGTTGCGCAAACGCGCCGCGGAAGCGCTGGCGCGACGGGGCGAGTCGCATCATCCTGGCAGGCGGTAAGAAGACGATGCTCGCTCGGTTTCTGGTCCTGGTGATCCGGCTCTACCAAGTCACCCTCTCTCGCCTCCTCGGCGGGGCATGCCGTTTCGAGCCGTCCTGTTCCCGGTACGCCGTGGCGTGCCTCGAGACCCACGGCGCCATGCGCGGGGGCTTGCTTTCGATCGTTCGGCTATGTAAGTGCCACCCCTTCCATCCGGGCGGCTACGATCCCCCCCCTCCCAAGCCCGCCCTCCGCGCGCGCACTTCCGGCGACCCCGAAAGTCCGGCGCCCGGCCTCGTCGCCGCGAACAAGCCCTGACCGCTCATGGATCGCTCGACCCTGCGCATCATCCTCATCGCCAGCCTCGGCCTCCTCGCATACTGGTTCTTCGTCGGACGAAAATCGAACGACCACGTCCAGCAGCTCCCGGCCGAGACGTACGTGAACGCCCCGCGCTTCGCGCCCGACGTCGTCGATCTGCCGCCCGGGCAGCTCCCGCCCGCGGCCCCCGCCGCCGAGCTCTGCGCGATCCACGGCAACCGCTTCGAGGCGGAGATGACGTCGCACGGCGCGGGCCTGACGCACTTTCGCCTGAGCGACGCGCAGTACCGGCAGACCGACGACGACGACATGTCGACGACGCCGGACATCGAGCGCTGGCACAACCTGCGGACCGAGTTCCGGTCGGACCCCGGGGCCCCGGCGACCCCGGGCGATCAGGTCCAGTACGACCGCTTCGACTGGACGCTCTCGCCGGTCGACTCCGGCTGCCGCTTCACCTACGAGGACGATCGCGTTCGGATCGTCAAGACGGTGACCGCGGGGACGCGCCCGTTCGAGCTCGACGTCCAGACCCAGCTCACCAACCTGAGTGACGCGCCGAAGACGCACGCGACGTCCGTCGAGCTCTTCGCGTTCCGGACGAACAAGAAGGTCAAGTCGAACTTCGGGCGCGTCTCGCCCTTCCAGACCGACCTCGAGTGCGCGAGGGGCGGCGACATCAAGCGAAAGGGCAAGGACGACGACGCATTCAAGGACCCGTCCAAGAACCCGACCAACCCGTACTGGCTCGAGGAGCCGCTCGTCGACCGCTACGCCGCCATCGCCAACTATTACTTTGCCCAGGCGCTCGTCCCGATGGAGGCGGCCCCCGACGCGCCGCCGGGCGCCGAGAAGCCCGCGTGCGATCTGCTCGCGGAGCAGTGGTTCAGCGGCGCGCAGAAGCCAGACGACGACGACGCCGGCGACGTGTACCACGCCAGGCTCGCCTACCCGAAGCGCACCCTCGCGCCGAACGAGTCGGCGACCTACCGGCAGGTCGCGTTCTTCGGACCCAAGGAGCGCGACGTGCTCGCGACCGCCGCGGGGGGCTGGCCGCACCTCGGGGACCTCATCAACCTCGGGACCTTCTCGGTCGTCGCGAAGGTGCTGGTCTCGATCATCGCGTGGATCCACGCGCACATCACGATGGGCAACTGGGGGCTCGCCATCGTCGTCCTGACGCTCGGCCTGCGGATCGGGCTCTTCCCGCTCACGTGGAAGTCGATTCAGAGCACGATCTCGATGCGCAAGCTCAAGCCGGAGACGGACGCCCTGAACGCGAAGTTCAAGGACGACCCCCAGGCGAAGAACCTCGCGATGATGGAGCTCTGGCGAAAGCACAAGGTGAACCCGCTGGGGGGTTGCCTGCCGCAGCTCGTGCAGATGCCCATCTGGTTCGCGCTCTACGCGACCTTGCAGACGGCGGTCGAGTTCTATCACACGAAGTTCCTGTGGTTCTCGGACCTCTCGGCGCCCGACCGCTTCTACATCCTGCCGTTCGTCCTGGGCGGCGCGAGCATCGTGCAGCAGCGCATCGTCCCGATGCAGGGCGTGGACCCCGTGCAGCAGAAGATGATGACCTGGCTCATGCCGCTCATCTTCACCGGGATGATGCTGTTTCTCCCGGCGGCGCTCGGCGTCTACATGTTCACGAACAGCATCCTGGGGATCACGCAGCAGCTCGGCGTCGAGAAGCTCGCGTCGCGCCACGGGGTGGGGCGTTTATCCACTCCCCCGAAGGGCGAGATCACCGTAAAGAAGGTGGACGGGAACAAGGCGGCGGACGGCAAGGCGCCGGCGGCCACGCTACGAAAGGGAAAAGCTCGTGTCTGATGGGCAGGAACGTGAGGCGCCTGCGGCGCAGGGACGCGCGCCGAGGACGGCCGTGGACGAGACGACCGCCGACGAGCCGACGCGCAGAGCGCTCGCTTTCGTGCGGACGCTGGTCGACAAGATGCAGATGAGCGCGGAGGTCAACCTCGCGCCGAACGACGGGGAGGGGTCCCCGGACGAGATCCGAATCGAGATCGAGGGGCCCGACGCCGGCCGCATCATCGGCAAGAAGGGCAACGTCCTCGACGCGATCCAGTATCTGACGGCGCGCGTGGTCGTCCGCCCGGGCGAGCCGCGTCGACACGTGATCGTCGACGCCGAGGGCTACCGCGCGCGGCACGAGGACCAGCTCTCGCAGATGGCGCGGCGTCTCGCGGAGCGCGTGGCCTCGGAGGGCAAGGTCATCACGTTCGACCCGATGAGCGCGCGCGAGCGGCGCATCGTCCACATCGCCCTGCGCGACATCAAGGGCGTGCGCACCGAGAGCATGGGCGAGGAGCCCCAGCGACGCGTGCAGATCATCCCGGACAAGACGGTGACCTGACGAACGAGTTTCGTCTCAGGCATGATGCCGCGCTCACGAGGCCGCGCGGGTCTCCGCGTACGCCGGCGACGCGTCGAACTCATGCTTCCAGTCGTCGAGCAGCGCCTCGGTGTCGATGTCCGACGGGTGGAAGCTCGGGCGGAAGTACTGCAGGTACGGCCGCAGGAGCCGGCCCATCCCGCCCGGGTCGATGAAGAGGAACCGCCCGAGGGCGCGCCACTCGTCCCACGAGCGGTCGATGCCGTCGGCGCGCATCATCGCGACCTGGTGCTCGTACACCTTGGTCCAGAAGATGATCGTCGCGCCGATCATGACGACGGCGCGCCGGAGATAGCCGCCGCCGGCCGCGCGGTAGACGTCGAAGGCCACGGTCTTGTGCTCGTTCTCCTCGGCCGCGTGCCAGCGCCAGAGGGCCGCCATCTTCGGGTCCGCCCCCTCGAGCAGGCGCGAGTCGCCGAGCAGCATGTGGCCCATGAGCGCCGTGAAGTGCTCGAGCGCGCACGTGACCGCGAGCTGGTTTAGCGCAGGCGCCCGCCGGGTCACGCCGTCGAGCAGGGTCTTCACCCGCGCCTCGAGCTCGTCCACGGGGAAGCCCTGCGCCGCAAGGTGCGCGTTGTAGCGGGCGTGCTCGCGCGAGTGCACCCCCTCTTGACCGCAGAAGGCGCGCACCTGCTGCGCCAGCGTCGGGTCCCTCACGCAGTCCTGATGGGCCCGCACGCTCGAGACGAAGAACCGCTCTCCCGCCGGGAAAAACACCGACAGACCGTCGAGGAACGCCGTCACCGATCGCCGGCCTCCGTGCCAGTGGCGGGGCACGCCCTCGAGGTCGAAATGTAGGTTTCTGACGCTCGGATTCATGTTTGCGTGTGCCGTCCGGTACTATTGCGACGTCCCCCGGGACACGCCAAGTTCGGGGGTGCCAATCTTTGGTCATTACGGGCCAGCGATGCCAAGCGCGACCTTCCCGGCGGTGCACGTGCTCCACGGCGCGGAGCTCGCGAAGACGTGGGGCATCGCGCCCGACGTGCTCCTCTCCGAGCTCGGCCTCGACGCCGAATCACTCGCGATCCCCGGCGCGCAGGTGCCCGTCGAGACGCTCGTGGCGCTCGTCGAGAAGACGCGGGCGAGGACCGGCGAGCCGGCGATCGGCGTCTTCCTCGGGCTTCAGATGCGGGCGCCGGCGCACGGCTACCTGGGCTTCGCGGCGATGACCTCGCCCACGCTACGTCATGCGCTCGACGTGGCGACCCGCTTCGCGCCGACCCGCACCAACGCGATCCGCCTGAGCCTGCACACGAACGACGAGCAGGCGTCGCTCATCCTCGAGGAGCGCGCCGACTTCGGACCGGCGCGCGACGCCATCCTCTTCGCGCTCGCGATCGGCCTCTGGCAGATCGGCAACGCGCTCACCGGCAGGGACCTCCCCGGGAGCGCCGACTTCGCGTTCGATCGCCCGGCGTACGCGGACCGATTCCCGCAGCTCGTCCAGTCGGTGCGTTTCGGGCAGCCCGTCAACCAGCTCGTCTTCGACGCGCGGCAGCTCGACCTCCCGCTCACGAGCGCCGATCCGGGCTCCTTTCGGCTGGCGTACGAGCAGTGCGAGCGCACCCTCGAGGCGCTCGACGCCACGGGGCAGCTGCTCGAGCGCGTCCGCCGCCTCGCTCTGCGGCCGGAGGGCGGCTGCCGATCGCTCGTGGAGGTGTCGGCCGCGGTGCACGTCTCGGCCCGGACGCTCAAGCGGCGACTCGCCGAGCAGGAGGTGACGTACACGGACCTCCTCGACGGGCAGCGCCGCGAGCGGGCCCTGCTTCTCCTGCGGTCGCCGGCGCTCTCGCTCGACGACGTCGCGGCGAAGCTCGGCTACTCGGACACCGCGAACTTCGGCCGCGCGTTCCGGCGGTGGACGGGCGTCTCGCCGGGAAGCTACCGGCGAGGCGTCTTGCCGTCCCTATGAGTGAGGGGTCCTTCGCTCGAACCTACGGCTTCGCGAGGATCGCGGCGAGGGCCCGGCCGCGCACGGCCTGGACGACCGGTTCGTCGTCGCCGTCCGGGTCGACGGCGCGGGCCGCGTCGAGGTCCGCGAGGCACACGGCCCATTGCTTTGCGTCGCACGCGGTCGAGGCCTGGCGGCGAAGGTCGGCGGCGGCGGCGAGGATCTCGGGCGAGGGTCGCGCGGGACGAGGAGCCGTGACGACCCCCGCCGGTTCGAGCGCGGCGACGAGTGAACCCCCGGCCAGCGCGCCGAAGCTCGCGGCGGCGGCGAGCCAGGCCAGGACAGGGCGGCGCGGGGGGCGCGCCTTGGTCGGGCGCGTCTCTTCCGGAACGCGCGGCGCCGGCTTCGTCTCTCCCGGCCCCTTCTCGAGCGCCTCGAGGAACGCGCCGGCCTTCGCGCGCTCCGCGGCGACGTCGAAGCCGGCCGCCCGGAGCTCCGCCTCCGCCTGGGCGACGCTCACGCTCGCGGCGCGGTCGATCTCGTCCTCGCCGGCTTCGGCGACGAGCTCGTTCCAGAGGTCTGCGTGCTTGCGTTCGGCCATCACTTCTTCTCCTTGGAGTCTAGTCGTGTTCGAGCTTCGAGCAGCCGCGCCGTGTGGCGCTTTCGCCTCTCGGCAGCGCGGTAGAATTCGCCGATGTCGCGCCCGCTCCTGCGCGCCATCTCGGCCGGCTCGTCGATGCCGGTGAGCCGGTAGTCGAGCCAGAGCAGGTTGACGGTGTCCCCGGCCTCGACGAAGTCCGCGCGAAGCGCGAGGATGCGCTCCTTGCCTCGCTCCTCTTCTCGCCGCGCCTCTTCGAGGCGAACGGCGCGGTCCTCCGCGGATGGCTCCGCGGCGGGAGCAAGGCGTTGCTCGTCGAGGAATGTCTCCTCGGCCCTGCGCGCGGCCGCGCTCTCGCGCGTCTCGTTCTGGTGCTCGCACCACACGAGGCGGCACAGGCGATCCGCGAGGGGAACGACGCTCGGATCCCACCCCCGGCGCACCAGGCGCAGGTTCGCGCGACCCTTTAGGTCGTGCGCAGCCAGGTGGCTGTGCCGCAGAGTGAAGGCAAAGCGAAGCGAGACCAGGCTCGCGCCGACGAAATCGTGCTTGCGCAGGAGCGAGGAGAGATCCCGGCGCTCCGCGTCCGTCAGCGGGCGCTCGAGCCGGTCGGTCCCGACGTACAGCGTTCCGAGGAACGCGGTCGTCGGCTTGGGGGCGTCCATGGCGTCCTCCACGAGGCGCGTCGGGTTGGGCATCAGAACAGAAGCTCGCGCGAAAGCGGGCGCAGGGAAGCGCCGCCCCCTTCCAGTACGAGCGGCGCCTCCCTGTTCCCTGGGTTGGGGCTCAAAGAACCCCTACGAGGCCGCGACTACTTCGTGGCGACGCCCACGGGGGGCGCGCTCGGAGCGGTCGTGACCGGCTGTGCAGGAGGCGAGGCCGCGGTCGGCGCGGTGACGGGCGTCACGGTGACGCCCGTCACGTTGCCTTTGACGGCGAGCTTCTGCTTCTTGCTCGTCGTCCCACGCGCTGCGCGCGTGGCCTTGGCCTTCGCCGCCCGGGCGGCTCGCTGCGCGGTCGACAACGGCGTTCGCGCCTTGGGAGGCGTGAGGCCGAAGTCCCCGAGCACCTGCGAGTTGCTGGCGAACGTGAGGAGGACGAAGCGCTTGAGAGCGAGGACGGTGGGAGCCGCCTGCTTCTGCGTCGCCTTCTCCGCCGCCAGCGCGTCCTTGGCGCCGGCTTCCGCCACGTCGCGAGCGTTCATCGCGTTCACCAGGCCTTGAAAGACCTGGATCAGCGACGCCGCCGTGTACGTGACGCCCCCGAACGTGAACGACTGCTCCGGGAGGTGCTTGTTCGTGCCGGCGATGAGCGCCTGCACGTGCGCCAAGGTTGCCGCCTTGGTGGTGATGCGGTTGGACGGTGTACTAGACATGGTACTTTTCTCTCCTTTCCGAGGGATGAGCGAGGACGCCGCGCGAGGCCGGACGGAGCCGAAGTGCCCGTGCCGGTCCGCGCGCCGTCGTTCGCGCCCCTCACATGGACAGTCTCGCGCCGAACGCCGATTCCGCGCCGCGGAGGCAAAAATCGACAGGGCGAGCGTCGATTTTTCGTAAATGCGCGGAAGGACTGGGGCGGCCGCACGGCATGGCCATGGAGCCTGCACGCGCACTTGGCGATTGGCCGTCCGACTCAGCCCGCGAGCCAGGCGGCGGCGACGACGATGCCGGGCTCCCGCGTGGCGATGTGAAAGGTGATCGTCTGTCCGTCGTGGTCGAGCGTCATGGGTTTGCCGACGCGGCGTCGTGGAAGGACGCGACGATCGACGCCCGCATCGCGACGGCCAACCGGACAGAGTCACGCTCCTCCTCCGTCGTCGCGACCTCCTCGCCGAGGTTGAGGGCCCCGCAGCCGTCGCACGACATGGCGGGCGCGGTGCAGCCGGCCGTGTGGTACTCGGAGCGGGTGAACGACCGGCACCTGCAAACCGTACAAATCATGACTCGTTGTCCCCCTTCGGATTTGCGCTGCTCTGGCCGCGCTGCAGCAATCGCGCCGGACGAATTTTTCACTGTTTCTGGTCGATGCCCGCCGCGAAGCGCGCACGCCGTTCGCCTACGCGCAGAATCCGCGCTCGAGCGACCGCGAGGAGGTGAATCGGCCGCGCCCCGTCGAGGATGCCCTTGGCGAGACGCCGACAAGCTCCCTCGTCTCGCGAATCAGGGCCGCCGTCCGGAGGACGGCACGGACCGGTGCCTTGCCCCCTCGGGATCGTCCAGGCGACGGACTGCCTTGGAGCGACGCCGATCGCGGTCGACAGGCGGAGAGCCTTCGCCGTCTCGGTCACCGCGGCGCGCGAGACGCCGACCGCACGGACCGGAGCCGAGACGATCGCGAGCGTCAAGCCGACGGCCCGCGCCGTCTCGCCTTCGAGGTCGGCCGTCACGCAGACCCTCGGGACCGTCCGCGGGATGTCCTCGGTAGTCAAGCGAACAATCGCGATCGTATCGCTCTCGATCGCCGTACGAGATCGTGACGAACCCGCTGGTCTCGCGAACGACCGCCATCGACGAGCCAACGACCCGGACGGTTTCGTTTTCGCCGGCGATCGACGGCGTGACGACCGCGATCGTCGGCCTTCGGGCTCGCCCCGTCGCGTGAACGGGGCTCCTGGTCACGGGGACGATGGCGATCGACCCGCGTACGACCGGGGGCCACTCGCTCTCGATCGCGCCCGGCTCGCTGTCGGCGGCGAGAGACGACGCTCTGCACCGCCATCGACTCGGTCCGGAGCGCGGTCGAGACGCACTGCTTCGGGCTCGTCGCGCACTCGATTGTGGCGGATTCGCGAGGCACGGCGTCACGCACTACTGGCTCGCCGATCCATCCGCCGGGTGAGACAGGAGTGGCAGGGGTATAGTCGGCCATGCACATCGCACCCTCGTTGCTACTCGCCCTCGTCTCCCTGGTCGCATGCGGAGGCTCGAGCCCTCCCGCCGCGCCCCAGACCGGCCTGGCCGACCCGAACGTGAGGTCCCAGCTCCGCTCGTTGGCCTTGCAGGCCTCTTCCGGCGCAGGGGTCCCCTCGCCCACCGCCATCTTGGCGGTGTCGTCCCCCGATCACCAGGCGGCCGAGAAGGTCGTCAGCGGGGACATCGTCGAAGATCACGCGCCCGTCTACGTCGTCGAGGTGACGGGCGGCGTCTTTACCGACAACCAGGCCTCCGGCCCGCCCGGGGCACCCCCGCCGCAGGGAAGCGCTCTCACCCTGACCGTGAACGCGCAGACCTTGCAGGTCGTGGACTTTGGAATCGAGCCGACCGCGCCGGACTTGGCTCAGATTGGCTCTGCCGTCGTGAATCTGACCCGGTAGGCCGCTCGCCAGCTCTGGGCGTACGGTCGCTCGATGCATTCGACATCCGGCGCGCCGAATCCGAGCTTGCGTGGACGCCCACGCGCGGCAACGTCGAGATGTTCTGCGACTCGTACGACGTCTGGAGCGCCTGGGTCCCCTCAGTAGAGCCCCTCACGCCGCGCGTACCGCGCGGCTCGCTCGGCGTCGTACGCCTCCGCGTCGAAGTCGCCGCCGCGGATGACTTGGAAGACCTCGCCGCTCGACGGCAGGCTGCTCCGGTCCACGTAGCGCTCCGGGTCCCAGAGCCCCGACCGGATGAAGGCCTTCGAGCAGTGAGTGAACGCCTGCTCGACGTCGACCAGAATGCCGAGCTTGGGGGTCTTGCCCTCGACGGCGCTCGGCGCGAGCAGCTCGGGGTCGTCGGTCAGCGTCGCGCGGCCGTTGACGCGGAAGGTGTCGCCGACGCCCGGAAGGAAGAAGAGCAGGCCCACGCGCGGGTTCTGCAGGATGTTGGTGAGCGAATCGGCGATGCGGTTCCCCGGCCGCTCGGGGACGAAGAGCGTGCGGTCGTCGAGGATCCGAACGAAGCCGGCAGGGTCGCCGCGTGGGCTCACGTCGCACGACCCGTCGGCGGCCGACGTGGCGAGGCAGAAGAAGGGAGACCGCTCGATGAACTGCCGCGTCAGGCGGTTCAGGTGATCGACGACCTTCGAGCACACGAGCGGCGTGGGCTCACCGAGGAGCGCGCGAAGGGCCGGGGCGTCGTCGACGGTCCGCGCGGTCATGCGATGCGGCATGAAGGAAGCTAGCCGATGCTTCGCGTGACCGCCGTTCCCCGTGACGCCGAGCGGGACCGAGGGGCGACGGGGGACTTAGTTCACCGTCGCGCAGAACTGCGTCAGCGAGAGCCCGTCGGCCTCGCCCCAGACCTCGAAGCCGCCGAACACGAGGCTCAGGTACATCGAGCTCTTGAGGCCGTAGCCCTTCGCGACCGCGTCCTTGATGAAGTCGTTGAGGTCGAACTCGAGCCCGTCCATCGGCGTCGCGCTCACGTACGAGACGCACGGCGGGTTGGTCGAGTCGACCCAGACGTTCCACGTCCCCGAGACGCCAGCGATCGTCTGCCCGATGCGCCCGTTGTCGTTGCCGCGCGGCTGCCGGTCGGTGGGCTTGAACATCCACACCATGAGGTACGCGCCGCCGGCGCCGGGGTTGCTCTGGCCGGGCCCCAGCGGAGACGCGTCCTGCGTGAACCACACGTCGTACGCGGCGTTGTGGTTGCTCGTGCCGATCGTCGAGTTGTTCGTCTTGTAGATCGTCGGGACCGACGTGAGCGCGGAGACCTGCTTCGGGAGGTTGCTCCCCATCGAGGCGTTGCCCGCGTACTGGCCGATGAAGATCGACGGAAACCCCATCGGCGCGCCGTCGCTCGCGGGAACCGACGCGCCCTGGGGGTTGTGCACCGTGAAGGACAGGCCCGAGTAGCTCTCGCTCTCGTTGGCGTACGTATGCCACCAGTTGCTCTGCAGGACGTACGTCTTGTTCGCGCCGCTGACGATCTGCGTCGACCCGTACTGCTGCACGACGCTGCCCGAAGCGGTCGCCATGTCCGTGCAGCCGACGCTCGTCGCCGACCCGCTTGCCGCGCCGCTCGAGCCGGTCCCGGAGCCGGACGCCCCTGCGTCCGACCCCGAGGACGCCATGGAACCCGAGCCGCTTGTCGCCCCCGAGGTCGCCGCACCCGACGACGCCGACGTGCCCGAGCTCGCCCCCGACTCCATCGGCTCGGTGGAATCGCCGCCGGCGCTCCCGATCGGCCCGCACGCGGCCGCGCTCAAGAGGAGGGCGGCGCGAACGCCCCGACGGAGAAACGCGCGAAGCGTGGTCACCGCTCGTATGGTCGGACCATCCGCGAGGCGCGGCTCAGGAATCGGCTACGCTCCCCGTGCCAACGACCCGCATGAACCTCGAGAACCGAACCGTCGCCGTCACCGGTGCCAGCGGCATGCTTGGCGCCTACATCTGCCGCGCGCTTCGTGCCTCCGGGGCGCGCGTGCGCGGGGTGGTGCGAAACCTCGACAAGGCGCGGTTCCTCGAACGCGAAGGCGTCGAGCTCGCGCGGGCCGACCTCGCGGAGCGCGACGCGCTCACCGCGGCCTTCCGGGGGTGCGACGCCGTCGTCTCCAACGCGGCCCTCTACAACCTCTTGAACCTTCGCTGGAGCGACAACTACCGCGCCAACCTCGAGGGCACCGAGAACGTCTACGAGGCGTGCGCGGCCGCCGGCGCCTCTCGCGTCGTGCACATCTCGAGCTGGGGGGTCAACCGGTGGCACCTCGGGCCGCCGGCCATCGACGACGCGACGCCGCTGCTCGACGGCGAGCGGCGCAAGGGCGGCGCCTACCGCGCGACCAAGGCGCTGAGCGAGATCGCCGCCTTCCGCGTCAGCCGCGAGCGCGGTCTGGCGACGACGGCGCTGCGACCCGGCGGCATCTACGGGGCGCGCGACAAGAACCTCATGCCGTACTTTCGTCTGTGGATGGCGCCGCCCGTCGCCTTCGTCCCCAAGCTGCGCTTTCCCTTCGTGTACGCCGGCGACGTCGCCGCCTCGGTCGTCGGCGCCCTC
The DNA here is from genome assembly GCA_035295445.1 of Polyangiaceae bacterium. GTDB lineage: Bacteria > Myxococcota_A > Polyangia > Polyangiales > Polyangiaceae > Palsa-1150. Next base: position 3,680 of record DATGJA010000287.1, on the reverse strand, counting down.
CGCAACGACGCATCGGCGGGGCAGGCGTACCTCGTCGCGGGTCGCGACGAGACGGTCTACGACTTCGCCCGCGCATGGCTCGAGGCGGCAGACCGGCGCGCGGTCCTCGTCCCGATCCCCGTCGGCACCGGCATCCACTCCGACTCGAGCCGGGCGGCGCGCGAGATCGGCTTCGCCAACCGATCGTACGTCGACGGCCTTCGCGAGACGTTCGCCGCCGACCGAGCCGAGCGCGCAGGAGCCTCGTGAGAAAGTACGTGAACCTCGACGGAACCGTCCCCGATCGGGGGTTCGGCGACTTCTTGAGGTGGCAGGTGGTCGACCGGCTCTCCAAGCCGCGCCGCAGAGACCCCGACGGGTTCCGCACTCCGCGCCGCGACAACGACGGGCGCGCGCTGCTCGAGCTCGGACCCCACCTCACGTGGATCGGCCACGCGTCGCTCGTCCTTCGCCTCGGCGGAGCGCTCGTCGCGACGGACCCGGTTTTCGCGACGCGAATGGGCCCCCGGCGCCGGCTCGCCGCGCCGGGCGTCGACGCCGAGCATCTCCCGCCGCTCGACGTGGTCACGGTGTCGCACTCGCACTACGACCACATGGATGTGGCGAGCCTGCGCGCCCTGGCGAAGCGTGGCCGTCCTCTCTTCATCGTCCCCAAGGACAACGCCGACGTGCTCCGTTCGGCCGGGCTCGAGCGCGTGGTCGAGCTCGGGTGGTGGGAGTCGCACCGGGAGGGCGGCGTCACGGTGACGTGCGTGCCGGCGCAGCACTGGTCGATGCGCGTGCCGTGGGACCGAAACGCCCGCCTCTGGGGCGGCTTCGTCTACGAGGGGGCCGACGGCACCGCGTACCACGCCGGCGACACGGCGATGAGCGAGGGCGTGTTCCGCGCCATCCGCGAGCGGTTCGCGAAGATCGACTGGGCCATGCTCCCCATCGGCGCGTACGAGCCCACCTGGTTCATGTCCGCACAGCACATGGGGCCCGAAGAGGCCGGGCGCGCGTGGGAGATCCTCGGGGCGCGCGTGCTCGTGGCGATGCACTGGGGCACGTTCAAGCTGACCGACGAGCCGGTGAGCGAGCCGCCCCAGCGCGCGAGACGCTGGTTCGACGAGCGGGGTTATGACCCGCGGCGGCTCTGGGTGCTCGACGTCGGCGAGACGCGGACGCTCGCCCCTACATCTGCATGAGCGCCGCGGCGTAGCAGCTCGCCGCCTGCGAGCAGGACGAGCTCGAAAAGCACGCGATGGCCGCGTTGAGCGCCTGGTCGCTGTAGAGCAGGAACGCGGTGTCGCAGTTTTGAACCCCCGAGTCGGCCATCACGCACGGGGACGTCTCGAGCTCGTGGCACAGCCCGGCGACCGCCGCCGTCGGCTTGATCGCGGGCACCCCGGCGTCCGGGCTCCCGGAGAGGATCGCGGCGGCGCAGTTGGCCTCGCTCGTCGAAGGTGCGTCGTTGCAGCTCGAGGCCGCGATGCACGTCCCGAGCGCCGACACATAGTCGGCGCGAAGGAGCTCGGTGGGCGGACTGGTCGTCGGCGACTCGTTCAGCGACTGGCAGTCGCTCACGCAGTTGGTCAGCCCCGACATCGAAGCATCGAGCACGGTCGCGCAGTGTTGTTCGTGACTGCAGATCTGATTGCAGAACGCGTCCGTCCCTGCCTTCCCCGCCGCGTCCGCGCCGGCCGCCGCACCGTCGGTCGCCGGAGTCGGGGCCGCGTCCTTCGGGCCGCCCTCGGTCCGCCCGGACGACGCACCGCCGTCCGACGCATCCGCGGGGCCCTGCGTCGCGCTCGAGTCTGCCGAGGGCGGCGCGGTGCCGTCATCCCCCGCGCCGCCGCCGGAGTCATCCGAGCCGTTCATCGCGGGCGGACCGCTGGCGGCGGGGGTCGCGCTGCACGAACATGCAACGCAGCCCCACACGAGCGCGGCGATCGCGCCGAGAGAACGGCCCACGCGGACGTTGGATCCGATCAGGGGATACCGGGGATACGGAAGCCGCCGTCGGGGAGCGGCGGTACGGGGAACCCCGTGGGCAGAGGCGGCAGCGGGAACCCGCTCGGCAACGGCGGCACGGTGAACCCTCCGTCAGGAAACTGCGGCAGGGGGAACCCGGTGGGGACCGGCGGAATCGGGAACCGGAAACCCCCGTCCGGAATGGCAAACGGAGGAAGCGGGAAGCCCGAAGGCAGCGGCGGCAACGGAAACCCGCTCGGGATCGGCGGAATCGGGAACCGGAAGCCCCCGTCCGGAACCGGAAACGGAGGGAACGGGAAGCCCGAAGGCAGCGGCGGGGGCGTGGGAAACCCGCTCGGAAGAGGAGGCAGCGGGGGGAGGGTGAATCCCCCGTCCGGGAATCCCGGGAACGGGAAGCCGGGCGGCCCCGATGCTTGTTCTTGTTGCGCCTCCGTCGATTCGGGTCCGGAACCGCCACATCCGAGCGCGACGGGCGCGAGCGGCAACGTCATGCCAGCGAGCAAGACGACGAGTTTCATTCCCAAGGCCTCCTCCTACGCGGTTTAGTGTTCCTCGAGTGCGCCGGATGCTTACTCTGTCGGTGTCTCAATCGTGTCCCACAACCCTCTTGTCCGCGGATGACGGCGTGAGGCCTCCCGAGCCCCTGTCTCTCGGAAGGGTCCGACGTTTCCTCTCGGTTTCGCTCCGCGCCGAGGCCGCTTGGTCTCCCCGAGGAAGCGACGACCCGCCCCCCGTCGCTCCCGCCGATCTCTCACGCGCGTGGGTCGCGTGAACCACTCCGGCAAGTCGATTGACTGACGGATCGACGCCCCTCGCTCCAATCACGTCCGCGGCGGACGCGCGCGAAGGCGCGACGAATTCGACAAAAAGAAACGCCATTTGATCCTTTTCGGGGTCCTCCCCGCACAAGCGTATCGAACAGGGGCGGAGGACCCACGATGATTGACTCGAAGACACTGGCAAGCACGTTTTGCCTAATCCCGCTGACAATCGCGATTGCCGCTTGCAGCGGGAGCTCGTCGCACGCGCCGCCGACCGCGGGCTCGGCCGTGCCGAACGGCCCCAGCTTCTCCGTCGAAGAAGGCTCGGATCTGGCGGTCCCCGCCGCAGGCGCGGGTCTTCATGTGGAGACGCCCGACTACGACGCGAACGACGCGAACGCGAAGAATCTAATCGTGCAGCCGGGTCAAGAGATATTCCTTTGCTACTACGTCACCCTGCCGAACACCGCAGAGATCGACGTCGGCGGTTTCCAATCGTGGATGTCGCCCGGAAGCAGCCACCACTTCATCGTCTATCAGGGCGGCGCCGGGCCCTTCGCGACCGGGCCGAAGCCGAACGGGACCATCCAGAGCTGCGGATTCGCCAGCGGAACGTGGGTCTACGCGACGTCCACGCCGGGCGCGGTCGTCGACTGGAACATGCCCCCTGGGGTCGGTCTGCCCTTCGCCGCGAACACGCAGATCAACCTCAACATGCATTTCATCAATACGACCTCGTCGGTCCTCTATCCGAAGGTCAAGCTGAACATCCTTTATGCCAAGAACGTTCAATACAAGGCTGCGGCGATGGTCTCGTTCAATACGCGGATCGACATTCCGGCGGCCGGGCCGAGCGGCCCGGGGACGCAGACGGTCAGCGGCACGTGCACTGCGCCTGCCGGGTCCAAGTTCTTCATGATGAGCACGCACACGCACAAGCACGCC
>DATGJA010000286.1:0-2452 GCA_035295445.1 Polyangiaceae bacterium | reverse complement strand
CTCCACACGCGGTCGGGAATCATACGTCACGCAGGATTCCATGCGTGGTCTGCGAGGGACTTCTCCGGAGCTCCGTAGGGCACGATCGTGGAGCACGACGTGTCCATTCCGTGGCAGCGTCGGCGGGTGGGTCTTGACCCTCTCGGCGCATGGCTCGCGTAGACTTGGGGGCGGTGTCTTCCATCTCCTGTCGCCGCGTGCTGCAAGCGCCTCTTCTCGCCGTTTGGGTCGGCGCGACCGGATGCGGCACATCGAGCCGGGCCGCGGCAGACGCCGCGGTCTCGGGCGCGCCGAGCTCGGCCGACTCCGAGGCGGGCGCGACGCCGGACGGCCAGCGCTTCCTTTGCTGCGATGTGCCGTTCGTCCGTAGCGCGGACTGCAACTGCGTGTGTCCGGACGGAGGGGACGGAACGCTCAGCGGAACGGTGTACGACCCGGCGCGGAAGAACCCCGTGTACGGGGCATCCGTGTATCTCCAGAGCATCCCCCTCTTGGTGCTGCCCGACGGGTCGTCGTGCGCCGCCTGCAAGGACCTCTACTCTGGGGCGCCCATCGCGTCGGCGGTCACCGACGCGGCGGGCCACTTCATCATGCACGATGTTCCCGGCGCACAAAACGTCCCCTTGGAAACGACCGGTTTGCCCAGGTATGACTGAAGCTGGATCCGACGGCGGCCGACTACTCGAGCGCGGACGCGGGCGCGATCGTCCCGTTGGGGCGCGCGATGCGTGACCTGTCGCCCGAGGAGGCGCCTCTGGAGTTCATGGTCTTCAGCCAGACGGGCTGCCTCGTGAGTCCCGGTCAGTCGCCCATCCCCCCCAGGACGTTCTGAGCGACCGGCAAATTGAAGTCCGGGCGTTCGAGCGCGTCGTTGTTGGGTCGCGTTCCCGCGGGTCGTCAGAAAACGATAAAGTCCGCCGCCAATGAACGGTCTTTGCGCATGCAAGGTCATGGGTCCTTCTCCGCTCGCGATCGCCGCCGTCGGCGTCCTCGTCCTCGCGGTTGCCGGCGGCTGTGAATCCTCCGGCCCGGGCGCCGGTGCGTCCGGGCCCGACGTCGACCCGTCGAAGCGGATGCTCGCGGTGTCGCCGGAAGAAGAGGCGTTTCTCTGCAACTGGTTGGCGGGCGAGTGGGGTGGCTACGGTGGCGCGCTGCGTTGCGAGGCCGGTGGCGAGATCTTGGCGGCACCGCTCAGTCAACCGCACTGCCTCATGGTGCTCGACCTGCCGCGATGGACCCGGAGTTGCCCTCTGACGGTCGGACAGTTCGAGTCATGCATCGACTGGCAAGCGCAGAACGTCTGTCTCGTGGGAATTGTCAGCGGCCCCATGTTGCCCGCCGAGTGTCAGCTCGAGCTTGGGCCGGCCTGCTCGAATTCGACGGGCGCGGTCGACGCAGGTGCTGACTGACGGAACCGCGTTCGCGAGGCCAGTCTCCGCGCTGGCCAGCAGCGCGCTGGCGCGGGGACCGACGACGGAATCGACCGCCAGCCGTCGGATTTCGTCCCGGCGCGCCTCGCCCACGAGGCCGAAAGGACGCAGCGCCGCGTCGTCGACCCCGGGGGGCTCGGCGTCTCCGCGTGTGTTGCGCGTCGCTGACGCGATCTCCTTCAGCGCGCGGTTCGCGGGCTGTAGCGGCGGCTCGGACGGCGGCGCGGGCGCTGCCTGCGGGAAGGGCGCCAACTGCGGCGGCGACGTCGTGGGGACGTGGAAGGTCGCCGAGTCGTGCGCGCCGCTCATGTTCGCCGCGAGCATGACGGGATGCGCAGGCGAGAGCGTTCAGGTGACGTCGCAGGACTTTGGCGGGACGGGCGAGAGCCACGACGCGCTCGCGTTCGCGCTCGACGTCTTGCCCCCGTCTACGCCGAGCTCCAGGTGGCCTACGCGCTTCCCGTCCGCTGATTTCAGCCAGATACTGCGCGCTCCCCGCGAGAGAGGCCGGCTATTGCAGCCACGCGCGTAGCGCGTCGTACGCCTCGGGGCGGCTCAGCAAATCGAGGTGGCCCATCGCGAAGAGAATGCGCTTGTGCGACTCGGGAAAGGACAGGGTTCGGTCGGGCCGGCGGTGACGGCCGAGCGCGCTGTCCACGGAGACCAGGCCGTCGCCCGGCAAGCTTGGGCCAGGTCCGGGCGCGGTCGTCGCCGCCATCGCGTAGCACTCGACGCCGTCGGGCAGAGAGAGCGCGCCGCGTGGATCGGTGCGGAACGCGAACCGATCGTGGCCCTGCCAGTCTTCGTCGAGCACGCACCCGAAGCGCATGTCCGTGACGCCGGCGCTGCGGATCTTCCCCAGTCGCGCGAACGGAGCGCTGTAGCGGCTCACGCCGAGCAAGGCGTCGACCCAATTGCCGCCGCGCTCGAGGACGGCCCCGTGATGCGGTGAGCCGAGGCAAACGAGCTTTCGAAGCTTGCGCAGCCACGCCCGGCCTTCGAGCTCCGCGTAGTGACACGCG
>DATGJA010000285.1:0-3089 GCA_035295445.1 Polyangiaceae bacterium | reverse complement strand
ACGGCACGAACTCGGCCCACGCGTTCTCCCACAGCCGGATGATCGCCGGGTAGCGCTCGCCCCACTTGTCGGCGAACTCGTCGAAGCGCTCCCTCGCGGCCTGCTCGGTTGCGGCGGTGTAGACGCCGCGCAGGTCGCGGGCGAGCTCGTACCAGTACTGCTTGCTCGCGTAGCGGAAGGTGTTGCGCACCAGATGCAGCACGCAGGTTTGGACGATCGCGAGCGGCCAGACATCCGCGACCGACTCGCCGAGGCCGCGGAGGCCGTCGCAGACGACGAACAGCGCGTCGTTGACGCCGCGATTCTTGATCTCGTTGAGGACTTGGTGCCAGTACTTGGCGCCCTCGCCGGCGTCGCCGACCCATAAGCCGAGGATGTCGCGCATCCCCTCGACAGTCACGCCGACAACCGTGTAGACGGGCCGGTTGGCGACCTGGCCGTCGCGGATCTTGACCTGGATCGCGTCGATGAAGACCACCGGGTAGACCGCGTCGAGCGGCCGGCTCTGCCAGGCAACCATCTCCTCGAGCACACGGTCGGTGATCCGAGAGATCGTGTCCCGCGACACCTCGGCCCCGTACACATCGGCGAAGTGGGCGGCAATCTCGCCCGTCGTCAGCCCCTTGGCCGCGAGCGAGATCACCAGCTCGTCGACGCCCGACAGCCGCCGCTGCCGCTTCTTGACGATCCGCGGCTGGAACGAGCCATCCCGGTCGCGGGGGACGTCGAGCTCCACCTCACCGACCTCCGTTAGGACCGTCTTCGAGCGTGTGCCGTTACGCGAGTTGCCCTTGTCGCGGCCCTCGGGCGCGTGCTTCGCGTAGCCGAGGTGGTCCTCCATCTCCACCTCGAGCGCGGTCTCCAGCACCGTCTTCGTCAAGCCGCTCAGCAACCCGCCCGGACCGACGAGTTGGGCACCCTCCGTCCGCGCCCGCTCAACAAGATCGCGTGCGACCTGCGCCTCGACCGACGGCTCCTCAGTCGGCGTCATCTGCTCAGACACTACGGGCTCCCTTCCGCCAGCGACCTACGCCGGCAAGTCAGGCCCCGTAGTTACACCCTTCGCCGGACAGTCCCAACCACCACCCTCACTCATCGAGCCAGACCGGGTTCTCGGGTCTCACAACGGGTAGACAAACCCCAAACCCCGCCCAAACGCACGTCGTTTCCTAAACCGCGTGCGCAAGTTCGATTCTTGCCGGGGGCATTTCTCCGTAATGGCTCCGGAAGCCCATTCGGAGACATGGGCGTTGTCGGCGGAGGGCGCGGAAGCCTGACTTCGTCTACCGGCGGTCTACCGAGCGATCGGTCTTGTGACCGAAGAGGAACCTCTGGTGGGGCGAGGCGGTCGCCTCCGGTAGGCCGCACTCTCGCTTTGGGGCGCCTGCGCGAAAGAAGCTGACAAGAGTCAAGTCCCGGGACGTGGTGTAACTCGTCGGCTGTTCAGGCTGCGGTGAGCTCGCGCGCCTCCTCTTTGTCGTTGTCTTTCTTGTAGTCGTCGAGGACTGCTTCGAGCGAGTGGTTGCTGAGGTAGCGGTGGCCGACGAGCCATTCGTCGTTTTGCTCGATCACAACGCTGGCGGCGAGGCGGATCAGCGCCTTGTCGTTCGGGAAGATGCCGACGACGTCGGTGCGACGGCCGATCTCGCGGTTGACCCGCTCGAGCGGATTGGTCGAGCGGAGCTTCGGCCAGTGCATGAGCGGGAAGCTGTAGAAGGCGAGCAGGTCCTCTTCGGCGTCCTCGAGCAGCGCGGCGACCTTCGCTAGCGGCTTGCGGAGCCGCTCAAGCGCATCGTCGACGAGCTCGCGGGCGGCGTCGCGATCGTCGGCGTTGAAGATCGGCCGCAGCAGCGCAGCGACCATCCCCTGCTGGTCCTTGCGGACGTGCCCGAGCGTCTCGCGCAGAAAGTGGACGGTGCAGCGCTGCCAGGGACAGCCGAGCACTTGGCCGATCGCCTTCTTCAGGCCAGCGTGCGCGTCGGAGACAACGAGCTGCACGCCCGTCAGACCGCGCTTGACGAGCGAGCGCAGGAACGAGCGCCAGAACGCCTCCGTCTCGCTCTCGCCGACGTCGAGACCGATCACCTCCCGGTAGCCCGACTCGTGCACCGCATACGCGAGCACGAGCGCCTTCTGCACCACGCGGCCACCGTCGCGGACCTTCTCGACCTTCGCGTCAAGCCAGAGGTAGGGGTAGCGGCCCTCGAGCGGCCGATTCCGGAACGCCTCCACCTGCTCATCGAGCCCGGCGCAGATGCGCGAAACCTCGCTCTTCGAGATCCGCAGCCCAAGCGACTCGACCACCTGGTCGACCTTGCGCGTCGAGACGCCGGCGACATAAGCCTCCTGCACCACCGCCACCAGCGCCGCCTCCGAGCGCTTACGCGGCTCCAGCAAGCTCGGGAAGTAGCTGCCGCGGCGGATCTTCGGAATCGCCAACTCGATCTCGCCCGCCCGCGTCGACCAAGCCCGTGCCCGGTAGCCGTTGCGGTGCGTCAGCCGCTCCGGCGTCCGCTCCCCGCGCTCGGCGCCGATCAGTTCCGCCACCTCCGCATCCATCAGCTGCTGGCAGACCCAACGCAGGCTCTCGCGCAGCACGTCGACGCCCTCGCCCTCGAGGAAGTAGCTAACGACCTCCTCGACCGTCATCCTCTCTACCTCGGCCATCGTGGTGACTCCTCTCGTCGTCGTCTTGGTGGACCCGACGAGTCTGAGCGCCACGGTGGCCGGACTACCCGACTCCGTCCGACGCGCTCCTACACCACGCTACGGGACGTGACCCTGACAAGAAGATGAATAAACGCTAAGGATCTGCGATGAGCTAGGTCAGGTCCAGCCGACGCGGCAAGCTCGAACGCGCCCAGGTTCCCCTTCACGCGCCCAGGTTCCCCTTCAGGTAGTGGTCGAGAAGGCGATCGTCGCCTCAGTCTTGATCCGTCGCTGTTTCGTCTCGGTTCGTGTGCTCTTCATCCCGGCGTAACCGTTCGTTCGTGGCCGGTGAAGGACAATCAGCCCCCCGCGGTCTTGACCCGCAGAGGGCAGGCGGAAGGGAAGTGACGCGATGAGGATGCCAGTGAAGCTCGCGGTGC
>DATGJA010000284.1:0-5482 GCA_035295445.1 Polyangiaceae bacterium | reverse complement strand
TCCGTTGCCCGCGATCGCCGCGACACCCACGATCTCGCCCGCACGGACCTGCAGCGTGACCCCGCGCAGCGAGGGGACCCCCGCGTCGTCGTCGGCGTGCAAGTCGTCGAGGCGGAGGCGTACCTCGCCGGCGGCGCGGGCAGCGTCGCCCCGAGCCTCCGCCGGGACAGCTCGGCCCATCATCATCTCGGCCATGGACGCCGCGGTCAGGTCGCGGACGCGCCCCCGCCCCACGTTGCGGCCGCGGCGCAGCACGGTGACCTCGTCGGCGAACCGGGTGACCTCCCGCATCTTGTGCGTGATGATGACGATGCTGACCTCGCCGGCTCGCGCCGTGGCGTGGACCATCGAGAGCACCTGCTCTGCCTCGGCGGGCGTGAGTACGCTCGTCGGCTCGTCGAGGATGAGGACGCGGGACTCGAGGTAGAGCTGCTTCATGATCTCGATCTTCTGCTTCTCGCCGGCCGACAGCGACCGCACCTTCGCGTCGAGTTCCACGCGGAACGGCATGCGCTCGAGGAACGCCGTCAGCCTCGAGCGCTCCCTTACCCAGTCGACCACGAAGGGCAGGCGGGCTCGCGCCAGGACCAGGTTCTCGCAAACGGTCATGTTCGGCACCAGCGTGAAGTGCTGGTAGACCATGCCGATGCCGAGGGCCTGCGCGTCGCGCGGGCTCTGCGGCGCAACTTCGCGGCCGCCCAGTCGAATGCACCCGGCGTCCGGCGGCTGGAAGCCCATGATGCACTTGACGAGCGTGCTCTTGCCCGCGCCGTTCTCGCCAAGCAGGGCGTGCACGCTCCCGGGCTCGACGCGGAGCGAGACGTCGTCGAGAGCCAGGAAGGAACCGAATCGCTTGCTCAGCCCCTCGGCCTCGAGGCGGGGCGGGGGAGTGCGTAGTGCCGGGGCCGGGGGCGACGGGGCGCCGCTCATCGGGCCACCGTGAGCTCGGCGGGCTGGCCGGCAAGGGTTCGTCGCGCCGAGCTCGTGATGATCATGATGACGAACGTCAGGACGTAGGGTGCCATCGCATAGAGGTGATAGCCGCCCAGGATGCCGATCGACTGCAGCGCGGGTCCGACGGCGCCCGCGCCGCCGAAGAGCAGGGACGCCCACAGGCATCGGACCGGGTCCCAGCGCGCGAAGATGACGAGGGCCACCGCCATGAGGCCCTGGCCGCTCGAGAGGCCCTCGCTCCAGCTCCCGGGGTAGTAGAGCGACAGGAAGGACCCGCCTACGCCCGCCAAGAATCCGCCCGCGGCGGTGGCCGCGAAGCGCACGCGACCGACCGGGTAGCCCAGAGCCCGCGCGGCGTCGGCGTCCTCGCCGACGACCCGCACGACGAGTCCCCAGCGTGAGCGCTCGAAGAAGAACCGCATGGCGAACGCCGCCGCGATGCCGAGCAGAAAGAGCGGGGTGACCTCCAGCGCCGCCCGGACCGGCGCGCTGTCGCTCCACGCGCCGAGCTCGAACGCGGATAGACGCGCGGCCCTCGGCTGGATGAGGGGCTTACCCAGGAAGAAGGCGGTTCCGATCCCGAGCAGCATCAGCGCGATGCCGACCGCGATGTCGTTGACGCGCGGCAGTGTGCAAAGCCAGGCGTGGAGCGCGCCGAACAGCACGCCGACCCATCCGGCGGCGAGCACCCCGAGCCACGGCGACCCGGACAGGTACGACACGCCATAGGCGGTCATCGCGCCCATGATGAGGGTCCCCTCTTGGCCCAGGTTGACCCTGCCGCTCTTTTCGGTGAGACACTCGCCGAGGCTCACGAAAAGGTACGGGGTGCTGACGCGAAGGGCGCCGCCGACGAGCGCGAGGGGAAGGCCCCAGACGCCGGCGACGGCGCCGCTCACGCGGCCCTCTTCGCTTCCGCGCGAACGGACTGCGGTACGCCGATGGCGCGCGGCGCGAGCGCCCCGAACCGGCCACGCAGCGTCTCGCCCGCGAGGATGACGATGAAGAGGATGCCCTGCAGGACGTTGACCGTGGCGTCCGGCAGGTGCTCGGTGCGCTGCAGGAGGCCGCCGCTCGCGCCGATCCCGCCGATGAGCACCGCGACGGGCAGGATGCCCAGCGGATGCTGCCGCGCGAGGAACGCGACAAGGATCCCCGTGTAACCGTAGCCGACGATCAGCGACGCGTTCGCGGTGCCGTGCACCGCCGCCACCTCGACCATGCCTGCGACACCCGCCGCCGCGCCGGCGAGGGCGCACGTGACGACGACGATCGCGGGCACCGCCAGGCCGCTTACCTGCGCCGCGCGCGCGTTGCCCCCGATCACCTTGGCGGCAAAGCCGAATACGGTGCGCCTCATGAGAACGTACGCGGCGACGCACGCGACGACGCCGTAGACGAGGCCCCAGTGCACGTCGGTGCCCGGAATCGCGCCGAGCGCGTTGGCCTCGCCGATGGGCCGGGTGGATGGCTTGTTCAGGCTCGCCGGGTCGCGCATCGGCCCCTCGACGAGGTGCTTGAAAATCCCGATCGCGATGTAGTTGAGGAGGAGGCTGCTGATCGTCTCGTTGACGCCCCGCAGCGCGCGCAGCGCTCCCTGGAGGGCCACCCAGCCGCCGCCGACCGTGGCCCCCGCCAGCGCCATGCTCGAGAGCACGACCCACGCGTTTGCCCCGTCGAGGGCGTGGGCGGCGATCGTCGCGGCGAGGGCCCCGAGCACCAGCGCGCCCTCGCCTCCGATGATCACGAGGCCGAGCTGTGCTGGCATCGCCGTGCATAGGGCGGTCAGCATGAGCGGAGCAGCTCGTACGAGCGTGTTCTGGAACGAGAAGCCCGAGCCGAACGCCCCCCGGTACATCTGGTAGTAGACGTCGGGAACGTTGGCGCCCGCGATGCCGACGAAGATCCCGAAGAGCGCGAAGGACACGCCGATCCCGGCGAGCGGAAGGCCCATCGCTTCGGCTGCGGTGAGCACCCGCGCGCGCAGGTCCCCTTCGGCCGCGCGGGTGTGGACGCCGATAGGGCCGGGCGCGACGCTGCCGCCAGGACCGGCGCCGCTCACGACACGGGTCGTCGGGGCAGGGTCCACGTCACGAGGGGATCTTCCCGACCACGCCCTCGACCAGGTAGTTCATCTTTTCGAGGGAGATGTCCGTCTGCGTAAAGGAGGTCCCGGCGGGCACGACGACCTTGCTGTCGTTGTCCTTGATCGGCCCGGTGTAGATGACGAGCGTACCGGCGGTTAGCCTCGCCTTCGCCTCGTCGGCCTTGGCCTTCGCCGCCTCGGAGACGGCCGGTCCGTAGGGCGACATCTTGATGAAGCCTTCCTTGAAGCCGCCGCGGAGCAGGTGCGGGTAGGTCTGTCCCGACTGAATCCACTTCACGTAGTCGGAGTAGACCTTGCCCCAGTTCCAGAGGGCGCCGGTGAGGTATCCCTTGGGCGCGAGCGCCGCCTGGTCGGCGTGGTAGCCCGAGACGAAGACGCCGCGCTTCTCCGCCGTCTCGACGATGACCTTCGGCGAATCGACGTGCATCGTGAGGACGTCGACTCCCTGATCCACCAGGCTGTTGGTCGCCTCCGCCTCCTTGACCGGCAATGACCAGTCGCCCGTGAAGACGACCGAGGTGGTGGCCTTCGGGTTGACCGATCGCGCGCCCAGCGTGAACGAGTTGATGTTCCGCAGTACTTGGGGAATGGGCTTCGCCGCGATGAAGCCGAGCTTGTTCGTCTTGGTCGTCATGCCGGCCACGATGCCGGCGACGTACTGCGCTTCGTCGATGTAGCCGAAGTAGCTCCCCACGTTGGCCGGGTGCTTGCCCTCCTGGTAGAGGCCCCCGCAGTGCAAGAACGTCACCTTCGGATACTTCTGGGCCACCTTGAGAATGTGCGGGTCGAAGTACCCGAACGACGTCGGGAAGACGACCGACGCTCCGTCGAGCTCGATCATGCTCTCCATCGTCTTCTGGACGTCCTCGGTCTCCGGAACGTTCTCCTCTTCGCGGACTTTGACTCCCGGCATGGCCGCCACGATCGCGGCTCCCTGGGCGTGCGCCTGGTTGTAGCCGTAGTCGCCCTTCGGGCCGACGTAGACGAACCCTGCGGTGAAGGTCTTCTGTGCCTGGACCGTGGCCGCGCTGGCGGAGTCGACGGGCGCCGCCGTCTTTTCTTGGCCTTTCGAGCACGAGAGCGAGAAGAGCGTGAACACCGAGAGGGCCAGCCAACGCAGCCAGGGCGCGCCACGCGAAGTCGGAGCGAGTTCGAGCATGCGTGGATCAGACATCCGCGTTCGTTTCGGCCGCATTGCGGAGACATGACGAAGTCGAAGGGCGCGGGATAGATCGGGGCCGGGGCTCAGCCTCGCCCGAGCTTGGCGACGTCGCGATGTCGAAAGCACCCGACGAGGTGATCGTTCACCATCCCGACGGCCTGCATGTGGGCGTAGATGATCGTGGACCCGACGAACGTGAAGCCACGGCTCTTCAGATCCTTGCTCATCGCGTCGGATTGGGCGGAGCGAGGGGGTATTTCCCCCACGGCCTTCCGGCGGTTCTCGACCGGGCGACCGTCCACGAAGCGCCACTGGTACGCGTCGAAGCTGCCGAACTCCGCCTGCACCTCGAGAAACGCCCGGGCATTCTTGATCGCCGATTCGATCTTCGCTCGGTTGCGCACGATCCCCGCGTCGGCCAGCAGCGCCGTAACCTTCCGTCCGTCGAAGCGGGCGACCTTGCGCGGATCGAATCGGTCGAAGGCGCGCCGGTAGCCGTCTCGCTTGCGGAGGACCGTGATCCAGCTCAGCCCCGCCTGCGCTCCTTCGAGGACGAGGAACTCGAAGAGGACGCGATCGTCGTGCACGGGGACGCCCCATTCCTCGTCGTGGTAGGCGACGTAGAGCGGGTCGGTACCCGCCCATGCGCAGCGTTTCTTCTCTCTGGGTGAAGGCATTGGCCAAACATAGCGCCGACGGCTCACGCGTCGTTCGTCGCCACGCGCAGTTGTGGCGGGCCATGGCAAGAATCGACAAACCGCAGCCCGGAACGCAAAGGACGACGAAGGGGGTCGCTACGCCGACGGGTCGTTCGCGCGCTCGGGTCGAGCCGGCGGAGCGCCGTAACAGGCGGTACAGCACACGCCGACGGCGCCGGCGTCGTCCAAGACGCCGCATTCGCAGCTCGTACTAAAGCCGCAGCCGTACCCCAAAGATGAGGAGCTATGCGGGCAACTGCAAGGTAGCCCTGCCTCGATCTCGCAGTTTGCCCACCCACCTTCGGGGAGGCTCCTGCATGCGAAGCGCGTTTGGTCGTCCGCGTAGCAATATTGATTCGCACGGTCACACGCGATGCTGGCGTCCATGCACGACGGCTCCGCGCTGTCTGGCGAGCAACCGGGCGGCATGCAGAGAAACATCCCGGGTGGGATCACCACCGGCTTTGCCGAATCTACGTCGGCGGTCGCGTCGTTTGCGTCCGATGCGGCGTCCGCTGCGGGCCCGTCGTCGAGCCCCGGTCGATCTCCCTCGAGCTCCAC
>DATGJA010000283.1:0-3423 GCA_035295445.1 Polyangiaceae bacterium | reverse complement strand
ACAGTGCGGTCTGCGGGCTCACGCCCGATCCGACGCCGCCATCGTACCCAGATCCCTCGATCGCCTCGTGCAGCTTCAGCGCACCGCCCCAGAAGGCTTCGTCACCGAAGGTGTCGTACCTGAATGTGTGCCGGCCCTGGTCGATCAACGTCGCTGCGGCCGCCTTGACAGGATCGGAGGGTGCTCCGATATCCGCCGGCGGCGCGGCGTCCTGCGGTGACGAATCCGGAGTTGACGTCTCGACATGCGGAGCCATCGTTGCATCGCCGCAAGACGCCGTGCTGCCGTCGGCACCCATCGGCGTCCCGCCGTTGCTGCTGCTGCACTGCGCTACGGAAAGAACGCCAAGGCCTGCGACGAACGCGAGCATCGACCCGCGCAAACGGTGTATGAGCTCAGTACGAAAGGTCACCGCACACCTCCTCGCGCGGACTCGATGCGAGCCGCTATCCACCAGCCCCTTTAAGAGTGCCGGCATGCCGACGTGAGGCGGTGAAACCCTTCCTGTCGTCAGGGAAATCCCTACAAGGTTCCTCCCTGGCCAGACCCTGTGCCGCCAGAGACCGGAACGCCTCGTCTTCGCGGCGTCTTATGCTGACGGCGTGCATGACCCGGCTGGACCTGACGCGGGCGAGGCCAGCAGCACGGACGGTGAGTGCGAGGAGGAGAGGCCTCAACTCGACATAGAGAGCGAGCGCCTATTCGAAGAGACGCCAATCCCCGTTTGGATCTACGACGCCGAGACCCTCGCGTTCCTCGCCGCCAACGACGCGGCGGTCCGCACCTACGGGTACTCCCGTGCCGAATTCCGGCAGATGACCCTCGAGGACATCCGTCCCGCCAGCGCGATACCTTCGCTCCACGCCCACCTGCTGGTGGCGCGGGAGCGCTCCAGCGCGATCACGACGTGCACCCGTCACCGCAGTAGAGACGGGAGGATTTTCGACGTCGAGTTGACGGGGTTCCCAGTGCGCTTCGCAGGCCGACGGGCGAGGATCGTCTTCATCAACGACCTTACAGAACGACGGGAGGCGGAGGCGCGAGCTCGCTACCAGAGGCTGCTCCTCGCAACCATGGCCGAGGCCGTCATCGCGACCGACGTGCATTTTGTGATCACGAGTTGGAACCGTGCGGCCGAGCTCACTTACGGGTGGAAGGAAGAAGAGGCCGTAGGCCGACCCCTGGCCGAGGTCGTGCGAGCCGAGGTCTCGGAAGCGGAGCGCGGAGAGGCGTTCAGCAATCTCATGCAGACAGGGCAACTGGACTGCGATTGGCGCCGCTTCACCAAGGACGGGAGACCCGTCGAGATCGAGGGCACGACCCTCGCGCTTCGCGACTCCGACGGCAAGCGGATCGGCTATGTGATCGTCCACCGCGACGTCGGAAAACGCCGGCGCCAGGAGGAGATGATCCGAATGCTCTTCGGCCACGTAGTCTCCGCGCAAGAGGATGAGCGCCGCCACATCGCCCGTGAGCTTCACGACGATACGGCGCAGTCCCTTGCGTCGTTGCTCGTCGGGCTTCGGTCGCTCGAGGACGCGAACTCTGTCGTCGAGGCGCGGGCCGCAGCGCATGACCTGCGCGCCGTAACGGCAAAAGCGCTCGAAGATGTGCAGCGGATCGCCCGGGGGCTGCGGCCGAGCGTTCTCGATGACCTCGGCCTGAGCGAAGCGCTCGCGCGCATGGCCGCAGACGCCACGCGCAGCAACGGCATCGCCGTGAAGGTCAACGCCATTTGCACCAGGCCGCGCCTGCCCGATGCCGTCGAGACGGCCCTGTACCGCATCGCCCAAGAGGCCCTGTCCAATGCCCAGAAGCATGGTGCTGCGCGTTCCCTGAGCATCCTCCTAACGGAGACGCCCTCGCGCGTGCAGCTGATCATCGAAGACGACGGACGGGGTTTCGACGTGCAGCAGCGGCCGCCCGCTGGCCACTTCGGGCTGGTCGGAATGCAGGAGCGCGCGGCGCTTCTCGGCGGCACGGTGTCCTTGGAATCGCGCATGGGATACGGGACGACGGTTCACGTGAGCATTCCGCTGGACGAGCGGGCATGACGATTCGAGTCTTGGTTGCCGATGATCATGGGGTGCTAAGAAGCGGGTTGCGCGCCCTCATCGGCGGGCAGCCCGACATGGATGTCGTCGGTGAGGCGAGCAACCGACTCGAAGCGGAGAGCGCCGTTGCCGAGACGACGCCGGACGTCGTGATCATGGACCTTTCGATGCCTGGCGGTGGCATCGAGGCCATACGCTCGGTGAGCAAGCGCACTCCGCACACCCGCGTGCTCGTGCTGAGCGCACACGAGGAGGCAGGCTACGTGCGCGCGGCGGTCGCTGCGGGAGCGACTGGATACGTCGTGAAGACCGCCGTGGACTTGGAGCTGCTCGCCGCCATTCGCGCAGTCGCCGGAGGTCGGACCTTCATGGACCTTTCGCTCGAACCCGGGGTCGCGCAAGACAATCTCTTTGCCTCGCCAACGAGGACCGCGAAGAGCGCCGAGGAACTGGACTTGCTCACCGGTCGCGAGCGGGAGGTGCTCGAGCTCGTGGCGGAGGGGTACACGAATCGAGAGGTCGCCAGAGACCTGGGGCTCAGCGTCAAGTCCGTCGAAACCTATCGCGCCAGGCTCATGGAGAAGCTTGGTCTGTGCAGCCGCGCCGAGCTGGTGCGCTTCGCGCTCGAGTACGGGGTCCTCCGGCCGGGCAAGGTCGCGCGCTGAGAGTCGCGCCTTGCGCCGTGGGGGCCGTCCTCGAAGGGGATGGAGGAGTGGTCCCCGCCGCAAGATTGGGGGTCGCTTCGGCGCGTTGGGCATGGTCGCCCCCGGGATTTCCGATAGCGTTCTTCCCCTCACGGCCAGAGCGAAACCGGCCGGCGGCCGGATCGAGGCGACGTCGGGGAGGCGGGGCATCGACCATGAAGAAGCTCATGAAGCCGAAGGGGCCCGGCGACCGGGGCCCGGCCCCGCAACCAAGACGACCGACCGCGCCATCGTTCCCCGTGGTCGGCATCGGCGCCTCCGCGGGGGGGCTGGAAGCGCTGGAGTCGTTCCTCAGGCACCTGCAGCCGTCGCAGAGCGGCATGGCCTTCGTCGTGGTCCAGCACCTGGACCCGACCCACACGGGCCTGCTTCCGGAGCTGCTCCAACGCGCGTCCGTGCTCCCCGTCCTCCAGATCACCGACGGGATGCGCCTCCGGCCCGGGCACGTCTATGTGATTCCTCCGAACAAGGACCTCTCCATGGTCCATGGCGTGCTGCATCTGCTCGTCCCCGTCGCGCCCCGAGGGCTGCGCCTGCCCATCGATCTCTTCCTGCGGTCGCTCGCCGACGACCTGCGCGAACGCGCCATCGGCGTCCTGCTGTCGGGCATGGGGTCCGACGGCACGCAGGGCGTGCGGGCCATCCGAGAGCACGCCGGGGCCGTC
>DATGJA010000282.1:0-13376 GCA_035295445.1 Polyangiaceae bacterium | reverse complement strand
CTCGTCGATCCCGATGCGGGTGACGAGGTCCACGACGTCCGAGGGGGGGCTGCCCACGGGGGCCATCAGAGCGCGACGCCGACTCCAAGCGCAAGCGGACCGAGCATCCTCGCGGCCGGCGGCGCCGCCGGAGAGCGCCCGGCCAGCCGATGGCCGGCGTCCGGCTTGCCCACATGAGCTCCAAGCGCTGGCGGGCGGCCGAAGGAGCCGCGAACGGCGGGCAGCCTCCGTCGACCGCGGCATCGTTGATTGACGTAGGGGCTACGGGTGCTTAACGTGCTTGGCCCCCGGCGCGGCACGGGGTTTAGCCAGGTGGAGCAATCGGTGAACAAAGCCACCCTCAAGAAGTTCAGGACGCTTCTGACCGACAAGCGCGACGAGATCCTCAAGAAGGCCAAGCAGACTCTCGAGCAGGACATGACGCTCGACACGGACGACCTGCCCGACGAGATGGACCTCGCGTCGAGCGAGTACCTCCAGTCGTTCACGTTTCGCCTGCGGGGCCGCGAGAAGAGCTTCCTCGACAAGATCGAGAAGGCATTGAAGAAGATCGACGACGGCACCTTCGGCATCTGCGAAGAGTGCGGGGAGGAGATCTCCGTCAAGCGCCTCGAGGCTCGCCCCGAGACGACGCTCTGCATCCGCTGCAAGGAAGACCAAGAGCGGATGGAGAAGGACTACACCTAGGGCGGGGCATCGGTAGAGCCGCTGCACGGCGCGGCCCTATCGACAGCGCCCTTGCGACGTCACTCGTACAGGGGCCGGCGGCGGCCTCGGTCGATCTTGTGGAAGCCGAGCGCGAGCGCGGCGGCCACGAGGTCCGGGTGCAGCGAGCCGGTTGTCAGAACGGAGCGGACGAACTCCGCCCCGCGCCGGCGGTCCTTCATCGCGCCGAGCGCGGCGGCGGTGACGACCCGGACGGCGAGCGGCGCCATCGCGGGGGGAGGGTCCACCGCGGACGTCCTTCCCTTCGCCGCCTCGATCCCGCCCCCGGACGCGACGGCGTAGGCGCTCAGCCACGTCGCGACCGGACCGAGCACGAGCGGATAGCGTGCCAAGAGAGGACCGACCTCGGCCGACTTGTTCCGGGCGACGAGCGCGAAGGCGCGCTCCCAGAGGACGCGCGGGGTGACCGTGCCGTGATCGAGCGCGGACTGCGACAGCGCGTCCGCCTCGTCGAGGCGCCCCTCGTAGCGCGCCAATCGGGCGAGACGCACCGCGCGCAAGGGCTGGGCGTCGGCGCCCTTCCCCCAGAGCGCCGCTACCTTGTCGGCGGTCGGAAGGTCGCCCGAGTCGAGCGCGACGTCGATCGCGACCAGGTCGTCCCACGGATCGTCGTTGCTGGCCATCGCGACCAGGCGCGCGCCGTCCTGCTGCACGCGCCCCGCCAGTACGTCGGGTCCCATCGAGAGCGCGTCGAACTGCGGCAGCTTTCGCGCCGCGGGGGGAATCGCCTCGAGGGCGCGCGCAACGCCGTCGGCGTCCACGCGCTCGTACGCGGACGCGGCCCGCACCACAGCCACGTCGGTGGACGTGGGGTCGAGCTCGTCGGTCGCCTTCAGCGCTTCGTCCAGACGCCCGCCGAGCAACGCGACCCGCGCCGCGAGCGCACGCGCCGGCTCGTACACCGCCGACAGCTGGAGGGCCGCAAGGGCCGCCTTGCGAGCCAGCCCCTCGTCGCCCAGCGGCAGCGCGATCGCTCCGAGCCACACCGCGGCTCCGGGGGCTTCGGCCTGCGCCAACCCCGCCTGCAGCGCCGTTCGCGCCTCGTCGGGAGCGTGGCGGTCGACGGCGCGGAGGGCGGCGATCGCGCTCGGCACGAACTTGAGGCCGGAAGGGAGCTCCGCGGCGCGCTTCGAGACCTCGTCGGCCTCGGGCGGGGGGTGGTCCTCGTCGCGCGCCGGGTCTCGCCCCCACGCGAGGGCGACGAGGGCGATCGGCTCGGCCCGGTCGGGCATCTTGATGCGCAGCTCCTTTGCCAGGCGCATCGCCTCCTGCACGTCGCCGCGAATGGCGGTCGTCCGTACGAGGCCGACCTGCGCCACGAAGAGGCTGGGATCGTCCTTGGTGGCCGACGCGTAACGATCGCGATCGCGCCCGTCGCCCGCGCGCTCGAGCGTCGCCCCGGCGACTGCCTGATAGTACGCATCGCTCGCCGCCGGTCCGTCCCATCGCGGAAGCACGGCGGCGGCGCCCGCGTTGTCGCCCTGGAAGAGGAACGAGGCCACCCGAGCGAACGCGTATTTCTCCTCGGGAACGCCGACCTCCTTGGCGCGCGCCATGGCGTCCTCGAACGCGACGTCGGCGCCGCTCTTCACGAGCCCGACCATGGCTCGCTCCCTCGCCCAATCGAGGGCCGCGCGAGGACTGCGCGTCTCGAGCGCGAGCGCTCGGGCCAGCGCTCGCTCCGCGTCCGGCAGGGCATCCGGTTTGGCCTCGCGAAGGGTGGCCTCCACGCTGTCGAGGAGCGCCTCCGCCTGCGCGTGATCGAGGGCTCGCTTGTGCCGATAGAAGAAGTAGGTGCCTACGCTGCCGGCGAGAAAGAGCACCATTGCGGCGACGAGCGTCGGCGCGCCCTTTCGCCTCGGCCCCTTGCCGGGCCGATCCCACGTGGCCCCGGCTCCCTTTGCGTTCGGCTCGTAGACGCCGGCGAGGGCGAGGGCGTCGAGGACGTCGCGTGGGTGGGGGACGACCGCTCCACCGCCCGTCCGCGGCGGCGGAGATGCCGGGCGCGCGGCGAGGGGCATGGGCGCTGGATGCGCACCGTTCGTCCGCGGCTTCGGGACGACCGAATCGACGACGTTCTTCGGGACCTGCGGGCCCGTCGGCGCCGGGGCATGCTTCGCCGGCGACGGGCCGGTGACCTCCGATATCTCGGACACCTCGCTCCACTCGCTGTCGGAGTCGGGCGCGCGGGGGAGCGGCGGCGGCCCGAGGCCGCGCGCCGCGAGCGACGGGGGCGGAGAAAGGGGCGCCTCGGGCTCCGTCAGGCTTCCGAGGGCGAGCGGGGGTAGCGGCTTCACGTCGGTCGTGTTGTCGCTGATCGAATCGAAGAGATCCCGTCCGACGTGGGCGTGCGCCAGGGCCACCTCGGCCGCCACGGCGCGGACGCCCGCCTTGGCTTGCATCGGGCGGAGGGCCCTGGCGCGGGCGAGCCAATCGGGGGCGGCAGGATCGCGCGACCCGAGCTGGATCGCGCGCTCCATCACCTTCTCTGCGCGCTCGGCGTCCCCGCGGCGCAGGAGCACCTCACCGAGCCAGCGATAGACCTGCGCGTCGCGCGGCGCTTGCTTGCCCGCCGCGACGAGCACCGTTTGCGCGTCGGCAAAGCGGTGCGTCTCCATGTACATCCGCGCGACCGAGACGAGGACGGCGACGTCTCCACCGTGGCGCTGGGTCGCGAACTCGCCCACCTGCTGGACCAGCGGCCCGCGGGGATTGCCGCGAAGCGCGTCGCAGAGGGCGACGGTGGTGGCCGGGCTCGGATTGCGCTTCCAGCGTTGAACAAGCTCTTCGATCGGATCGGCCATTGCGAAGGTCCAGCGCGGCGCACGCGCGCGTCGGCGCCGCCGATGACGGCAGACCCTCATTGTCAGACGAAATGGTCCGCCGAGGCGAGCGAAACTCGCCCGAGGCGCGGATGTGGGAATGTGAGGGTCGTTCGGGTGCGTCGTCCGAACTCTCGCTTCGCTCGAGCGTGCGGAACGACGGCCAGTCGGGTGTCCCTGGTCCGTTCTCTCGCTTCGCTCGAGCGTGCGGACCAGTCGGGTGTCCCTAGTCCGAAGAACGGTGAGGCGGGAGCGGGAGTCCCAGTTCTTTCATGACGAGCTGCAGGTCTTGCCACGCTTGACGCTTGGCTTCGACCTGTTGCGGGCTCGGCCTTAGCAAGTACGACGGGTGATACGTCGGCATCACCAGGGTCTGCCCCCGATAGAGCTTCCACTGCCCCCGAAGCTTCGTTACCCCGAGCTTGGTATCGAGCAGGGCCGCGATCGCAGTGTTGCCCAGGGCGACGATCGCGCGCGGACGCACGAGGGCGAGCTGCTCGTGCAGATACGGGATGCACGCCGCGACCTCGTCGGGCTCCGGCCGACGGTTTCCCGGGGGCCTGCACTTGACGATGTTGCACACGTACACGTCCGTCGCGGGGGCGAGGCCCATCGCGCCGATCATGCGGTCGAGCAGCTGCCCCGCCCGGCCGACGAAGGGCAGCCCTTGCGCGTCCTCGTCCGCACCGGGCCCCTCACCGACGAAGCAGAGCTTGCTCGTCGGGTTTCCGCGGGCGAACACGGTCTGCGTCCGCGTCGACGCGAGAACACATCGCGTGCACGACGCCACTTCCGACGCGAGCTGCGGCAAGCGCGCGAGAGAAGGGTCGGGCGCGGTCGCGGGCGCCGGCGCGTGGGCAGGCGCGGGCACGGGCACGGGCGCCGCGACGGACGGGCGCGGCGCAGCCCTCGGGATGCCGGTCGCGCCCGAGTCCTGCTGCCACTCGAGATACGCACGGAGCGAGCCCACGAGACCCGCCAGCTCGGAACGCGGGTCGTTCGCCGGCGTCTTCATCGGGTGAAGTGTACGCGAGCCTTCGCCGTGCCGGGGATGGGGTGGCCGTCGAAGTCGAGCGCCGTCACGTACCGACGCGCCATCGCGCACCGGTACGCCTCTCGACCAAAGCCGTTGCCGGGATCGGACACGATACGGACCGCCTTGGGCGATCCGTCCGCGCTGACGTCGATCTCGAGCGTCACGTACGCGTCGTCGATCTGGGCGACGTCGGCCTCCTGCGGGAACGGACAGCTCCAGTCGTTGCCGCCGCCGAGCGACGCGCGCCGCGAGAGGTCGTCGCCCTTGCGAACCGGCGCGGCGGCGACGGGCGCCTGTCCGCCGGGAACGCCCGTCGGCGCCGCAAGCCCGCGCACGGCGGTCTTGCTCGTCCCGTTCGCCGTCGTCGTCCCCCCCGCGTAGGCTTCCGCGTTGCCGGTGATGATCGTGTTCCCGGTGAGGTCGACGGGCTCGTTCGGGTCCGGCTCCTGGGTCAACACCTTGCCCGCCTGCGCCGGCGCCGCGGGAGGGGGTGGGGCCTCGTGGGGCGTCGGTCGGGGCGGCGGCGCGGCCTCCTTGGGCTCGGGGGGCGCCTCGACGGGCGGCGGGGCCGGCGGCGGTGCCTCGTCGACCTCGATCTCCTGCGGTACGTAGGTGAGCTGGGGCACCTGGTTCGTCAGCGCGACGAGAATCCCCACGGCCCGGACGACCACCGAGAGGCCGAGCAGCAGCGCGACGGCGCCGAGCATGTACCCGAGCCACGCGACCGCGCTCGAGCTGTGGGGGTCGAGCCCGAGCACCTTGTAGAGCGGGTCGTCGTACGGCGCGCCCCCCGCGGTAGCCATGACGCCGATCCGCGCTCCCGTCGTCCCGTTGCTCGAGCCTCTGCTCCCGTCGGCCATCGTCGCCAGGTCCCGGTCAGTGGGTGGGTCCGGCGATCGGCGTCACGCCGAACGCGATTTTGCTGACGTGCGCTTGCTTGAGCAGATCGAGGACGTGAATCACCCGGCCGTGCGTGACCGAGGCGTCGGCCTTGATGACCGCGCGCAGCTCCGGGTGCTGCGTCTGCGCGTCGCGAGCGAGCTGCAGGATGCTGTCGTCGCCGGGAATCGGCTTGCCGTCGACGAGGGCGCGGCCGTCCGCGACCAGGATGATGCTGAAGATGACCTGGACCTCGCTCGTCCCCGTGGCCGCCTTCGGCAGGTCGAGGGGCACGGTTTGGTTGAGCACGATCTTCGTCGTCACCATGAATATGATCAGCAGGACGAGCGTGATGTCGACCAGCGGGGTGACGTTGATACCGGTGATCGCGTCGTCTGCTTCGCTAGCTCCGCCGGCCATCAGTTTCGCTCCGACCTCTCGGCCTTGGAGCGTCCGGCTCCACCCCCGCCCACCCGCTCGCTCGACGGCTCGGTCTCGGCGCCCTCGGGCAGCGGCGTCGCCTTGAGGTGCGCGAGGAGCATGTGTCCGAGCGCCTCCGTGTTCGCGACCGTCCCGCGCACGATCCGCTGGAACGCGTTGTACGCGGCGACCGCCGGGATCGCGATGAGGATCCCGATCGCGGTGGCGACGAGCGCCTCCGAGATGCGGCCCATCACCGCCTCGGGTGCGAGCTGCGTGGACGCCGCGGAGGTCGCCATCTTGACCTTGCTCAGTTCATCGAACGCCGCGACGATCCCGATGACCGTGCCGAGCAGCCCGATGAACGGGGCGTTATTGCCCAGGGTTCCGAGGAACGCGAGCCTGCGTTCGAGCTTGATCCGTTGCAGCGCGCTCGCGCCGTCCATGGCCTCCTGAGCCGCCTCGACGCCGCGGTCGGCCTCGACGATGCCCGCGACGACGACGGCCGCCTCGGCGCTGCCCGACGCCTCGAGCCTTCGCCGTGCGCCTTCGAGATCGCCGCTCCGGAGAAGCTTGCCGAGGTCGCGCATCAGAGCCTCGATGTCGTCGCGGAGCGACCAGTAGAGCCACGCACGCTCGAGCATCACCGCCAGCGACACGATGCTAAGGAGGAGCATCAGCGCGAGGATCCAGCCCGTCCCCAGGCCCACCATCGCGCTCTTGACTCGTTCGATCAGCGAATTCACTCGGGTTCCTCTTCCTCGTCGTCGTTGCCCCGTGGGCCTCCTGGGCCTCGCGGCGCATCCAACGCCCATATCGACGCGAGCACGGTCGTCGCGTACGCCCCTTTCGGTAGCACGAAGTAAACCCGGACGCAGGCAACCGCATTCTCTGCATCGGCTTCGTCGATCTCGAATCGGAGGTCTTGCACCCACAGGCGCAGCGCCCTCCGGCTGCCCTCGCCGAACGGGCGCGTCCGTTCGAGGTCGAACCCGGCGCCGAGCACCCGTTGGACCGTATCCCTCTCCATTTCTTGGGCCGCGCCGCCGGGCCAGCGCATCCGGGCCCCGATCATCGGTCCCGTGGGCGACACTTCGCCCCGCTCGGCCCTTTCGCGATCCGTGGCCACGTCGGCGCACTCGAAGAGGCCCCCCGAGGAACGGAGCTTCAAGAGGTCTCCCTCGATCGGGACGTTCCACGTGCCATCGCGCACACGCGCGTCGAGGACTTCGTTATACACCTTGGACTGGAGCGACGACCACAGGAGTCGCGCCAGGCGCTTGTCACGGGGCGCGGGAGCGGTCGGGTCGCGCAGCCAGGCCAGCGCCCGCTCGGCGTTGTCCCCTCGTGCACCGAAGCGCTGCGTGCCGAACGCGTTGGGCAGGCCGCGGCGCGCGACCCCATCGAGCCCGCTCGTAACGTCGCGCAGGCGGTCCCTCGGCACGCCGCGCACCGCGATGGCGAAGCGATTGCCCTGGAGGTGGCCCGGCTTCAACTTGTGCCCATGCGGTATTGCCTCGTGGACGGCGATTCCTTCAAGGGACAGGGACAGCGCGCGCTTCGCCAGGTCGGCGGCATCGACCCCCGTCGGCGCCTCGAGCGACACGGTCTGCGTCGTCACCGCGACCTTGTCCTTCATGCCCGCGAAGCCTGCGGCGCGCGGGTCGCAGGCGAGCGACCGCGCCAGCGACTGGACGGCAGCCAGCGTGGTCAGGTTCGTCTTCGTGAACCGAACGAAGACGTGCTGACCGGCGCCGGTCGGCGCGTAGGCGGAGAGCTCCTCGACGACGAAGTCCTCGGGGGCCGTCCGGATCCGGCCCGGCGGCTTGGGCGCCTGCGTCGCGTCCACCTGTCAGCGGTCCGCGTTGAGCTCGTGGGCCATCTCGTCGCGCGGACTTCGAAAGTACTGCTGCGGCGAGTACGCGAGGAAGTTGCTGACGCGTGAAGTGTAGAGGCACGCGTACTCCTCCACCTGGGCGCCGAAGCTCGACTCTTCGTTCTCTTCCTTGAGCAGCGACCCCCAGAAAGGGTGAAACCGCCCGTCGACCCGCCGCTCGATCGCCTGAAGCTCGGTATCGGCGTGCCGCAAGCGTCCGCGAACGCGGTCGATCGCGCGCTTGACCTCCCGCACCGCCTCGCTCGAAGCGCCCGACTTTCCGTTGGCGTGCTGCTCGGCTCGTCGCGAGAGCTCACGAAAGCGCGTCTGGTAGAAGCGAAGCTCGTCCTCGAGCCGGTCGCGCGCGTCCTCGAGGTACTCCGCCTGGGCGAAGTCTTCGTGGCACGAGTCGTGCGCGATGACTTCACCCTCGAGCTCCTGGATGATCATGGCGGTGCGCCAGGCGCTCTCCTTCTTGCTGCGCAGAATGTCGCCGTAGATGTGGTCGCCCACGTAGAGGATCTCGTCGCCGTCGGCGTCGAGGGCGCGCTCGAGGTCCACGAGGTTGCCCCCCTCGTAGATGGTGCCGCGCTCGAGCGGGAAGGACGCGAGCTCGAGGGTGTCGCCGTGACGCTGCATGAGCGGCCGCTGCTCCTGGAAGAACGCAGGCTTCGTCGCGGCGACGATGGCCACGTCGAAATACGTCCGCCAGTGGGGATATTCGCTCATCTCTCCGTCGAGCAAGTAGCTCATCATCCGGTCGGTGTACGGCCACCGCGAGTTCGTCAGGAGAAAGAGCTTCTTCCCTGCGCTCCGCAGCTTGTGCAGCGTGGGGGCGAGGTCGTGGTCCTTGACCACGAACCTCGGGAAGTCCGAGGCCACCCGCTCGAGGATCGTCCCGTCGCGGTGCGCCTCGTCGATGCAATCGCGGATGTCCGTGAAGGTCTTCGCGTAGTCGACCGCGAGCCCTCGTCGCTCCATCGCCTCGACGAGCGCGGCGTACAGCGCCGCCTCGCTGAGGGCGTAGAGCGTGTCGATCCAGTGGTAGCGCGGTGTGGCCGGGCGGATCTTCTTCGAGTGGTAGAGCTCACGCAGCTCGTCGCGCGGCAGCTGGCGCATCCCGTGGTAGCCCTTGGTGACGAACTTGTACCGGTTCATCTTGAGGATGTGTCCGAACCGCTTGTCGATGAGCAGCCCGCGGACCGGGAAGGACGTCGAGTACGGCATCGATCGGACGAAGTCCGGGTAGCCGCGGGCGACGAGCTTCTCGATGGTGGCCTGGATGGAGAGCTCGTCCATCTCCGGCTGGTCATAGATGGCCAGCGTGTAGTCCATGTCGAAGCCCACCCACGCGATGCTGCTCATGCGCAAGTTGCGGTTGCAGAAGACCCGGCGGTGGCGCGCGATGCCGGGCGTATGGGGCCGCGCCAGAAACTCCTCGATGGGGAGCGATAGCTGGTGCGTGTTCACGCGCGCGTCCTCGGGGGCGCGAGACCCGCCCGCACCCCACGACATTTAATGTCGCACGCTGAGGTCTCTCGCGCTAGTCGGGCTCATGGGCATCCTCATCGGGATCCTCGTGACCGGTCAGACGGTGCGGGAGATCGCGCGCGAGCGTGGCGATTTCGAGCGATTCATCCGCGACGCGGTGGGGCCATTGCCTCGTGTCCAGTGGAGGTCCTACGACGTGCACAGCGATGCGCCCTTGCCGGGGCGGCTCGACGTCGACGCCTTCGTCGTCACAGGCTCGAGCTCGAGCGTCACGGAGCGCGCACCGTGGATGCTGCGTCTCGAAGGCCTCGTCCGCGACATCGCTGCGTGCCCGACGCCGCTGCTCGGAATCTGCTTCGGACATCAGATCATCGCCCAGGCGCTCGGCGGAGAGGTGCGCAAGAACCCACGGGGCCGCGAGATCGGCACGGTGCGCGTGACGCGCGCCGCCGACGACCCGCTCTTCGCGGGATTGCCGCGCGCGTTCGACGTCAACGGTACGCACCTCGACGCGGTCACGCGCCTTCCCTCCGGCGCCGAAGTCCTCGCGACCACGGCGCTCGATCCCGTCGCGGCCTTCCGGGTGGGCGAGCGGGTGCGCGCGGTGCAATTTCACCCCGAGTTCGACCGGAGCGTCATGCGCGGGTATCTCTCCGCTCGCGCGCACCTGATCCGCTCCGAGGGCGGCGACCCGGACGCCCTTCGCGATCACGTCCACGCCGGCACGCGCGGACGCGACATCCTGCGAAACTTCGTCACCCGTCTCATTCGGGGGCACGAGTCCACGTGAACTTCGTCTTGGACGGACCGGGGGCCCCGACGGCCACGATGGCGTCCGGCGCGAAGTCGTGGGCTTCGACCGGCGGCGCCGCAACCGCGAGGTGCGACGGCGTCCACCTGGGGGCCTTGTCGACGTCGCGACAGCAGCGGAACCCGACGAAGTAGTACGAGAATCCGGGGTCGTGGCTGTAGGTCATCGGCCGGCACTGACTGCGGACGTGGCCCCAGGCCCCGCCCTTCAGGCCGGCCCACTTGGACTTCTCGCGCGGAGCCTCGTCGCTGACCACCCACTCGTCGAGGTTGCCCGGCATGTCGTACACCCCGAAGCCGCTCCGGCAGCTCTCCATCGAGCCGCTCGGGACGCTCTGGTCGAGCCGCGCAAGCTCCTTGTCCGCGATGGCCGGGTCCCGCGCGTAGAACAAGAACTGCCCCTTCGGCGCAAAGCGCGCGGGCTCGATGTAGAAATTGTCGAAGTTGCACTTGGTGTGATCGCGCTCCCAGCCGTACGCGAAGGGCGTGTGCTCGGGGCCTTCGCAGGCGGCCGTCCACTCGCTCGCCCAACAGAGACGCTTGCCCTTCGATTCGCACGTGGCCTGCGCCTGGAACCAATCGAGCATCCACACGGGGTGAGCGCCGGCCTGGTTCGGGTACTCGTAGCGGTCGATGCAGAAGGCCATGCGGCGCTCGCGTCCCGGGCAATGCTGCTTTTGCGAGAAGGCGTGGCAGATGTCGAGGTTGTTGATCTTGTCGTGCTCGAGCTCGAGGCAGCGCCGCTCGATGTCGGGGCAGTAGACCGTGTCGACGTAGAGCATGTCGGGCGGGCACGGCCCCGTCGGCGCGGCAGGCTCCAGCGCGACCACGGCCGGCTCGGGCGCCGGCGGGCCCTTCTTGTCCCCTTGCACGCTCGGCTGCAGGTCGATGGTCGTCTTGCGCAGGACCCCGGCGCGCGGGGGAGACTCTGCCAGGACGAGCGCAAGCGCAGCGACGAGCACGGCGCCGGCGATGGCCCTCGACGTCCGCATCGCGGCGGGCAACGTCTCATGCCCGAAGGAGCACCGGCAAGCGCCGTTCGAGGCTCGAGGTCGGCGATTTGGGATAACCTTCTCGCCCCGATGGACCTTTCGAACAAAGTCGTCGTCGTGACGGGCGGCGCCCACGGGATCGGCCGCGCGCTCGCGCGCAGGTTCGCCCGCGAGGGGCTGCGAGGGATCGTGGTGGGTGACCTCGACGGGGCGGCCGCCGAGGAGACGGCCCGCGAGATCGGGGGCCTGGGCCTGCGCGTCGACGTGGGCGTCGAGGGCGACGTCCAGCGCCTCGCGGCGACCGCGGTCGAGCGCTACGGCGCGATCGACGTCTTCTGCTCGAACGCGGGCATCTTCTTCGGCGGCGGCGAGGAGGTCGCGGACGCCGAGTGGCGCCGCATCTTCGACGTGAACGTCATGGCGCACGTGTACGCGGCCCGCGCCGTGGTGCCGGGGATGCTGGCGCGCGGAGGCGGGGCCTTCGTGTCGACGGTTTCCGCGGCGGGCCTCCTCAGCCAGATCGGGTCGGCCCCGTATGCGGTCACCAAGCACGCCGCGCTGGCGTTCTCCGAGTGGCTCTCCATCACGTACGGAGACCGCGGACTACGCGTCTCGTGCATCTGTCCGCAAGGGGTTCGCACCGCCATGCTGGCGTCGGGAGACACGCCCTCCTTCCTCCTCGAGGGCGCGCTCGAGCCGGAGGTCGTCGCCGACGCCGCGGTCCAGGGCGTCCGCGACGAGCGGTTCCTCATCCTGCCGCACCCCGAGGTGGCGACCTATTTCGTGCGCAAGGCCTCCGACTACGAGCGCTGGCTCCGCGGGATGCGCCGCATGCAGGGCAAGATACACGGTTGACGCGGCTGTCGTGTGTCAGCCGAACGCGAAGACGGCGCGGACGAGGTCTTCGCCGCACTCGTCGACGATCGCGTCCGCCCCGGCGTCGCGCAGCTCGGCCCGCGAGGCGTCGTCGGCGGCGACGCCCACGACCCGCGCGCCGATCGCGCGGCCGGCGAGCACGTCGCGCTCGGTGTCGCCCACCACGACGACGACCCGCCCGTCGCGGTCGGCGGCGCATCGGTCCGCGGCGAGACGTACGATTTCGTGGCGGGGCTCCGCGTCGCACCCGAAGGCGCCGCGCGAGAAATCGAAGACGCCCTCGAGGCCCGCCGACGCGAGCTTGAGGCGGGCGGCGTCGCGCACGTTGCCCGTGGCCAGCCCGACCACCGTGCCGCGCGCGCGCAGCGCCTCGACCGTCCGGACGACGTCGCCGATGGGCCTGTATCGGCGCGTTCGAAGCACGACCGCGAGGTGCCCGAGATAGAGGGCCAGGATCTCGTCGACTTGCGCGTCGTCGCCGCTCGCGCCGGCGCGCGCAAGCATCGCGCGCGTCAGCGCGCGGTCGGTCCCGCCCGCCACCCGCATCCCCGCGGAAGCACCCTCGAAGCCGTACCGCTCGTGCATCGCCCGATCGAGCGCGGCGCGGCCCGGACCGGGTGGCCCTCCGACGAACGTGAGGACCGTCCCGTCGAGATCGAAGAGGACTACATGTTGTCGCAAGGCAGGGTGGATGGCTTTTTTGAAGTTGGGGGGGTCGGGGGGAGAGGATCTCGCCCCAAAACCTGAGTCATGAAAGGTCTGGCCGGCACTTCCGGCCAGGCCTTGAAAGCGTACCTTTCCTCCGTTTCCGGCGACACACTCGGCGCGGTATGAGTGTGGGATGGGCGACAAAGTGCTCGTCGAGACCATCAAGGGGATCGTCGCCGCGGCTCGGTCGGGGGAGATGGACGCCGCCTTTGCGGGCTACCGTGCGCTCTTCTCGGGACCGGCGTTCACCGGCTACGACGAACAGGACCGCCGTCAGGCGCTGCGGATCATGGTTCACGCCAAGGGCGTGCCGGATCCCCCGAGCCCCGCGATGATCGAGGCCCACCGCGCCGCCCTCGGCCCCCTCACCGCGCTCGCCTCCGCCTCGGGCGATCCCGCCGATCAGGAGATGCTCGGCATGTGCCTCGTCGTCGTCGGGGAGCCGGAGCGCGCCGGAGAGGTGTTCCGCGCAGCGCTCGCGGTCGAACGCGAGCGAAACCTGCAGTCCGACCTCTGCGGCGCGCTCATGAAGCGCGTGTCGATGCTGTAGTCCGCAGGCTCGAGCGAAGCGAGAGTTCGGACGACTCGCCACAAGCAGACTAGGGGCCGTCCCTAGTTTTTGTCGACGGGAAGCTGGATCATCTCGATCACTTAGCGGCGTGGGCTGAGACAACCATTGCCTCGGCACAGCTGGCCATGATCAAAGATCGGGATGCACCGGCACGCGCTCACCGACGCTC
>DATGJA010000281.1:0-2573 GCA_035295445.1 Polyangiaceae bacterium | reverse complement strand
GGTCGACCGTTGCCTACCCTCTTGGCGAGGACCACCATGGCGCAGGCACCCCGACTCGATTTCGAGGCCTTCGTCGCGCGCAAGCGTGCCGAGCACGATACCGCTTCGAGCGCCCGCACGGCCGGACACGAGTACACTTATTCGTTCGACCGCCAATCTCGCATCGCCTTCGAGAACACCAAGCCCGTGGCCCTCGCCGTCGAGGCGAGCGTCCGGCTCTTCAAGCAGATCGGCAAACATCAGTTGCTCGGTCAAGCGGTCAAGGTAAGCGACCGGCAGTTCCCTCGCATCCACGGCTTGACGAAGCGCGCCTGCGACGTCCTCGGGATCGCCAAGCCCCAGGTCTTCGTGGTGAACGACCCGAGGTTCAACGCCGCGACGTACGGGACGAACGACGACTCGTTCGTCCTCGTCCACTCGGCGCTCGTCGAGCAGTATTCGGACGAAGAGCTCCTGACCGTCATCGGCCACGAGTGCGGCCACATTCACAACTCGCACGTCGCCTACCTCACCGCCCTCCACTACCTGACCTTCATGGCGGGCATGTTCGTGCCCTGGATCCTCCAGCCCGCCCTCGTGGCGCTGCGAACGTGGTCGAGGCGCGCCGAGGTGACGTGCGACCGCGCCGGCATGCTGGTCAGCAAGGACGCGACCGCGGCCGAGCGGGCGATCGCCAAGCTCGCCGTCGGCTCCCGCCGCTTGTACGAAGAGTTCAACCTCGACGCCTTCCTCGAGCAACACGAGGAGGGCACCCAGGGCATCGGACGTTACATGGAGGTCTTCGCGACGCACCCGTGGCTGCCCAAGCGCGTCCTGGCGATGCGCGTCTTCGGCGAGAGCCAGCTCTACGCCGACGCCGTCGGCCGCGCGGGCGGCGGCCTCCCGATGGCCGAGGTCGACACCCGCGTCGCGACGCTCCTGAAGGGAGACGCAGGTTGACGACCGATCGCGCCGACGTCGACATGACGTCGTTCCTCCGCAAGCGCGGCGAGGTGATCGCCGCGCTCCAGGGACTCGGTGAGGTCGCGGCGGCCCTCGGCACGTCGAGCCTGCGGGACCGCGTCGCGACGAAGATGGTTCGCAAGCTGGAGGAGGACCGCTTCCACCTCGTCGTGGTGGGCGAGTTCAATCACGGCAAGACGACGTTCGTGAACGCCCTCCTGGGCGATCGCGTCCTTCCGACGGGGGTGACGCCGACGACCGCCGCGATCCATCACATTCGTTGGGCCGACTCGCCCGAGGCGTTCGTCGTTTCGGCGGGCGGAGCGGCGAACGGTACCCGTCGTCCGCTCCCGTTCGGAGAGGTGGCGCGATTCGCGGTCGGCGGGGGCGCGGAGGAGGAGGTCGACTACCTCGAGATCGGCTACCCGGCGCCGCTCCTCAAGGAGCGCATGCTCCTCGTCGACACGCCGGGCGTCAACGACCTCTCCCTGCAGCGCGCGGACATCACGTATAGCTACGTGCCCCGCGCCGACGCCGTGCTGTTTCTCCTCGACGCCGGCCAGATCCTCAAGGAAAGCGAGCGGGTCTTCCTGCACGACAAGCTCCTCAAGGCCTCCCGGGACAAGATCGTCTTCATCATCACCAAGTGGGACCTCCTCTCCGGGGAGGAGCGCACCGAGGCGCTGTCGTACGCGAAGCATCACCTCGCGGCGCTGCTCGGCGCGCGCGACCGGGCAGGTGGCTCGGAGGGGCGCGCGACCGAACCGGCGGTGTTCGCCGTCAGCGCCGAGAACGCGCTCGCGGGGGACGGGGCGCGCAGCGGCCTCCCGGAGCTCGTCGCGCACCTGACGCGATTCCTGGCGGAAGAGCGCGGCAACATCATGCTCGACAACGCGCTGACCGAGGGCCTTGCGGTCGGGCAGCTCCTCGTCAAGGGGATCGACGCTCGACGCCGCAGCGTCCAGATGAGCGGCGAGGAGATCGAGCGGCGAATCGCCGCGCTCGAAAAAGACCTCGCTGGCCAGGCCGGGACGATCGAGCAGCGGCGCGCCGACATCCGGGAGGAGCTCGCGACGATTCGGACGGGGGCCCGCAAGGACCTCGATCGCTTCGTCGACGACGTTTGCCGCCAGCTCCCGAACGTCATCGACTCGGCCAAGCCGCAGGACCTCAAGCAGTTCCTGCCGGCGTTCCTGGAGGACGCCTTCAGGGAGTGGGCCGAGCAGGAGACACGCGAAATCGCTCTCCAGCTCGAACGCCTGGCGGAGAAGACCATCGCGCTCGTCAAGGACGACGCGCGGGATTCGGCCAAGCGGGTCGCCGAGGCGCTCGGCAGCGACGCCCAGCGGCTCGAGGTAAAGGTCGATACGATCAAGTACGACCTCGGCGTCGTCGCGATCATGTTCGGGGGCGTGGCGCTCATGGCCATCAACGTGATGGCCGGCGGGCTTCTGGCCGTCGCGGGGCCTGCGATCTTCGCGATGTTCGCGCGCGGCAAGATCCACGAGGAGTTCAAGCGCAGGGCGAAGGAGCTCGGCCCCGAGGTGATGCGGGAGACGGCGCGCTCGGTGGCGCCGAAACTCGACGAGCTCATCGCCGGGTTCGGCCAAAAACTCGACGCGTGGGTGGTG
>DATGJA010000280.1:0-16919 GCA_035295445.1 Polyangiaceae bacterium | reverse complement strand
GCTTCGTACGCTCGGTCATGACTCTTCGAGGTTGTGTGGATTGCCTTCGGGTGTGTCGTCCGAACTCTCGCTTCGCTCGAGCCTGCGGACCTGGTCGGGTGTGTCGTCCGAACTCTCGCTTCGCTCGAGCCTGCGGACCTGGTCGGGTGTGTCGTCCGAACTCTCGCTTCGCTCGAGCCTGCGGACTCCTTCTCGCGTGCGGGGCGTGCACGAGCTCCTCGCCGGCGAACCCCGTCCTCCACTCGGGCGTCCCCGGCGCCGTGCCGAGCGCCTCCGCGATGATGGAGGCGACGACTCCGGGGCCTGCCGACGCCGTCGGCGGTGCCGAGGCCTCGATCCCAGCCCCGATCGACGCCGGTGACGAAGGCTCGGACGACGCGGCGGCCGACGCGCCGGCGCCGGTCGTCGTCTCGTTCGACGCTTGCCCGCCCGGACCGTCCACGGGCGACTTTCCGGCCGACGTGGGCGCGGCCATCCACTCGAAGTGCCAGACCTGTCACGGCGTGCCGCAACGTCACGGCGCGCCCTTCGAGATCGTCGACTACGAGGACGTCGTCATGCCGTTCATGAACAGCAACGAGTCGGTCCTTCGCTGGCAGAGGATGTACCAGGTGATTCAGCCCGGTTCCGTCCCGCACATGCCGCTCAGCGGTCCGCCGCTCACGTCGGCCGAGATGAAGACGCTCGACGATTGGTTTGCGGCGTGCGCTCCGCCGGTGCCCGAGGGCACGGGCGCTGATCAGGACTCTGCGCAGCACAACGCGGGCGATGCGGCCTCGTCGGCCGATTCCGCGACGGAATGAACGCGAGCGACCATCCGCGCGATGCAGACGGTACGCGACGTTGCCTCGAGGGCAACGGACCTATCCCTCGGCACCATTGTCCACGACGTACGGCTCGGTAGAGAGGAACGCCATGTCCAAGACGATTTCTTGTAACGCTTCAATGAGTTGGGGATTTGCCGCGGGGATTGGAATCCTTGGCGCGGTCCTCGTTGCCTGCAGCGGAGACGACAACGGGTCGTCGCCTAGCCCCGATGCGTCGAGCGGCTCCGCGACCGGCTCGACCTCGGGCTCGGGTTCGAGCGGTTCGGGCTCCTCCGGATCGTCGACGACGGGTTCATCGACGACAGGCTCGTCCACGTCGGGCAGCGGCTCGTCGACGGGAAGCGCGGACGGCGGCACCAAGGGCGACGCAACGACGATGGAGGCGAGCGTCGAGGCGTCGACCGAGGCCGGCTCGGAGGCCGGCACGGTCGAAGGCAACGCCGTCATCGCCGACCAGTACAACAACCGCGTCATCGAGGTCGACTCGCACGGCAACATCGTCTGGACGTTCGGCGACGGCAAGGCGAAGCCCGGTCCGACGTCGGTCGTCTCCCCCAACGACGCCGAGCGCCTCGCCAACGGCCAGACGCTCATCTCGGGCACCGGCGATCCGAGCGGCGGCGCGCAGGGAGACACGGCCTGCGCGGCGCTCGACGCCGGTTCCGGCGGGTGTCCGGACAACCGCGTCCTGCTCGTCAACGCGGACGGAGGGATCGCTTGGCAGTACGGAACGATGGGGGAGCTCAGCGGGCCCGTCGCCGCGGTCATGCTCGCGAGTGGAAACGTCCTCATCACCGACCAGGGCAACAATCGGATCGTCGAGGTGACTCAGGACGGCGGGGTCGCCTGGCAATACGGGCCCGCCGACGGAGGCTCTCTCCTCACCGGTCCCAATAGCGCGGTGAGGCTCGCGAACGGGGATACCCTCATCGCCGACGAGGGCGCGAACCGCGTCGTCGAGATCGCCTCCGACGGCGGCGTGGTCTGGCAGTACGGGCCCGCGGCCGACGGCGGCTCGACGCTGAACGCGCCCGCCTTCGCGAGCCGCCTCGCGGCTTCGGGCAACACGCTCATCAGCGATTCGGCGAACAATCGAATCGTGGAGGTGGCGTCGGACGGCGGCGTCGTCTGGAGCTACTACACGACGTCGCGCAGCACGTCGGCTACGGCGGCGACCGTCGACGGCGGCAACGCCTCCCCAACGCCGACCCGCGGAATTCGGCTGGCCAACGGCAACACCCTCATCAGCGACCAGTTCAACCAGCAGGTCATCGAGGTGACCGGCGGCGCGTCCCCCACCATCGCCTTTACCTACGGTCAGCTCAACGTGGCCGGCAAGGGCGCCGGGCAGCTCAACGCGCCCTACGACGCGAAGCGGGTGGGCGACTACACCTGGAACGGGCAATAGTCGGTGTGTCGTTCCGAACTCTCGCTTCGCTCGAGAGCGCAGAACGGCGACTCCCGCTCAAATATTCTTAGTTCGCTACAGCGGTGTCGCACGGTCGTCACTCGGGCGGCCGATCTTGGGATGCGTGTATGCGACGGACGCGTCGGCCACGCTCCCGCGGAGGACGGCGCGCGTCGGGCTGACGCCCGTCCTGGCGCTCGGCGCGGCGATCCTTTTGGCCCGCGCCTTCCGCGTGGTGGACGGGGGGGCCACCTGGGCCGCGCTGGCGAGCGCGGGTCCTTGCGCGCCGCTGGCGCTCCTCCCGTTCGTCCTCGCGATGACCACGGACGCCGCGGGCATGCTTCTTCTCTTGCGCGTCCTCGGTCATGAGGTCTCGCTTCGTCGACTCGTGCCCATCCGGATCGCCACGGAGGCGCTCCACCTGACGGCCCCCGCGGGCTTCGTCGTGGCGGACACGGCGACGGCCTCGCTTCTCGATGCGCAGTGCGGCGTTCCAATCGGTCAGGGGGCCGTCCTCGCGATCGCGCGCAAGTGGCTCGTCATGAGGGCGCACGCCGCGTACATCGCGGGCGGCGTCGTCTGGGGCGCGTCGATGCTCGCCGCGGTCTCCCAGCGGTGCCTGGGCGGGCCTTGGCTGCCTTGGGTCGTCGGGGCTTGCGCGCTTGCTCCCCTTGCGCTCTCGCTCGGCCTGGGGTCCGGCTTCCGCGGCCGACCCGCCCTCGTGCGCCTGCAGACGGCCGTCGCACGCCTCGGCTGGGGCGCGCTGAGCGCCCGGGTAGCCCGGTGCCGGGCCAGCGCCGCCGCGGTGGACGGTCACCTCGCGAAGGTCGGGGCCGATCGAGCGTCGACCTGGGCCGCGTCGGCGGCCTTCCTTGCGTGCTGGGTCCTCGAGTCCGCCGAGACGGCCGTCATCGTTCGACTGGTCGGAGGGCCGTTCGATCTGCGCCTGGCGATGGCGGCGGAAATCGGGATCTCGATGATCCGGTCGGTGGGGAACGTCGCGCCCGCCGGGCTCGGCTTCCAGGAGGCGAGCTACATCACCCTGCTTCCGGCGATGGGCCTGCCGGCGCCCATCGCGGCGGCGTTCGTGCTCCTCAAGCGCGCGAAGGAGCTCGCCTGGATTGCCGTCGGGTACGGGCTTCTCGGCGCGATGCGCCGGGGGGGCTCGCGGTCGGCGCGGGCCGCCGGCTTGGTTCAAGCCTGAAGCCCGAAGCCCGTGGTACCGTCCGGGCGTGCCTCGGTCCCTCGGATTCGCTCTCGCGATGGCCGGCTGGTGCGCTTGCTCCTCGTCCGGGGCGGGCGCGCCGCCCGGGGGGGCTGCCGGAGGCGACGGCAGCACGGGCTCGGCGCCGCCCGCGGACGGGGGCGATACGGACACGTGGGCCAACTATGCCCAGGCTGCCTTCGCGAAGTATTGCGTCTCTTGCCACGACGCGAAGGACACCACCGGTCGCGACTTCACGATGCAGGCCATCGTCGAGCGCGACAAGCTCGTGATTCGCTGCGGCGTGGCGGCCGCTCAAGACCCCGCGTGGGGGTGCGCCGCGTCGCCCACCGCCCGCCAGTTCCCCATCGGCAACGGCCCGAAGCCGACGGACGCGGAGCGCGCGCGGGTCGTCGCGTGGATCACGGCCGGCGCGCCGTGAGCCGAATCGAGATCCAGACCGACGCGGGCACCTGCCCGGCGTATGTCTACCGGCCGGCGGGCACTGGACCGTGGCCCGCCGTCCTCGTCTTCATGGACGGACTCGGCATCCGCCCCGCCGTGCTCGAGATCGGCGAGCGGCTTGCGACGCATGGCTACTACGCCCTCGTGCCCGATCTCTTCTATCGATCGGGCCCGTACGAGCCGATGGCCCCGCGTGCCACGTTTGCGGACCCCGCGCTGCGCAAGATTCTGATGGAGAAGTTCTTCGTGCACGCCACGTCGTCCAACATCATGTCCGACACGCGCGCCTTTCTCGCGCACCTCGAGGGCCAAGCGGACGTACGCACAGGCGCGATCGGCACGACGGGGTATTGCCTGGGGGGCTTCATGTCGCTCACGGCCGCGGGAACTTACCCGGAGCGCATCGCGGCGGCGGCGAGCTACCATGGCGGGCGACTGGCCACCGACGCGCCCGAGAGCCCGCACCGACTGGCGCCGAAGATGAAGGCGCGCGTGTACGCCGCGGGGGCGATCGAGGACGCCTCCTTTCCCGACGACATGAAGGCGCGCCTCGAAGAGGCCCTCACGAACGCGGGCGTCGATCACACGATCGAGACGTATCCGGCCAAGCACGGCTGGGTGCTTCGCGACACGCCGGCGTACGACGCGGCCGCGGCGGCCCGGCACTGGGAGACGCTCCTGGGCCTCCTCGACGCGCGGCTCAAGAACGGCAAATTGCCGTAGAGCTGTCGAGCGCGAGGGGCGGGGGCGAGCCCGCGACTATTTGTTGACGGATCGACCGTTCCGGGCCCAATCCATCGATTCGATGAAGCTGCTTTTCTCTCCACGTGTGATGTTGGGAATCTGTGGCGGGCTGACCGCGAGCTCGCTCGCCGTGATCGCCGCTTGCGGCTCCGGCTCGACAGCTCTGCTCACCGGGAGCCCGAACGGCGACGACGCGAGCGTCTCGGGCTCCTCGGGGTCGCCGGGCGGCGGCAACCGAAGCGGGTCTGCCGGCTCCGGCTCGTCGACCGGAGGCGCCATGGGCTCGGGCAGCGCGGGGGGCGGCAGCCCCTTCGCGCCGCCCGACGACGCGGGGATCGCTCCGGAGCTGGACGCGTTCGCGACCTACGATGGCCCTCCGCCCAACGTGGACGGCGGGATGCTCGCGTGCTCGACACCCAACGGTCTCCCCATCAAGTTCAACCCGATCTACTCGGGCTTCGACGGGACGCACATCTACCAGGTCCCGGTGTTCGTCGAAGGGGTCAGTCCCGGCAGCGTGACGTGGGGGGCGTCGGATCCGTCGATGGTCTCCTTCCAGCCGTACGTAAGCGGCATCATGATCACGACGAAGAAGGCCGGCGACGTCACCATCATCGCGCGGATGGGGTCGCAGTGCGGCTCGGCGCCGCTTCACATCGCCCAGTACACGGTGGCCGAGTGGAACCTCGGGAACATGCGGTACAATAACGGCAACGGCCTCACGTACGACCAAGAGGCAGGGGGCGTCGCCGTCCCCGACGGCGGCTTCGACGCCTCGGGGTTCGACGCCTCCGGGTACGACGCGCAGGCCGCGTGCAATAGCCCGATGTTCGCGAACCTGAGCAATCCCTTCGAGAATCCGCCCGCGGCGTGCACGAACTGCCACGGGGCCATGTCGAACGGGATGCTCTTCGGGATGACCCTCTTCTCGGACGTGCAGCACACGCCCGAACAGACCGGTGGGTTCAGCGAGGACGACCTGACGAACGCCTTCGTCAACGGGACGATCCCGGACGGCGGCTATTTCAACGACACGATCATCCAGTACTGCTTCTGGCACAAGTTTCATACGTGGCGCGACATCAACACCACCGAGGGGCAGACCGGGATGCGGGCGTACCTTCGGTCGCTCACGCCCCAGGAGCAGGTCGGGTGCTTCGAGCTCTTCAACGCTCAGAAGTGCGCCGACGGGGGCTGAGCACTCTAGTCCGCGCGTCCGCCCTATCCCCCGCGGGACGCGTCGAGACCGACGTTGCACTCGCCGTTGTCGGAGCAGCCGGCGTCGGCGGCGCACGCCGTGCACGAGCCCACGCACCGGCTCGTGCAGCTTTGCGCCTGCGAGTTGCATCGAGTGCAGGCGTTGTTTCCGCCGCAGATCCGCAAACACTGCTGCAGCGTCTGTTCGCAGCTCGACCCGCACGAGTGGGCGGTCATGACGCAGGCGGAAGGAGCGCCGCACGCGTTCGACGCGTCCTGCGCGTCTGCCCCGGCGTCCTGGCCCCCGCCGTCCTGGCCCGTGCGCGGTCGGGAGTCGAAGTCGAGGTTCGCGTCGGCCTCGCTCGGCGCGCCCCCGTCGAAGGACGCGGCGGCGGCGTCGTGCCCGGAGGGCGGCGGCGTCGTCGTGCTCGACGCGTCGCTCCCGTGCGCCTCGCGCCCGCCCTCGGCCGGGTCGAAGCGATCGAAGTCCATCGCGCAGGCGGAGGCGCTCACCCACGCGGCGGCGACGCCGAGCGCGATCGTCCACCCGCGAGCCGTCACAGCTGCCCCCGCACCCCGAGCCAGCCGGGGGAGACGACCAAGGCGGTCCCCGTCTGCGCCGTCCTTCCGCGCGGCGAGAGCACGAACAGCGTGACACCCGATACGGCCCCCAGGATACCGACGGCCAGACCCACGTTGGCGACGAGCTGCTTCGTCTTTCCGGAGGAGATCTCGTCGGCTTTGCTGGAGGGGCAGGGGTTCGCGCCGCAGCTCGACTGCAGGTCGTCGTACGTCGACTTGGCCATCGCGCCGAAGACGCCGAACGCGACGAGACCCGCCGCGCCCACCCCTGCGGCGACGTACGCGGAGGTTCTCATCCAGGCATGGTCGGCCGGCGCTTCTGGGGGCGCGGGGGTCGCGGTATCGGCGGGCTCGGGCGGCGGCGGCGATGGCTCGATGGCCGCGCCCGATTGGGCGTCGAGGGTCAGCACGCCCCTCTGCCCCGCGGCCAGCGTCACCGTTTGGCGGACGGGCGAGCGCCCGGGCGTCTCGACGACGACCTCGGTGAGCCCGGGAGCCACGGGCGCCGGTTCGCCCCACGCCGCGCGGCGCAGCTCCTCGCCCCCGACGGTGACGCGCGTGCTTTCGGCGGCGTTTTGGATCGCCAGCGACACGAATCCGAGCTTGAACTCGAGCTCGGAGCGCTCGAGCGACGCGGCGGCCGAGGCGCGCGAGTAGCGCCTGTCCTCTCCCGCGAGCTCCTTGGCCTCGGTCACGGTTCGTCCGAACTCGGCGTAGGCTTCGACGAGCCTCCCCAGGCCCTCCAGGCTCCGCGCCACCTCGAGGCGGGTGTTCGGGCTCGCCACGATCTCGTACGACGCGCGAAGCTCGGTGAGCGCCTGCTCGTACTGATGGCCGTCGAGCAGCGCCTTTCCCTTCAAGAAGCGCGACTGCGCCTGCTCTCGCTGCACCGGCGTCGCCGACGAGGGGAGCACGCCGTCCGCGCGGGCGGTGGATGGGGTGAGTCCGATTGCAAGCAAAGTGAGAGGGACCAGAACGCGCATCAGATCCCCTCTGGTTGGTAGTGGCGCCGCGGGCCGGGGCGCAGCTTCGGTGCGGCCGGGACCGGGACCGCGCCGGATGGCAGCGGTCCGCCGGGCGTCGCAGCGGTCGTCGACGGCGACGTCGTCGTCGAAGGCGCGGCGGCCGTAGGGGGCGCGGCCACCGGCGCGGGCGTCGGCGCGATCGGCTTCGGCTCAGCCGGGGGCCCCGTCTCGGCCGCGGGAGTCGACGCGGCCTGGGCGGGGGGCCGCGTTCGCAACCACCACCCGAGGGCGCTCGTCGCGACGAGCATCGAGGCCACCGCCGCCAGGACGACGAGGGTTCGACTTCGACCTCGCCGGCGTCCCTCCTCCCGCGGTCTGGCGCTGTGCGACGATCCGGTCAGGGTCGTGCGAGCGGGCTCCTCGGGCGGGGACCAGTGAATGACCGGCGGTCGGATCGCCGCGGGAGTCTCGG
The DNA here is from genome assembly GCA_035295445.1 of Polyangiaceae bacterium. Lineage (GTDB taxonomy): Bacteria > Myxococcota_A > Polyangia > Polyangiales > Polyangiaceae > Palsa-1150. The sequence continues at coordinate 9,055 of DATGJA010000280.1, read as the reverse complement.
TGAGGACGGAAGGGATCGGGGCGGCCGCCGCGGAGAGACGCTCCGGGTCCTCTTCCTTGTCGATGAGAATCGCGATGTCGAGCGTCTGGCCCGAGGGGTCGCCGGCATCGATAGGCTTCACCTCGCCGCGCTCGAGGCGCGCCCTTCGCTCGGCGATGACCTCGCCCTCCGCGATCTGAACGATCGAGAGGACCTGCGCCGGGGTGGCCAGGCGCGCCCCCGCGATCCGCCGAAGCTCGGCGGCCATCACCGCCGCCGACTCGAAGCGCCTGTCGGGGTCGGGAGCCATCGCTCGCGTGACCATGTCGACGAGCGGTACCGTCCATTCCGCGCCCGGGCGGGGCGTGGGGGGCGGGACGCGCCCACTCAGCAATTGAGTGACGATCGCGCTCGCGCCGAGTCCCGGGAAGAGCGAGTGCCCCGACAGCGCCTCCCAGAGGATCGCGCCGACGCTGTAGGTGTCCGCTCGAGAATCCGCCGAGTCGTCCTCGAGAAGCACCTCGGGCGCCAAGTACGCGTTGGCCAGGCGGCCGCCCCCCGGTCCCCTCGGAGGCGCGCGCAGCACGCGCGAGACCCCGTCGGAGCCCACGAGGACTCGGTCGGGGGTGAGGCCGCCATGGACGAGCTTGAGCGGCGTCCTCTTCTCGTCGCGCAGGTTGTGCATCGCCGCGAGGCCGCTCAAGACGTCCACGAGGATCCGCAGCGTGGCTTCGAACGGGGGACCGGGCGCGCCGCTGCCGAGCCGCGCCCAGGGCACGCCGTCGATGAAGTCGCCCACGACGAGGATCTCGTCGCTCCGGATCACGACGTCGCGCACACGCGCGACGTTCGGGTGCTCGAGCTTCGCAAGGTGCTTGGCGTCGCGCACCCTGCCCGCGATGTCGGGATCGGCGAGCGCGCCTCCGCGGCGAGTGCGCTCGACGACGACGAGTTGCGTCTGCCCTCCTTCCGAGAGCTCGAGCGCGGCCCATGTCGAAGCGCCCCGCGGCCCAATGGCTCGCAGCATGCGAAACCGTTCCGCAGCCGTCCCCCCGCGGGCTTCGGGCGACGAAGAAGCCACCGTTCCCCCAGAATACCAAGATTGCTCGACTCGAAGCCAGGTGCGCAGCGGCCGCGCGGTCAGCGAGAGCGCTCCAATGTAGACAAACCGGCGTCGCGAGGCGAGCGCGCGGGATGAACGGGAGGCCACCCGGCGGAGCAGGTCAACGAACGCGCGCCGGAAGCCATTGTCGACCGTCCCGCAGACTGTCAGGCGGCGGACGGCGCGCGTTCGCTTACGACCCAGGTTTGGGGGGAGATCTACTCCTCCCAAGTCCCCCAACTTCGAAGAGCGGTCACCCACTCCATTGGTCGTGCATGCTGTTTCGAATTCCGCCGCCCATGCTGCAGGCTGCTAGAACGGGTCGTCGTGAGAGGTGCCAGCCTGGCGTCGTTGACCGTCGCCTGCGCGCTGGCCCTCCCGATGCGCCTCGGTCCGGCAGCCGCCTCCGAGGAGCGCCCGTGCGTCCACTTGATGGTGGCGGACGGCCTTTCGGCGTCGTGGACGCGGACGCTCGGCGAGTTGCGCCAGGAGCTCGCCCGGCTCTCGACGACGGATTGCGTGCCGGCGACCTTGTCGATTGCGCCCGTAGCGGGCGGCGTCCGGCTGGAGGTGACGACCGAGGACGGCCGCCGGGCGCAGCGGTTCGTCGCCCACGAGGCGAGCCTCGTCTCGGTGGCCGTGGGCCTCGTCACGCCGATCCCCCGCGACGACGGGCCGTCGGCGCCGCGCGAAGAGCCCGCGCCATCCCCGCCGGGCGGGGCGACACCTGCGGCGGGGTCGAGGACGCTTCCGCCGCTGTCCCAGGCCGTCCCCCCGGCCCCCCCGGCGGTTCCTCCGCGCGTCGAATCGTGGCCGCGCGCGATGGCGCTCTGGACGGGCTTGTCTGCGGGCATCCGCTTCATCGCGCCGACGTCGGCCAGCGTCCTGGACGTCGAGGCGCGGGCGGACGTCGTCCTCCGATCGTGGCTGCTTCTCCTGTCGATTCGGTCGGCGCTCCTGTCTTGCATGGGGCAGCAGGGACTGGATTGCGACGTTTACACGGACGTGAGCTTTGGCTTGGGGGTCGGGCGTCGCTTCGCCGCCGGCGGCCCGGCCATCGATCTTGCCTTTGCCCCTTCGATCGCCGTCATGAACATGGAGTACGATTACGGTCCGGAGGACTCGGCCATTCGCGAAACCCAGGTTGTCTTGCGGCTCGACGCCTCGGCGCGTCTTGCGGTTCCACTCGGCCGCGGCTGGGCGCTGACCGTCACGCTCGATGGAGGCATGGCCCCCTCGCTGGTGGCGAGCCCGTTGCGTCTCTCCCTTCCGGCTCCGGCGGGCGGGAACGCCGCGCCGCCGCCCGCGTTCCCCGCGTGGACGGGAGGCCTTCGCCTCGGCGCGACGGCGGCGCTGCTATGAAGCCCGGGTCGCGTCGCAACGCGCCGGTCCGCGACGTCGGCGACGCCGACTTGATCCGCGCCATCGCCGGGGGCGACGTCGCCGCTCTCGGGGAGCTTTACGATCGCTACGCCGGTGCCGTGTGGCGCGCCGCGCGTCGCACGCTCGCCAACCCGGCCGACGCGGAGGACATCGTCCACGCCACGTTCCTGGGCCTTTCGCGCATCGCCCCGTCCTACGACGGTCGGGCGAGCTGCCGAAACTGGCTCTGCGGAATCGCCGTTCACCTCTCGCTGCGTCATCGCCGCGGCGCCGGCCGGCTCCGCCGCGTCCTCGGGGCATTCGCGCAAACGCTCACGGGCCGATCCGTGGGCGAACGAGAGGTGGAGGACCGCGCGATTGGACAAGAGCACCTCGCGCTCATCGAACGCGCGCTCGCCGGCCTCAGCGAGAAGAAGCGCGCCGTTTTCGTCCTAGTGGAGCTCGAGGGGCTTTCCCCCGAGGAGGCGGCTCGGTCGCTCGGCATTCCACCGGCGACGGCGCGCACGCGGCTGTTCCACGCGCGCCGCGAGCTGCAGGTCGCGCTGCGGATGGAGGGGGTCTGAGATGGACCCGTGCGCGCGCTCCTGGGAGATCGACGCGTATCGTACGGGGAAGCTCGGCGAACGGGGCGCCCGTTCGTTCGCGAGTCATCTGCGGGTGTGCGCCGATTGTCGCCGGCAGCTGCGCCTGGACCAGCAACTGCGCGATCGGATGCGCGGATGGCGTGACGAGGAGCCCGACGAGCTCACTGTGCGCAGGCTCCGCGCGCGCGTTTGCCATGACGCTGCGACGGGGCCGAAGAGGTCGTCCTTCCGGCTCCGAGCGGCGATGGGCCTTGCGGCGGCGTGGCTCGTCGCCTGGGGCATCGGGGCGTCCGTGAAAAGGTACGAGGAGCGCCCGCAGGCTCGGGTCGCCGCGGTGGCTGCGTCTTCGCCCGCGTCCGGCGCGGGGCCGCTGGCCCCGCCGCAGACACTCGAGGCGTGGGCCGGCGTCGTTCTCTCGTCGCAGGCGGGCCGATGGTCCCAGTCGCGCGAGGCCGGGGTCGAACGAGTGCGCCTCGAGGACGGATCGATCCGCGTTCATGTGCGCCCACAAGAGCCCGGAGAGCGGTTCCTCGTCACCCTGCCCGACGGAGAGCTCGAGGTGCGGGGAACCACGTTCGAGGTGCGCGTCGAGCAGGGGTCGACCCGTCAGGTCTCTGTGGACGAGGGCGTCGTCGCGCTGCGGCTGAACGGGAGGGGGGAGTTGAGGCTCGGGGCGCGAGAGGAGTGGACCGCTCCGCCGGCCCTCGCCCGGGATGCGCCGCCGGCGACGTCGCGACCGTCTCGCGGCGCTTTCCCCCCCGCCTCGGCGCACTACACGGCGGCCCCCGTGGACCCCGAGACAGCGTACGCGGCGGCGGTTCGGTTGCTGAGCGAGGGCAGCCACGACGAGGCCGCGTCCGCGTTCCGCGCGTTCGTCCGATCCGATCCGAGCGGCGAGTTCGCGGAGGATGCCTCGTTCCTCGAGGCCGTCGCCCTCGCGCGGGCCGGCCGCACGGACGCGGCCGCGGTCGTCGCCGAGGGGCACCTCGCCGGCTACCCCAGGTCGTTTCATCGCAAGGAGGCGGCCGTCCTGGTTGCTCGGGCGGCGGTCCTGCGCGGCGACTGTCCGGCCGCGCGCGCCGTGCTCGCGCCCTGGGGGGGCGACGCGGGCCTGCGGGACGTGATGAGCCCCTGCGATGCCGCCGAAGGCGCCCGGCTCACTGGGTCCTCAGCAGGGAGGCGCTGACGATGCACTTGTTGTCGGAGGCTGCGCGGCGCGCCCGCGACGACGAGATGGTCAGTAGCTGACGGCGGCTGCGATGCGGAGAAACGGGCCGCTCAGGCTCAGGTCGCCGAGGTCGACCCCCGCCACGGGCGGTGTGGTCTGCGTGCTCGGTTGCAACGTCAGCCGCTCGCTGGCGACAAAGCCGTAGCCAAACTCGGCCTGCAGCCAGAACCATGGCTTGGCGCCGGGCCACACGAGCCACGAGTATCCGGCGCTCAGATCCGTGGCGTAAAGCCACCGCGACTTGGTGAGCGGCTGGGGCGAGTTCGAGTCCTGCACCTGGGCGCTCAGGACGGCCGCCCCGGGGGCGACGCGCAGGAATGCGTAGCCCCATCGTCCGAAATGCAGGCGACCCTCGAGCGGCACCTCTACGCGCTGCATCGAGAGGGACGTGTCGTCCCCGCGCGCGGTCGCGCTCGTGCCGCCGACGTCCAGGGCCAGCCCGGGCGCGAACGAGAATGCCCCACGCTGGAAGATTGTGCGCGAGCCTTCGAGCGAGAACTGGGGCAAGTAGTCGTTGTCCGAGAAGGGGTCGAACCCCGAGCTGCCGACGAAGGACCCCCGGTACCCGAGCTCCAGCCGGCCGATCAGCTCTTGCCTTCCGTCCGCAGGCGCAGGCGCAGGCGCGTCGGACGGCGGGGACGTTTGCGCTCGGGCGCCCCGCGCGCCGAGGACGGCGAGACCGAAGGCGAGAGCCAAGGCAAGGGGGCGAGCGAGCGTTTTCACGGACCCTCCAGGAGTAGCGCGGGGTACGTTCGGGCCTCCGCGGCGTCGGGAGCCAACGCGTCGAACACGGTGAGCCCGTACGCGTCGGCGTCGTGCAGCGCGATGAGGGCTCGAGAATTCGAATCGGCGCTCCCGGCGTGCACGTCGTAGACGGCGCGGATCGACCGCGTCGTCGTCAGCGGGATGGGGTTGAGGCTGTCCGCTGCGTCGAGCGGGATCGCGGCCAGCTCGGTCCCGCCCTGAGCGAAGTCCCACACGCGCCCGCCGTCGGGGGCGATCGAGATGGTGGGGTTGCTCGTCGTCAACAACGGCGCGGCGGTCTGCTGGGCGAGGTCCAGCACGAAGAAGCTGCCGCCGCTCGTCGTCGTGGCGGTCTCCAGGACCTTGAGCCGGTCGTTGGGGAAGGGAACGTCGTCGACGGCGCGGACGGCGTTGGCCACGGAGAGGACCTCGACGCTCCGGTACGGCGTCCGGCCGCTCGTCCCGAGCGACCAGAGCGCGACCCCCGACGAGCCCCCCGTGCTGTCCCACAGCAAGGCCGTGTCGGTCGTAGCCTGCATGCCTGCGCCGGCGCTCACCGCCTGCGTCACGATCGAGAGACTCGAATACGCGGCGCTGAAGGCGACCGGCGTGGTCACGAAGTTGTTCTTACTGAGCTCGATCAGCACGCCATCGGATTTCGAGGGAACGAGGGCGGCGAGCTCGAGGCCGGCGTCGGTCTGCACGAAGGCGAGATCGGACGGAACGCCGCCGACCTCGATGAGGTCGATGCTCGGATTGAAATCGTTCTCCAGCCCGGGCTTGGCCGCGATGAGCTGCAAGAGATAGACGTTCGTGTCGGTCGTCGTCCGCAGCGCGATGAAGCCGTCGTTCGCATCGACGGCGAGACCGGCAGGCGAGAGCTGCTGCACGCTCGTCCCGTTCGACAGGGGCACCGTGATCTCGTGTCTGGGGTTCGTGTCGAAGACGTGGCTCATGTCGAGGATGGACAGGTCGAGTGTCGTCTCGACCAGGAGCAGTCGCCGCGGCGAGCCGGTCGGCGCCCCGGCGGGAAGGCTCATCGGGGGGGTGAACGTGAACCGCTGGGGCGCGCCGCCGTAGCTCCGGAGCGTATAGTCCACCGGGTTGTTCGGGAGCGCCTCCCCCGCCGGGCTCACGTCGAAGATCACGAGCTCGTTAGGATTCTGCGTGAACGGCACGGCGGCGGATGTGGCGGTGGCGTTCCCGTAGAAAGCCACGACGTACTGCCCCGTCTTGTCGACTGCGAGGTTCGAGAGGGGCTCCGACATCTGGAACCTGTGACTCGAGGTCTGACCGTTCGCAACGATCGAGACCCTCGTCAGGCTGGGGAACTCGTCGTCCTTCGTCTGACGAGGCCAGTCCCCGGCTGAGAGCATGTAGAGCGTCTTGCCGTCGGCCGACGGCGCCGCGTTCAAGAAGTGATGGCCGATCGGCATCGTCGTCCGCCGGACGTCGAGGCCCGGGCCGACCGTCAGGATCACCGCCCGATGGTCGGGCTCGTCGATGACGACGACGCCGTTGGCGAGGCCGAAAGACTTGAACTCCGGAACCCCTTGGTCCCAGTAGGCCGGGCGACCGCCGCACGCGCCCAGCGCGCACACCGCGGCGAGGCCGAACCACATGCTCGAGCGAAGCGAGAGTTCGGACGAGGCACCAACCTGAGCCTTCATGGCATGCTCCCGTTGCCGTTCACCACCCGCGCGCCGAGCTCGAAGCCCGTGATCGTGCGCGCCGAGACGCACTCGGTCGATCCATCGCAGCCGGACTGCGCGAGGTTCACGAACGTGACGCGGCCCTCCGAGTAGTCCTGCGCGGCGTATCCGCGTGCCGCCCCTGCGACGATCCCCACGGCGATCGGCGGGCTCGCGAGGGGCACCGGGATGACCCGGAGCGAGGGCATCAGACCCATGTAGATCCCGAACTGTCCGGACGCGTCGTTCCGGATGGATACGAGCGCGTAGTCGCTCGTCGGCGCGATGGCGACGGCGGTCGGCGACGCGGGCAGGCTGCTGAGCACGGCCGGCAGGTCGAGGGAGAGCGGCACCATGCTGAACGCGCCCACGACTCCGGAGGCCGGGTCCGGGGTCACGTCGTGCAAGACGATCGCGTTGGCCTCGTCGTCCGTGGGGAACACCGCCAACACCGGCGCGTAGAGCGTGACCGTTCGGTAGCTCGGCGTCGGCTTGAGGGTCAGAACGGTGAGCGCCCCCTTCAGGCCCTGCCCGACGGTCGTGAAGAGGAGCGCCGTGTTCCCCTTCTTCGTGACGATGGCGCGACCGATCACCTGTCCGGCGACCGTCGTGACCGTCATCGAGGCCGGGTTGGACACGATGCCGGGCAGCGGCAGAGTGACCACCGCGGACTGGTCGCGCAGGACCGCCATGGCGAAGTCGCCGGTCGGCGAGATGGTCAAATCGGTCGGGGGCGAAGGCAGGGGGATCGTCGTCGACGTCCCGGTGGCCAGCGCGATCACGGTCACCGACGACAGTCCGTCGATCCTCACGAGCGCGTAGGCGCCGTCGGGGGTGAACGAGACGTCCGGCGTCGAGCCCGCCGCGGAGGCGTCCGGCGTCGCCTGTGCGGGGGTGGTGACGGGCTGCGGCGCGTCCTCGCCGGCGTCGGAGGGAGCCTGCGCGGCGTCCGACATGGAAGCGTCGACCGCGACCTGGCGTGCCGCGTCGGCGCCCGCCTCGGCGGCGTCCGCTCCCGCCTCGGGTCCCGCGTCGTACGTCGTGGGCGGCGCGGCCGCGGGCAGGGGGAGGTTCTTGGTCACCGCCGGCTGCGCGCCGGTCAGATCGATGACGGTGATCCCGTCCTGGGTGACGGCGTAGGCGGCGGAGTCGCCCGAGAACGCGATCTGCGAGGGTCGGTACCCGACGTTCAAGAAGGACGTCGTCGCCGTGGCCAGGTTCATGACCGCGATGTCCTGGAAGCTCTGCGTCGGTGCCGCCGTGGGGACCTGGGTCGCGTCGGTCCACGCGACCGCCCATTTTCCGTTCGAGGACACCGACCACGCGTTCGCGTCGGGCGTGGACGGCAGGGTCGTCGTCGAGAGGGTGCCCTGGTGGTCGCGCAGGAGCGTCGCGTCCTGCGAGAGCACGTTGAGGACGATGGCCACGTCGTCCGTCGGATCGGGCACCGCGGCGAGGTAGGTCGGGCCGTTGCCTGCTCCGACGGTCTGCACCGCGAACGTCGTCGCGTCGATGTACGCGACGCGGCCGCTCGTGGGGTTCGCGATCCACACGACGTTGCCCGTGGCGACCGGCGAGCGGAACGTGCTCTCCGTCTTCATCTCGGGCGGCAAGGTGGGCGCGGCGCTGCCGCTGCCGCCGGCGACCTCGGGCCCGGTGCTGTTCCCGCCGCCGTTCGCCGACCCCGAGCTCGCGCCGTTGTTGTCTGCTGCGCCGCCGGGGAGCCCGGGAGACGCGTTGCTCGCGAAGCCGCCGTTGCCGTTGGCTCCGCACCCCGCCGCGCCGGCCGCCGTGGCCCCAGCCATCGCGCAGAGGCACAAGACCGACATGCGTGTCACGAATGGCCCACTCTGGCTCGTCCGCCGTCCGCCGGCCCGCTTCCTTCTGGCGCCCATGATTCCCTCTCCCGCAGCTTCGGAGAGCCGTTGAGCAACGGGGATGCCAGGCGCGCCAGAGTGAGACTCGGGCCACTTCCGAGCCGTAGGCGTGCCAAGGGGATGACTTCGGCGTCCGGGTCGCCGTGAAGAAACGGCTACTCGCGCGGACTCAAGTCCGCACGACCCGCCCAAGTCCGCACGCTCGAGCGAAGCGGGAGATCGGACGAAGGACCCCCCTAGGCGCCCTGCAGCAACCGGTGCACGGGGGCGACGATGGTCCGCACGCGCTCGCGGTGGCCGCTCGATCGGCCGAATGCCTCGTTCAACGCCGATCGGGGGATCCGGTAGGCCCGGGTCAGGCGGGGCTGCGGCCGTAGCATCATTCGTTCGCCCTGTTCGAGGATGACGGGCAAGAACGCCGCGATCTGCCACCTTCGCCAGAAGGGGAGGCGGGATACGCGATCGCG
>DATGJA010000279.1:0-4474 GCA_035295445.1 Polyangiaceae bacterium | reverse complement strand
GCTCCTGGTCGATTGGCCGATCGGTCCCATCGTCTACGACCCGAAACGTTAGTCCGCAGGAGACTTACTCACTGCGTGTTGATCAGGCTGAGCTGGGTCCCCCCGGCATAGGCGTAGCTCACGTACGAATCGAAGCCGTACGCGATGACGCCGACGGGCTCGTCCGCCTGGACGTGGTGGACCCCGTCGTTCTGTTTGCCGGGCAGGATGTTGTTCGGCGCCTGCGCGGTCGGGTCGATGATTGGATACGAAAGCTGGTACCGGTACGTCCAGTAGGGCGGGGTCGGCGAGCCTCGCGCCGCCGTGGTGAGCCCGTCCGACGGAGTCACGTCCGAGTCGTTGTCGTCGAGCGCCAACCCGTCGACGAACACGTGCGCGTCGCTCGGCGCCACGATGACCAGGTAGTCGAAGCTGTACTTGTTCGGGGTGAGGAGCACGTAGTCGGCGCGCCATTGTTCGACCGGCGCGACGAGCGCCGTGCTCGGGTCGCCCCCCGGAAGGCCGCGGGGCACCCCGCCGGCGTCCTGGCTCGACTGCACGTCGAGGACGAGGACCGGCTGGGTGGCCTGAAGGGTAAAGTCGCTCTTGGACGGAATGATCTGCGAGTCCCCCTCGGTGTCGAGATCGAACGCGGCCCACGGCGGGGGCAACGTCGTGGTCACGTGCGTCGTGCCTGCGGTCGCCGAGACCACGCGGTAGTACTCCGTCTCGGTCGACTCGCCGATGTTGCCGCCGGCGGCGATCACGGCCGCCGTCCGATTGGGCATCTTCGCCAGCACGTACGACTTGCCGACCGTGCGGACCGGCGTGGTCTGGTGCTCGAGGTGATCCGCGCAGCAGAAGCGATCGGCGAGCTTCTGATAGATGGGAGCGTCCGAAGCCTCGCTTCCCGGAAAGACGGCCACAGGCTCGTCCGCGTCGATCAGCGTGCCCGTGAAGTCGGCGTTGAAGTCCCCGGTCTCGAGGTTGAGGACCTCGAAGGGCTGGAGGGTGGCATCGGCGGCGGCGCCACGTTCGATCCCGTCGGGGAAGGGGCCCCCGGGGATGACGCGCGCAGCCGACTGCAAGTGGACGTGCGTGTCCGGCCGGGTGGCGATGATGGCCAGGAACGCCCGCAGGTTGATGTTGAAATTCGTCGCCGGGTCGGAGGTCAGCGCGATCGTCTGGGGCCAGGCGGGGACCACGTAAGCACGTCCGACGCCCGTGTTCAGGCCCGACACGGGGAGGAGCTGGGACGCGTCGTTCGAGAACACGTTGACGTTGTCGAGCGGGTTGAACTGGTACGCGACGATCGGGAACGTGGACGTCACCTTGTACGCGTGGCGCGTCAGCGCCGTGCCGGTCCCCGTGTTGAACGTCCCGTCCGAGGACCCGTCGACCTCACGCGGTCCCAGGTTGAAGACCTCCAGGTTGCGCGGGGCGATGACCGCGGTGCCGGCCGTCCGGAGGATCGCCCCCTCCCCCGGCTGCGCGTCGTCCTCCTGGACGGTCACCGTCGCCGGAACGTCGGGCTGCACGTTCGACACGACGATCGCGTATTGCTGGGCGGCGGCGTTCTCGGATGGGGAGATGTCCGCGTTGTCGAGATCGGCGGCCCAGTACTCGCAGCCGACGTTGGAGTACTGCTGCGCCGCCTGATCGCAGAGCTGAATGCACTCGCCCGTGCGGCAGGCGTATCCGTGCGCCGTGTCGCAGGCCTGCATTGGCTGCCACGCGTCCCCCGCCGCGCTGCACTGGACGACCGTTTGGTCGTTGCAATCGAGGGTCCGAGGGGCACACGTGGCGCACGCGCCGAGGGCGGACGCGCACACCTTGCCGTTGCCGTGACAGTCCACGGTGTTCTGCCACGACGGAGGCGTCCCGGCGCCGCAGGTCTGCAAGACGTCGGCAAGACACCGATGCTCGCCTGTCGAGCACGTGGGCGACGCCGCGGAGTCGCGGTACGCGGGATCGAAGCGGCACGACAGGAGCCAGAGCGCCCCACAGCCGACCGCGGCCCAGCGTTTAGTACGAGCCGATGGCCACGTCCCGCGCGTACGCATTCCACGCCCCACTGGTGAATTGCCCGTAGCGAAGGCGCCCATAGTCGAATGCGTTGATCCGTGCGAGCGTGAGCGTCGATCGAATCGACCCGCGCATCAAGGTGGGCGCGCCCGGGACCTTCGTCAGGTCGGGCACCTCGAAGGACGTCGATCCGCCGGGCGCCACGATCCGCCAGGTGACGAGGCCGCTGGCGGACGCAACGTCCAGCACCATCAGGTCGAACGCCCCCGGGACCTGCACGTCGACGTGGGCTCCGGACCACGCGCCCGTGCCCGGCTGATCGAACCCGGGGATCGGCAGGAAGCCGCCCAGCGTGAGGGGGTCGTTCGCGTCCGTGGTCTCGACGTTGGCGACCACGGAGAGCGGGACGTCGTGTGCCGTGCCCGTCACCGCCTGGGCCGTGATCGTGTACGCGTCGCCCGCGAGGCTGCCGTCGAGGGACGGGATGCCAACGAATCCGACGGTCCCCGCAATGGGCAGAAAGGAGGTCTGCGTGCCCTGCGGCAGAATGGCGACGGTCCCCTCACCGAGATTGACGCCCAGGGTAGTGATGAGGCGGTCGGGCCCCGACGCCGGCGCCGTCGGAGGCTGCGGTACGGTCTGCAGCGCGTGGTCGAGCAACGTGCTCATCGGGATGTCGACGCCGACGGTCATGGCGTTCGGCTCGACCGAGACTCCCCGGGCGACGCCGATGACGAACGGCTGGAAGCGGGGCGGATTGACGCTCCGATCCTCGAGCCCGGCCAGCGCGTACAAGGTCAGCGTCCCCGGGAGCGCTTGGAGCGAGTACGCGTAGCCGAGCTGACCGCTCGACATGGGCGTCGTTGCCTGCGACGACCCGGGGAGGGAGAAGCCGGCGAGCGCGTTCGTTCCGGCGACCCAGACGTACGCGGCTTGGCGTTCGTTGGGCCCCGTGGGGTTGGGGACGCTGAACCAGGTGGAGCGCTGGAACTCCTCGACCGATTGCCAGACGAGCTCCCCCTGGATGGTGCCGAAGTCCGTGCCCGCGAAGTGGCCCCCCGATGGAGGATCGCCCATGCCGCAAGACGGATCGGGCTGCAGATCGAGGTACGCCGTGACGGTGTCGACGGGGACGGCCACGAACGTGATGGGTTGATGGCACTTGGCCGTCACCGTGACCGTCACGCTTCCTTGGAGGGTCGCGTCGTCGAAACGGGCTGTGCCCGAGGCGTCCAGCGCCGCCGTGAGCGCCGTCGCCGCGTCGCCCCCGACGACCGCGATGCCTCCGGCGAGCGGGGTTCCGACCGACGAGTCGAACGCGAGAACGGTCAACTTGCCGGCGAGCGCACCCCCGTAAAGTCCTCCGCGATACCCGTCGGGTGAATCGTTGTACGTGAAGGCGTCGCGGGCCTGATCCATCGTGCCGTCCGCGTTGAGCACCGTGACGTCCCTGGACCCGGCGGCGCCGGCGGGCGTGGTGCACGACAGGTGCGCCGCGTCCGTGAACGTCGTCGACGTGCAGGCGACGCCGCCAACGCTGACCTTCGACGCGGAGGTCCACCCCGTGCCGCTCCCGGTGAGCGCGATGAGCGTGCCGCCCGTCGTCGCGCCGCTGGTGGGTTGAACGGCGAACGAGTCGTAATAATACCCCGCGGCGAGCGTGCGGTCCTGCGCCGACGCTTTGTTCTGCACGCGGACGTCGGCGGCGCCGGGCGCCCCGGGCGGCGTCACCACCGTGACGTGCGAGGGGTCGCTCGCGAACACCGCGCTCGGGTCGAGCTCCGCCCCACCGATCCAGACGCTCAGGTTCGACGAAAATCCGCGGCCGACGATGGTCGTGCGTGTTCCGCCCGACCAGGGACCATGGGAGGGCTGGACCCCGGTGATCGCGAAGGGGTCTCCCAGGTCGACGTCCAACCGAACGGCCGCGTCGTCGCCGAACGTCGTCGCGGGCGTCGGTCCTGCGTCGTCGACGTAGGGATCCAGCCCCGGTCCCGACCCGGGGAGGCAAGCGGCGATCAGGACGACCACCCCCGCCCCGCCTTGCCACATGCGCATCGCCGCTAAGCGTAGGCGACGGCGGCCCCGGCGCAAACGGGACAACGTGTCGCGTTGGCTACGTGATGGCGACGATCGAACCCAAGAGCTCGAGTGCTGCCGTCTTGCGTGCCGCGTCGCCCGGACCGACGCACGACGGACAGCCGGTCGAACAAGGGCAGCTCTGCACCATCCGCTGCGTCCTCGCCAAGAGGACGTCCCGCTGCTCCCACATGCGTTCGGCCAGCCCCGTTCCACCCGGGACATGCTCGTAGACGAAGAGCGTAGGGTCGTATCCGGCCTGGGGTCCCGCCCATCCCCGCCGCGGAGCTTGCGGGCCGTCGGCCCCCGTTGCGCTCGCGTCCCCCAACGTCGTGCCGAAGTCGCGCGGCTCGCACATGAGCGCCAGCGCCGCGATCGCTCGAAGCGCGAC
>DATGJA010000278.1:0-3665 GCA_035295445.1 Polyangiaceae bacterium | reverse complement strand
GAGGACGAGCTTGCGCGTCGCGCCGTAGTACACCTGCCCGGGCACCGTATAAAGTAGGAGCTTGACCGTCATGTCCCCGAGCTTGAGCAAGCGCACGGGCAAGTAGTCGAAGTAGAGCGTCCGGTCCGTGTCCGTGGCGAGGGACACGAGGTTGCCCCGGTTCTCCGGCTTGGAGGACGCGTGCACGTGCTTGAGCGTCGTGGTCTTTCCCCCGAGCCCGGGCCCGTAGAACACGACCTTGAACAACAGCTCCCGCTTGAGGCGATTGATCGACGCCATCGAACGTCAGCGGTGGATGACCGAGCGCAGGACGCCTGCCGCGCCGCGCAGGTCGTCCGCCTCCGTCTCCGTAAGAGCGAGCGCCGAATTCTCGAGCGCGTGGTCGATCGCCACGGCGATGCCCACGAGGCTCGCAGGCCACGAGGCCCGTACGCTTGCGGAAAAGTGAGCCCGCGCGATGTCGAACGCCGCGTCGGTCTGCCCGCGAGCCGTCAATCGATCGAGCGTGCGGGTGACCACCGCGAGCGCCTCATCGATGGCTTTCGGGTCATCGGGCATACGTCGAGGATAGCGCGGCGGCAACGTCCACCGCGAGCATCGCCCGCGGACGGGGCCGCCACACACCTACCACTTCAGGCGCCAAAGATGCGTTGAATCTCGGCCGCCATCTCCGCCTCGGTCTTCTTCTTCGCGAACGCCAGCTCCTTGAGGAGCAGGCTGCGCGCCTGGTCCAGCAGGCGCCGCTCGCCGAAGGAGAGCTCCTTGTCGAACTTGAGCCGGTTCATGTCGCGCAAGACCTTGGCGATCTCCACGGGTGAGCCGCTCTTGATCATCTCCGTGTAGACCCTGAAGCGCCGGCTCCACGGCTGGACGTCGACGGCCACCTCCCGGGCGCGCATCGTGGACAGGATGGCGTTCGCGTCCTTGTCGCTCATGATCCCGCGGAGCCCGACCTGGGTCGCGGCGCTCGTCGGCACCATGACCTTCATCCCGTTGTCCAGGATTCGCAGGATGTAGAAAGTGTTGCTCGTGCCCCCGATCTCGCGCTTCTCGATCGCGGTGACCTCGCCGACGCCGTGCGCCGGGTGGACCGCCTTGTCCCCGACGACGAACGTGGGTGCAGGAACGGGCGGACCCGCCGGTACGACGGCACCGGGGCCGAACGGGGGCCGGCCGGAGGGCCGGTGCGTCGGGCCGTGCGGTGGCGGCGGCGGAGCCGGAGGCGCGGGCGGGGCCGCGGGGGGCCGATCGGACCGTGCGGCTCGCTTCGCCGCCGGTTTGGCGCCGGAGGCAGGGGGAACTGTCGAACGACTGGCGGGGGTGAGGGCGCGGGCGGGGCGAATCATAGGCGGGGGCGGGCGAGCCCGCGTCGCTACCATCAGGTGAGCTCCGGCGTCAATGACCGGCCGCTCCGGCCGCGGGCGAGTGCGCTAAAACGCCATGATTTCGGAGACGCTCGCGTCGGTCACCGCGCGGAGGCCACGGATCAGCGCGGCGGCGTCGACCGGTACCGTGAGCTCGAGCGACGTCGGGTCGCCCGCCGAGCGTGCGGCACCGGCTGCCTCGAGCCCGAGGAGATGGCCCAGCGCGTCCTCGGTCAGGACGCGAAACGCCGCGTCGAGCCGCTGCGCCGCCGCGGGCGCCTCGGCGCCCCACGCGCCCGTCAGGACCACCCGAAACACCAGCGTCTCCGGGGGGCTCGAGCTCACCGCGACGCCGAGGGCGGTCGTCGCCTGGAGCAGGCCCGCCAGGCCGCTCGCCCAGTCCCCGGCGAACGGTCCCGGCGCGAACCCACGGACGGGCGCGCTCCCCAATCGCGCCGCGGCCGCCGCCAGGGGGTCGGCCTTCAGCGCGGGGGAAGATCGTCTCAAACGTCCCTGGGCGAAGTAGACGGCCGCGTCGAGGGGCCCGGCTCCGTTCTGGATCCCCGAGCGCCTCTCGAGCGCCGCGGCGCCGCCCTCGAAGAGGGCGAGCTCTTCTCGCTCCCTCCGGACCGTCCCCCACGAACGGACGATCCCGTCGCGCTCCGCGCGTCCCTCGACGGAGAGGGCGCGCGCCGCCAGCGCCTGCTCGAGGCGGGGAGGGTCGATCGGGAGCGCGGCGAGCACGAGCAAGGCCTCGGGGAACGCGGCGATGACCAGCTCGCGCGCGTCGCGGAGATCGGCGCCGTAACGCGCCGCGAATCCATCGAAGCGCCGCCCCGAGACGAGGCTCGTGAGGACCCCGGACGCGACCGGGTCGGCGACGAGCTCCCGGGGTCGTGCGTCGACCAACCAGACGAGGCCGGCTGCCGGCACGAGGTCGACCACTGGGTCGAGACGAAGGGCGGGCCTTTTCCGGGCCGCGGAGGGCTGGATGGCATCGCGCGACGGGGCGCAAGCCGCAGCCGTCAGGGCGGCGAGGAGTCGCAGCGCATCGCGTCGAGCGATCATCGCGTGACGCGGATGCGCGCGAATCGACGGTTCTTCGAACCGACCCGCACGAGATAGTCGCGTCCCGGCTCGAGCCGCAGCTTGGGATCGCTGGCTCGGCCGCCGTCGACCTCGACCCCGCCTTGCTCGATCAGGCGGCGAGCCTCGCTGCTCGAGGCCACGAGGCCGACGCGCTTGAGAGCCCAGGCCAGCTCGGCGACCCCCCCCTCGGGCGTCACCTCGAAGCTCGGGACCTCGTCGGGGATGGCGCCCCGCGCGTAGACGCGATCGTATTCGCGCGCGGCCCGCTCCGCCGCCGGGACGCCGTGGAAGCGCTCGACGATTTCGCGGGCGAAGAGGGCCTTGATCTCCAGGGGATGGCGCCCCTCGGCCAGCTCGCGCCGCAGGGCGGCAATCTCGTCGTTCGTGCGGGCGGAGAGCAACTCGAAGAAACGGAAGATGACCAGGTCGTCGATTTGCATCGCCTTCCGGTACATCTCGGACGGTTCTTCTTGAATGCCGATGTAGTTGTCGGCGCTCTTGCTCATCTTCTTGCCGACGACGTGTCCGTCTTCGACGCGGGCGTCGATGCCTTCGAGGATGGGCGTCGTCATCACGATCTGAGGCCTTCTTGCGTACTTGGCCATGAGATCGCGGCCCACGAGGAGGTTGAAGAGCTGGTCGGTTCCGCCGAGCTCCACGTCGCAGTCGAGGGCCACCGAGTCGTACCCTTGAAGGAGCGGGTAAAGGAATTCGTGCTGGTGGATCGGCAGCGAGTCTTCGAACCGCTGCCGGAAGTCCTTGCGCTCGAGCATCCGGGAGACCGTGGTCTTGGCCATGAGCTCGACGGCCTCGACGAGCGACATGCGGTCGAGCCACTCGCTGTTGCGGCGGACCTCGGTCCGGGCGTTGTCGAGCACCTTGAACGCCTGCTGGAGGTACGTGTCGGCGGCGCGCTCTACCTCGTCGCGCGAAAGGCGGGGCCGGCTCGCGTTCTGTCCCGTCGGGTCGCCGACCATCGCGGTGAAATCGCCGATGAGGAAGATCGCCGTATGGCCCAGGTCCTGGAACTGCCTGACTTTCTGCATCAGTACGCAATGACCGATGTGCAGGTCCGGGCGCGTCGGATCGAAGCCCGCTTTGACGCGAAGCGGGCGCCCTTGATCCCGCGATTCGAAGAGGCGTTGCTCGAGCTCGGCGCGAGCATGCAAGTCAACGATGCCGCGCTCGAGCAGCGCGAGCTGCTCGGGCACC
>DATGJA010000277.1:0-3433 GCA_035295445.1 Polyangiaceae bacterium | reverse complement strand
CCGGATCGCCGCGCTTCACCTGGGGATCGCGGCGGCGACGGCCGTCGTGGCGCTCGCGTTGCTCCTGGTCGCCGCAGCGGCGGCGTTCGAGCCGATGTGGGCCGCGGCGCTCGTGCTCGGCGGTGCAGCCGCGCTCGTCAGCGTCGCGGTAGGCCTCGTGGGATATCGCAAGCTCCCGCGGCGCGTGCTGAGCGACGCCTTACGGCGAGCGCAGATCGAGGCCGACGCGCTGCGGGGGCGCCTGCCTTGAACCACGACGAGGGCGAACACCGTGCGGAGCTCGAGCGCAGGGCGGAGCGCGCCCGCGAGGGACTCTTGCGCAGCGTCGCCGAGCTCGACCTCCGCCGGCGCGAGGCGCTCGATTGGCGCGCATGGCTCGAGAAGAAGAGGCGCGTCGTCGCCGTCGTGACGTGCATGGCCGCGCTCGGGGCGGGGCTCGCCGGCTGGCTCGCGGCCCACCGCAGCGCGGCCGCGCGCCGTCACCGCTGGCGCGATCGATGGCTGCTCTGGCAAGACGGGTGGCGTCGCCCGGATCGCGCCTTGCGCGTGAGGCGCGCAGCGTCGGCCCACGACGCAGCAAGGGCCTTGCTCTTCGCGCTCCTCGCCGCCGCGGCCTCCCTGGGCGTCCCGCGGGCCTTCGCGAGGCTCGCCCCTGCGGCGAGAACGGGACACCGAGCGCCCTAGGCTACGCAACAGCTGGCCCTCGCGCGGCCTCCCCCGTGGCACACGCGAGCAAAGAGGCCTCACCCGAGGACATCGGTCACAGGACGGTCGCGGGCGATGGCAAGTGTCGCAGGCCGATCGCGAGGCGGCCGCACGGGCCACGCGACGGCGCCACCCGCGACGGCCACGCGAGGTTCGCTCCCCTACGCACTCGCGCGACCGCGCGGAGCGTCGTGGCCCCGTGAACGGCACGCGCGATGCAGCGCGCAGTCCCATCATGACAAAAGCCAGCAACGGTCACGGGACACCGCGACGAACGGCCGAACACCACCCGCCGCGGCGGGGCGCAAAGGCAGAGATACATGCGGGCACGCAGGCTCTTCGCGAGGCAAGGGTCGTGGCGCGCAGGCTGGTCGGTACTCGCGACCAGATGGGGGAGAGAGCGCTCATCGGAGCGGCCTTGCTCGGGACGGCTGCGATGGCGACGGCGGCGGTATGGGAGCGCCGGGCGATCGCGCGTCTGCTGAGCCGGAGCTTCGACCGGACCGCGCGGCTCGGACGCGTGATCGCCGTCGCCACGGGCGTGCGCCGCCGGCCGCTCTACGTGCGCGCGCTCCCGGGCGCCGGGATCGCGACGGGCCTGATCGCCGCGGGCTGCGCGGCCTACGTGATCGCGTCGAGGATGCCGTCGCGCCGACGGATGGGCCTCGAGGAGGCCGAGCGGCGCCCGTCGGGTCCTCGGCCGCCCGAGGGGGACGTGGTCCATCCCCCCGAGCCGCTTCACACGCTGGAGAACCCGCCGGCGAGACAAGGAAATCCCCGATGACCACCTCCGAGCCCACCGCCACGGCGCGGGGCCGCCGGCGTCCGCGCAGCGCCAACGATCCGGCCGAGTCTGCCGAGCCGGAGGCGCTGCTTCTCGCGAAGGTCGCGTACGCGGCCCACCAGGCGCGTAGCCGCGTGACGCACGAGCTCGACGAGCATCCGACGGCCGTGCTGGCGGCCGTGGCGGGGGTCTCGTTCGTCGCCGGCGCGGTCCTCGGGTCGCGTCTCGGCCGGGCGATTCTGGTCGCAGTCGTTCCGGCAGGCATGAGCTACGCGATGCGCCGCGGGGTCGGGAAAGACGTGCGCGAATGGCTCGCCGACGCGCTGGGCGCCGACCGGGAGAGCGGCGCGCGCTGAGTCCGATCCGACCTGGTCGATCCGAGCGGCCCCATTCGCTGGGCGAGCGTCAACGCCGACGCGGCCTTACGCCGCCGCCTCGCCGGCGCGAGGGCGCAGCGCCGCCGGCCGGACCATGGGATCGTCGAGGAACTGCAGGACTGCGGCGCAGAAAGCCTTCGGGCACTCCTGGTGAGGATAGTGGCCGCACCGCGGGAAGACCGTGACCTTCGCACCCTCCACCCAACCGTCGAGCGCGACGGCGTGCGTGACGGGGATGACAGGGTCGGCGTCGCCCCAGAACACGCCGAGCGCAGGGAGCCGAGAGATCTCGGCCGCTCGATCGAAGAACGACTTTCGCTGCCCGTTCCAGCCGATCACATCGCGCACGGTTCGCGCGAAGGCGCGAGCGGAGCCCTCGCGCTCGTTGAACGCTGAGAGCCGCACCGCCTCGGTCGGCCTCTGGGGATGCCCTACCGCCCGCAGAGCGAGGCGCGTGCACGGACCCATCAGCGGCTGGCCGATACGCTCCACGAGCATCGGCATCGCCGCCAGCCGCAAGAGCCACGACACCTCACGACCGAGTCCGCCCGACGCTACGAGCGCCAGACGCCGCACGCGCTCGGGACACTCGAGGAGAAGCATCTGCGCTACCCCGCCCCCGAACGAATGGCCGGCGACGTCGCACCGCGACAGGCCGACGGCCTTTAGCCACCGCGACATCACGCGCGCGTACCAAGCGATCTCGTAGCCGACGTCGGGCCGATCGGACAGCCCATGGCCGGGAAGGTCCGGGATGAGGACGCGACGATCGCGAGCCATGCGCGGCCCGACGTGACGCCACGTTCGATAGCAGTCGTTCATCCCGTGAAGGAGGACGAGGGGTGGGCGCGCCGACATCGACCGCAACGGGGAGAGCTCCACCCAGTGGATCCGAACCCCGTCCACGTTCTCGTAACGGTGTCTGCGACGCGAGCTCACGAATCGTTAGGGAGCAAGTCCCGCGCCACGAGGGCGCACCGCGCCGCTGGCTGTCGTTCACCGCTGATGTTCCGCGCGACCTCGATCGTCGCGGACGTAAGGCCGCGCGTGTCGGATCTCGGCGGGTGCGCTGCGATAGACCGCCCAGCGTCCGTGGTGCTCGTGATAGTAGCGGCCGCGGACCTCGTAGACGTAGCCGTCGTGAAAGGCGTAACGAGGGTAGTACTCGACGTCGGGCGGCGGACTTTCGACGTAGGCCGCGTCGTAGCCGTCCACAAGGGTTCCGGCGCAGCCGGTCGCCGTCGCCAGAATGGCGAGCACGACACTGACAAGGGTGAGTCGCATGCCCGGTATACGAGCACGACGCATGCCCGCGCCTTGGTCTGGGTGCTCTTCGGGAGAGGGTGCCGTGCTGCGTCCGTTTGCAGTAAGGTGTATTCCGCACTCAGTGCGGCACGCGAAGTGCTTCGGCGGAGCTACCCACGGATGGCCGCTCTCGTCAATCTTCCGTGCAGAGACCGCAAAGGCAATATCCACGTGGTCGTCGAGACGCCAAAGGGGTCCCTCGTCAAGATTCGTTATGACACCGAGCTCGACACCTTCACGTTCCGGCGGGTCCTGCCTCTCG
>DATGJA010000276.1:0-8497 GCA_035295445.1 Polyangiaceae bacterium | reverse complement strand
GGCGGTCTCGGACTCACGCAGCGCGAATACGCGATCGTCATGCAGCTCGTCGGGAGCCACGACGCGAACATCACGGCGCTTCTTTCGGCCCATCAGTCCATCGGCGTCCCACAGCCGCTCAAGCTCTTCGGGACGGAAGAGCAAAAGCGCAAGTACTTGCCGCGTTGCGCGCGCGGCGCGATCTCCGGGTTCGCGTTGACCGAGCCGGGAGTCGGATCGGATCCGGCTCGCGTCGAGTGCGTCGCCGAGCCGACCCCCGACGGCAAGGCGTTCGTGCTCAACGGCGTCAAACTCTGGTGCACGAACGGGACGCTCGCGGAGCTGCTCGTCGTCATTGCGCGCACGCCTCCGCAAAACGGCTTGAGCGCCTTCGTCGTCGAGACCGGATGGCCCGGCGTGCGCGTGCTGCGCCGTTGTCGCTTCATGGGCCTCAAGGCGCTCGCCAACGCCGAGCTCGCGTTCCACGACGTGCGGGTCCCGCGCGAAAACCTGATCGGAGAGCAGGGACGTGGTCTCAAGATCGCGCTCGTCACCCTCAACACCGGGCGGCTCACCCTCCCGGCGGCGACCGCCGGGGGTGTGAAGGCGTGCCTCGAAATCTGCCGCAAGTGGTCTAGCGTGCGCGTCCAATGGGGACAGCCGATCGGCAAGCACGAGGCGATCGCGCACAAGCTCTCCGACCTGGCCGTCTCCGCGTTCGCGATGGACTCGATCGCAGAGCTCGCGGCATCGATGGCCGACCGCCCGGACTACGATATCCGCCTCGAGGCGGCCGCGGCGAAGGAGTGGAACACCGTCCGGGGCTGGCAGATGATCGACGACGCCCTGGAGATCCGCGGCGGGCGCGGCTACGAAACCGAGGCGTCGCTGGCCGCGCGAGGCGAGGCCGCTATCGGTATCGAGCGGATGATGCGAGACGCTCGCATCAACCGCATCTTCGAGGGCTCGAGCGAGATCATGCACCTTTTCATGGCCCGCGAGGCCGTGGACAAGCACCTCGCGCTCGCTGGCACGCTCGTGGACCCCAAGGCGTCCGTGGGGGACAAGCTTCGAACCCTCGGGCGCGCGGCGCGCTTTTATGTCGGCTGGTATCCAGGCCTATGGCTGGCGTGGCGCGGGTGGCCCCGATTCCGGAGCTTCGGCGTACTCGCCCGCCACCTGCGGTTCGTCGGGCGGGCGAGCGCCCGGCTGGCGCGCGCAGTCTTCCACGGGATGCTCGTCCACCGCGCCGCGCTGGAGCGACGGCAGGCGTTTCTCTTCCGACTCGTCGACGTGGCGATGGAGCTCTTCGCGATGACGGCCGTGATCGTGCGGGCGCGGGCCCTGCGCGATCGCGGCGACGACGGGGCTTCCGAGGCGGCCTCGCTCGCCGACCTCTTTTGCCGGACGTCTCGACGGGCCATCGGGGCGCGCTTCGGTGAGCTCTGGCACAACGACGATCTCGCCCGATACCGCGCGGGCCAGGCGGTGCTCGAGGGGCGCCACGCGTGGCTCGAGGACGGAATCGTCGGGTTGCGGCGGAGCGCCGAATCGTTGGCCCCCGCGGTCCCCGAGGAAGCGCGCCGTCGCCCGGTCTCTCTCAGGAGCGCATCCGGCAATTGAAGTCCGGTGGGGTCCTGAGCTAATTGCGTAAACCGACAAGATTCCGCACTTCGAAAACAAAAGACCATGGTGCTCGCCGGATGCCTGGGATATGGGAGGACGACGCTGAGGCCCTCTGCGCCGCAGGGTGGGTTCGCGCGTGTCTGGACGGTATTCCATCATGCGGATGTCGGTGTCTGCAGTCCTGGTCTCATGCCTCGCAGCGTGCGGAGGCTCGGAGCATCACGCCAGTCGAGTCGCTCCCGTCGACGCCTCGCCCTCGCTGCCGGACGTCGTTTTCACCATGGCCGGTCACGTGGCGGGCGGGGGAGAGGAGCTCGACTGTGTGTACGTCCGCATGCCCGCCGACCGGGGCAAGATCGCCGTGCCGAGCGCCGAATCGCACTACACGCCGGGCAGCCATCACTTCCTCGTGTACCGCACCCAGTACACCGTCCTCCCGGACGGAGGGGGGGCAGTGCATCCTTGCTCCGACGCCGAACAAATCGTGGGAATCACCGGCTCGTACTACGAAGCGCAGCAGCCCGATTCGCGGCGCGATCTGCCCTCCGGCGTCGCGCACATCTTTACGCCCGGCGAGATCTTGCTGTTGACGGCGCACTACTTGAACGCTTCGGCGACGGGCTACGACACGCACGTCGATTTCCGTCTTCACACGGTCCCCCTGGCGACGATCCAGCACGAAGCCGGGTCCATCTTCTTTTACAATCCGGCCATCGACGTTCCGCCGATGTCGGAGGTCACCGTGACCCGGACGTGCCCGATCTCGCAGGACATCGACCTCGCCTTGCTCTGGTCGCACATGCACTCCCGCGGCATCTCGTTCGAGGCGACGACGAACGACCCCGTCGCCTCGGCGGAGGCCGGAGATCTGTACGAGACGACCACGTGGAGCGAGCCGACGCCGCGCGCCTTTCCCTACGACCCCCCCGTCACGCTGCACGCCGGCTCCGCGATTACGTATTCGTGCACCTATCGAAACACCATGTCCCAGACCTTCGTGGCGGGGCAGAGCGCCGCGACCAACGAGATGTGCATCCTGCACGGCATGTACTGGCCGCGCTTGGACTCGGCGACCGAGCTGTGCCTCGCGGGCACGTCTCCCCAGGACGACGACGGCGGAATCGACGGCGGCACCGACGGAGCCGAAGGTGAGGTAGAATAGGCCCGGTCGTCGCCGCCTTCGGCGTTCGTGCCCGGCACCTCATGAGCCAGTTCACCACGGCCAGGGTCGTCAGCCACAAGTTCTTCGAAATCGAGCTTCGCCCGGACGGGATCGTTTGGCTGAAACGAAGCGATACCCCCTACGAGACCATCGCGGACGTCCATACCGCCTACAACCAGTTCCTCGTCTTGGTCGACAACTGGCTCCTCGAGCGCAGGATCCTCTCGGGAGAGCTCGGGACGCGCAGGCGGACGAACGTCGCCTGGCTCTACGACGTCCGCTTCGCCCCGAGCCACCGCAACGACCCCGAGTTCGAGAAGGCGATTCAGACGCGCCGCGTCGATCTCCTCGAGCGTTCTCCATTGCTCGTCGTGCTCGTGAAGACGGCGGCGGGAGTCATGCAGCTTCGCCGCTTGGGTGTGAGCGGGAAGGGGCAAGTCCGAACGTCGAACGACTTCGACGAGGCGATCCACTGGCTGCTCGAGCAGCTCGCGGTCCTAGGACAGCCCGCCGCCCCCGGTTGAGCGCCCCGCGAAGACGCCGTCGTAGCGCGCTCCATGGTAAAGACCGCGCATGACCGATTCGCTCTTCTCGCTGAACGGCCGCACCGCGCTGATTACCGGAGGATCGCGCGGCATCGGTAAGATGATCGCCGCCGGGTTCCTCGACGCGGGCGCAAAGGTGTACATCACCTCGCGCAAAGCCGACCCGTGCGACGCCGCGGCTCGGGAGCTCGCGAGCCGCGGTCCCTGCTTCTCCATTCCGCACGACGTCTCCACGCTCGACGGCTGTCGCGCGCTGACCGCCGACTACCTCGGCCGGGAGTCGAAGCTCGACATCCTGGTCAACAACGCAGGCGCCGCGTGGGGCGCCCCCTTCGACGAGTTCCCCGAGCACGGCTGGGACAAGGTGATGAACCTGAACGTCAAGTCGCCGTTCTTCTTGACGCAGTGCCTCCACGCGCCGCTCGCCAAAGCGGCGACGGCCGACCGTCCGGCCAAAGTGATCAACGTCGCGTCGATCGACGGCATCCGGCTGAACCCTCTCGAGACGTACTCCTACCACGCGTCGAAGGCGGCGCTCATCTACCTGACGCGCCGCATGGCCGCGCGCCTCGTGCGGGACTTCATCGTCGTGAGCGCAATCGCCCCCGGCCCGTTCGCCTCCGAGATGAATCGCGCGGCGCGCGATCACGCCGATCAAGTCGCATCCCGAACCCCGCTTCGTCGCATCGGCCGCGACGAGGACATGGCCGGCGCCGCCATCTACCTCGCGTCGCGCGCGGGCGACTACGTCGTGGGAGATACGATCGCCGTGGACGGCGGAATCGCCTACGCCAGTACGAGCGACTAGCCGAGCATGCGGACCGACGCCGGAGCACCGGCCTGGCACATCGCGGCACAAACAAGCGGGTAGAATTTGCGCGCGACGATGGCGCTCCTCCCCGGCATGGCCGGCCGCCGACGAAGGCGCGCAATCCCTTGCACCCGGCGGGTGCGCCCCGTAGCCTCTCCGCTTCCGAACTCGACCCGGGGAGACGCGATGAGCGAGGCGGGCGGCAAAAAAAAACTCTCGTGCATCGTCATCATGCCCTTCGGCAAGGGCGAGCACGCACACGAGCATCTCGACCGATACGAGGCGCTCTTCGTCCGCGCGGTGAACGCATTCAACGAAGTATCCAAGAAGTACAGCATAGAGTGCAAGCGCGCGGACGACCCCGCAAACGTGGGACGCATTCATCAGCAAATCCTCACCGACCTTCAAACGGCCGACATCGTCCTTGCGGATCTAAAGGGTCTCAACCCCAACGTGATGTACGAGCTTGGCGTTCGACACGCCGTTCGACATGGGACGATCATTCTTGTCCCGGAGGAAACGGACCTCCCCTTCGAGCTGAAGAGCGTAAACGCTTTGACGTACGGTTCGCGGAAGGCGGCTATCGCGAAGCTCGTCGAGAAACTCCATGACGTCGCGGACGACGTGGCCTCGGGCGGAAGCCCCACTGCGGACAGCCCCGTTCTGCACGATCCGCTCGGGCTCGACGAGCTTCCGCAAGTCCGCCTGACAAGGCTCTCGAGCGTCCTGGGCGATCGCATCGCAGAGTATCTGTCCACGCATTCGAGCTGGGCCATCGACACGCTGGAACGCGTCCGCACCGGCTGGATCTCCAGGCCGATCTTCGACGATCGAATGCACCACTATCAGGCGGAGAAGCAGGAGATCGCGAACTTCTTCGTGCCGTTCCTGTGGAGACGCTGCGCCGAAATCCTCCGGAAGGGGTATAGATACAAGTGGAAGGACAGGCAGGGCAATACTTCTTTCAAAAGGAAAGACGTCAGTAAAATATTTCTCGTGGTCGATTCTGGAACGACCCTTGTTCCCGTACTTCGCGCCCTGGCGAAGCATGCCCTCGAGGCTCGAAGGTCGGGCGACAGGACCGTCGACGGTCTGGAGCTCGTGACCAACAACCTGACAGGTCTCGGAGAGCTAATCGAGCACGGCCGCCTCGAGCCCGACAACCGTTATTCGGAATCCGCGCTCGCTTGCCAGCTGCTTCCGGGCGTGCCAATGCCCGTGTACTCGGCCGTGGCAGGCAAGCTCACCGAGAAGGCTCTGGAGAACTTGAAGAAGAGCGAATCCGACGCCGTCTTCATTGGTCTATGGACCGGCAACTGGATCCGGATTCGCACCAGCGACACGAGATGTCCGGTACCCATGGCGCGGGGGGCGGAGCACAAGGACTTCAAGGATGCACTGGTCAAGAACTGTGACGAGGCGTACGTCCTCGCCCCTCTGGGCAAGATCTTCGTGAACACACATCTCAAGGTAGTGAATGGCGCGCTCGGGTTCGCGTCCAACGGGCGCGGCGAGCAGAAGCCGTACGGGGAGGTGACCATCACCGACGAGCAGGCCGAGACGGTCAAGCTCGTATCGACGCGACGACCCGCAAACTGCCTTCTCACGCGTCATGGTGCAACGGTGGCTGGAGCGGTGGACGCGCAGACGGCGGAACGCGCGGTCGAGTACGCGGGCGAAGCCATTCAGAGCATTCCTCACATCATGAACGTGTTCGAGGAGCTGCCCGGTGGCGGCGCCGAGTTCGCCACGGAATTTCCGCACAAGCACACTCGTCACAATGAGCAATTTCTGGAGCACTTCGGCGTTCACGACCCCAACGAGGAGGGGGGCAGCGGCCGCCGGAACGGCGGTCGCCCGGCCCATGGAGCCCCGGCGAAGAGGGGGCCCTCGTCGAGGCCGTCCCCCAGGCTGTCTTAAGCGTCGGAGATCGGTCGGCGTCGAGCCGGGCGTTCGCTCCGACGAGGACGCGCGCGCGACGGATCGCGACAGCGTCAGCCATTTCCCCTGCCATGAGGGTACATTCGAGGCAGATCCTGCTCGTCGCGGTTCTCTTGGCCGCTTGTGGCGGGTCGGCGAAAAGCGCCCACCTCGCCTCGGGGTCGCAAGACGCGGGGGCGCGGGGAGACGGGGGCGGGGGAGTCGGGCAACCAAGGGGGCCCGGCGGGTCGGCAGGCTCGGGGAGCGCAGGCTTCGGGGACGCCGGCGCCGCCCCGGTCCATCAGGTCACCGCCGACAAGGTCGATCTCCTCTTCATGATCGACAACTCCGCCTCGATGGGCGACAAGCAGATGCTGCTGTCGCTGGCCGTGCCGGACATGATCGGCCGTCTCCTCTCGCCGACCTGTGTCGACACGTCGGGAGACCCGACCGGCGCCTTCTACTCGTCGATGATGGGGTGCGCCACGGGCATGCCCGAGTTTCCGGCCGTGCACGACATGCACATCGGCATCGTGACGTCGTCGCTCGGCGGCCGGGGAGGGGACCAGTGCTCGGCTGCGGCCAAGAACGCAAGCAACACGACGCTGAGCGCTCACGACGACGATCAGGCGCACCTCGTCAATCGCTGGGGCGCGGACGAGGTTCCGGTGAAGGATGCGCAGTCACCCTCCGGGGGCGGCAACTTCATCGCATGGTTTCCCCCCGTTCCGGAGAACATGGCGGCGGGCGTGGTCCCGCCGGACGTGACGCCGCTCGGTCCGGACCCCGGCTCGGCCCCCGAGGGCATGGCGATGCAGGGCACGCTGGTCGGCGACTTCACCGGGATGGTTCAGGGGGTGCATGAGCACGGCTGCGGTTTCGAAGCGCAGAACGAGGCCTGGTACCGCTTTCTCGTCCAGCCGGACCCGTTCGCCAGCATTCAATTGACGGGGCAAACCGCCGAGCTGAGCGGCGTGGACTCGGTGATTCTCCAGCAGCGCGCGGACTTCCTGCGTCCGGATTCGCTCGTCGCCGTCATCGTCGTCACCGACGAGAACGAGGAGGTGGCAGACCCGCTCGCGATCGGGGGACAAGGGTGGGTCTTCGAGAACTCGACCTTCCCGGGTTCGCCTGACCTCGCGGCGCCCGAGGGCACGATCGAGTGCAACGAGAAGGTCGACCCGACCAACCCGACGGCGACCGGTCCCAATGGACCCAGCTGCACGTCGTGCGCGTTCGTCCGGAACGACCCCAACTTCAAGACGCGCTGCCCGAGCCTCGGCGGCGGCACGCAAGGATTTCTGGAACCCGCCGACGACGCACTGAACGTGCGGTTCTGGAATCAGAAGCAACGATTCGGCGTCTTCGTGGGGTATCCAACGTCGCGCTACGTGCGCGGGCTGACCCAGTCGGCCGTGCCCGACTCCGCTCACGAGCACGACGCGATGGGCAACTACATCGGGGGCCAGCAGGCCAACTGCGTGAATCCGCTCTTCGCGACCTCGTTGCCCAAGGATTCGTCCGGCGAGCTGTGCGCGTTGCAGCGCGGGCCTCGGAGCTCGGACCTCGTCTTCTACGCCGCCATCGCGGGGGTTCCGCATCAGCTCTTGCAACAAGACCCGACCAACCCGGACAGCCCCCAGAAGGAGACGCTCTCCGACGCCGACTGGAAGCTCATTCTCGGCAACGACCCCGAGCACTACGACTTCACGGGCGCCGACTACCACATGATCGAGACGACGCAACCACGCACGGCGAACAACCTCCCGCCCGGGGTCGTCGGTTCGTCCAACTGCCCGCCGGGCTCGGCGGACGACTGCGATCCAATCAACGGACGCGAATGGAACACCCAAAAGGCGGACCTTCAGTTCGCATGTATCTTCGACTTGCCAGCGCCCAAGGACTGCTCAAGCTCGATGTATGCGGGCGCTTGCGACTGCGCGATGAACGGCCCGAACTCGCAGACGCAACTCTGTGAGAATGACAACGGCACGTACACGACGACCCAGATTCGGGGCAAGGCGTACCCTTCGGTCCGCGAAATGATCATCGCGCACGCGATGGGTGAGCAGGGGGTCGTTTCGAGCCTCTGTCCGATCCACACGCAGCCCGCCAACGGCGACGTTCCTCCGGATCCGGTCTTCGGGTACAGGCCCGCGGTCGACGCGATCATCCGGCGCCTGAAGCCGTCGCTGGCTCCGCGGTGAGCTGCGAACACTCGTCGCGTGGTAAGCACGAGTCCGATGGGGTCCGCCGTCCCGCCCAGGTTCGTGACCGTGCTAGTCGAGGAGCACCCGGCGCTGCCGGACGGGTGCTGCATGCGCTTCAAGCTCGCCGGCGCCCCGCGCCCGGTGCGCCGGGTGCGCTACGAGGCCGCCGACGCGCCTGGCCCAGCCGAGTGGCTCGTCGAAGGGGCCGATGCGGATGACCGGGCCGTAACGGCGTGGATGGTCC
>DATGJA010000275.1:0-15193 GCA_035295445.1 Polyangiaceae bacterium | reverse complement strand
AGGCCCTCGGTGTGGCCCAGCGGATCGGTGATGGTAACGAGCTGGTCCCATAGGGAGTCGTGAGGCTGTTGATCAGCGAGCTCGCGTCGTATCCGAAGGAAGACGTGATCCCGGACACGTCGGTGATCGACGCGAGCCGGCCGCTCGAGTCGTAGGCGAAGTTCGCGGTGCGGCCGAACGGGTCGCTGACGGACGTGACGAGGTACTGGCTGCTCGCGCCTGTGAACGCGTACGCGAACGTCGTCGTCCTCCCCGCCGCGTCGGTGATCCCCGTGAGCCGGTGGAGCCCGTCGTACGTCGAGGTGAGCGCGTGCCCTGCGCGTCCGTAATCGAGGTCAGGAACACGCGCCGCGGATAGGAGGTCGCGCCATCACGCGACGCGTAGACGAGCTGCCGGCCGTCCGTTATCGCCAGCGTGCACGACGTGGCCGGACCGGTCGTAGGAGAGCGCGAAAGGACGGCGCCCGTCTGCCGCTCCGCGCCGAACGCGCCGCTCCCCGAGGAGTACCCCGTGTACGAGAACTGTCCGCCGCCGGGCAGGTAGCGGGTCACGCTGTTGCCCGCGCTGTTCGGGTCGTCCTGGACGTACGAAAGGACGTTCATCGTCCACTTGGGGCTGACGTTGAAAAACCCGAAGGTTGCGGGCTGACTATCCTCGCGCTGGTTGTACGTGAGTCGTACGAAGACCGACGGCCCCCGCTGCGGGGAATAGCCCACGGGTGTGTCGCTGATGAGCAGGCTCACCGTCGACGCGTAGGCGCTCGGGACGCACATCGCAATGTTGCCGCCTCCCCCCGCGTCGCCGGCAGGCGTGCACTGCGACGGGCCTGTGACGTCGGGGGTGCTGAGGTCCGACGGGGTGGCCGGACAGCTATTGCCCGAGGCACCACCGCCTCCGCAGTTGTCGATCCTCGGGCTGCTGTCGTTCGAGCCGCCCTGCGGGCTCGTGTTGGTGAACCCCATCCCGTAGACAGCCTTCCCTTCGTCCGGGGTGACGTCGCGCCACGCCGCGTCCGACTCGGCGCCGTCGGGGACGAGGAAGTATCCTGAGGCTTCATCGTCGATCACGGCCCCGGAAACGGTCAGGTCGCCGCCGAAGGTCGGGTCCTGAATGTGGAAGCGGCCGCCCTCGTGGCCGGTCACCGCCGCATAGTGATTGACCTTCCAATGAATCACCGAGGGCACTGGGACGAGCTGGCCCGGGACTCGGTGGATCAACCGGTGCGCGAGCCCCACGCGCCCCGCGAGCTCGCCCACCTGGCCGAGGGCGTAACCGTGCGTGCCCGAGCGCTCGTCGTCCAAAAAGGACACGCTCTTCGGCGCCGCGCCGAGGGTCAAGAGGACGTTCTTCAGCGCCTTGGGCCCGCACAAGAACGCGAGCCCCGGGTCGTTGCGCATCTCCCAGAGTCCCTCGTGGGCGCCGGTGACGAGCTCGGTGGCCGGGCCGGCGACAGGCCGGTCGCCGATGTCCTTGAACAACGCCTCGAGCGCGTCCGCATGGCCCACGCGAGCATGCATCTTCGCGAGCTCGCCGACGGCCAGGTCGACCACCGCCCTGGCCTTCCAGTCGCTCGCGTCACGCCCGTCGACCCACGCCCTCTCATAAGCCGCGAACGCCTTGGAGAAGCGCCCCGCGTGATAGTAGGCTAGGCCGAGATTCGTGAGCAGGGCCGCGTTCCATCCGGAGTGCGGATGGCTCGCGACGAATCGTTCGAACGGCTCGAAGCTCTCCGAGTCGTCGTCGCGAGGCACGGCGCTGAGGGAGCGGAACTCGACCAGCGCCTGGGCCACGGCGCGGTCCTCCTCTGAGCTCGTCGGTCGGACGCTCACGATTGGCTCCGCGGGGCGTCGATCGACACGACGAAGCGCGGCGGAGGTGGCAACGTTTGGTGTCGAGCGGGTCACATGAAGCGGTGGGAGCCTCACTGCAGTATCACCCAGGCCCGTCGCGTGCGGGCAACGGATATCGAAGCACTGCTGCGTCGGCGGCGAGCTGCCCAGCGTGGCGGCTCCCATGATGGCCGCGTTCAGGTGGTAGTTGTCTGCGATACACTCTTGCAATCGACCTTGTCTCCTCAACCACAACCACTCGTCCGAACCCCTGAATTGGAAGCCGCGCTCGTCCGGGCGGCGGAGGAGATCGGACTCGCCGAGCACTATTGCGACTGCGTGAGGCCCCTCCTCGGGACGACACAATGGCCTCGCTGCTGCGGAGGCAACTGCGAACCGTGCGCGACCGTCCTCATCGCTGTGGCTCGCCGCGTTCACGAGCTCTTGCAGGTGCAGCCGTAGAGTTTCGAGAGGGGCCGGCGTTCCGCCTCACCCTGCTACACTGCGGGCGCCATGGCGCCCGATCCCAAGAGTGCGAGCCTCGTCGCCCTTCGCGCCGCCCGCGAGCAGGCCATCGGGCGTCTCTCCGACGCGTTCGCGCACGACGTCATCGACGTCGACGAGTTCGAGCGACGCCTCACCCTGGCGCACGGCGCCGCGTCCGTGGCGGACGTGGAGCGGACGGTGAGCGACCTCGACGGACCCGGCCCGACGACGGCGCTCGTCGCCGCGCCCGCACCGGGGCCCCTCGCGCCCGGCGCGACAGGGGCGCAGGCGCCGAGGCTCGTGGCGGTCCTCGGAGGCGTCGAGCGCGCAGGACGCTGGACGGTCCCCCGACGGCTCCGCGCGACGGCGCTCCTCGGCGGCATGGTGCTCGACCTGCGGGACGCCGTGCTCCCCCCCGGCACGACGGAGATCGACGTCCTCGCTGTGATGGGGGGCGTGCAGATCGTGGTGCCGCCAACGCTCTCGGTGGAGGTCGCGGGCAACGCGTTCATGGGCGGCTTCGCGCACGTCGAGCGCGTGCCGTCGGACCCCGACCCGGAGCGGCCCTTGCTCCGCGTCCGTGGTCTGGCGTTGCTGGGCGGCGTCGCCGTCGAGACGCGGCTGGCGGGCGAGTCCGAAAGGGACGCTCACCGCCGCCGCAAGCGCGCACGCCACGCGCTCGGGGCCGGCCCTGTTCCGCAAGACGCCATGGTCGCCAAGAGAAAATGACAAAGATGGCCTCTGCCTTGCACGGTTCGATCCGGGCGGGCGATAAAGACGATGGACAGATCGCGTAACTGCCGGCCATTGCTCTGCCGGGGGCTCGCGGTCACAATGGGTGTTGCTGGGAGTGAGGGGCTATGACGCAAAAGCACTACAGTTTTGGGGTCATCGTGCTGGCGTTCGCGGGGTGCAGCCGCGCGCCGTCGGTCCCCGACAACCCCCCGCCCGCAGGCGCACCTACCCTCGGGCCGACCACCGTCCTGGCCGATGCTCCCCCCCCCATCTCGGGTGGGACGATGCTCCTCTCCAGGGACCAGTCAACGGTCGTTCTCGCCGACTCGGATCGAGATGTCGTGAGCTTCGTCGACGCCACCTCGGGTGTGGTGCGCGCCCAGACGAGCCTCTCGCCTCACGATGAACCTGGCCGTCTCGCCGAGGACGGCAGCGGTTTCGTGCACATCGCGCTTCGGGGCTCCGGCGACCTCGTGACCCTCTCGCTGGCCAGCGGACAGGTGACGCAGCGCAGGCCCGTGTGCGCGCAGCCGCGCGGCGTCGCCTACGACGCGACGAACGACCAAGTCCTGGTGGCATGCGCGAGCGGCGAGCTCGTGACGTTCGCCGCGCCGTCGGGACCCCCCGTCCAGGTGGTCCCGGTCGAGCCCGACTTGCGGGACGTCGTCGTCACGACGGACGCGGTCTTCGTCAGCAAGTACCGGACGGCCGAGATCCTGCGGCTGGATCGCACGGGGGTCATTCAGGACCGTGCGTTCCTGCCGGGGCTCAACGGGTCGCCGGCGCTCGTCTGGCGCATGCGCCAGGTGGACCAGCAGACGCTCGCCGCGACGTATCAGGTCGACTCGACGAGCTTCATCCCGACGACGGCCGGCGGCTACGGCTCGGCGCCGTCTTCGCCCTCGGCGTCGCCCGGGTCGACGTTCAGCGGCGTCATCACCCCCGAGGTCGTCGAGATCCAGATGTCGAACCTGTCGACTACGATCAGCTCCGGCTCGGTTGCGGGCTCGGTCCTCCCGGTGGACTTCGCGGCGTCATCGAGGGGCGCGGTCACCGTGGTGGCTGCGGGCAACTGGAAGTCCGCCGCGGGAAACGCCTACACCCGTTTCAGCGCCGACCCGGCGATCGGGGCGGTCGGCCAAGCGACTCCCATCGAGGGGCAGGTCGTCGCCATCGAGACGGCGAGCGACGGCACGCTCTTTCTCCAGAGCCGCGAGCCGGCGGCGCTCTTCATCGTGCGCGCCGTCGACGCGCACGACGAGATCGTGCGCACGGTCAAGCTGTCCGACGTGAGTCGTGAGGACACCGGGCACACGATCTTCCACACGAACTCCGGCGGCTCGATCGCCTGCGCCTCGTGTCACGGCGAGGGGGGCGACGACGCGCAGACGTGGAACTTCGACGGCCAGAAGCCGCGGCGAACCCCCTCCTTGCGGGGCACGATCAAAGGAACGGCGCCGTATCACTGGGACGCGGACTTCACCGACATGAAGGCCCTGCTCCACGAGGTGTACACCCGGCGCATGGGCGGCCTCTCGCTCGCGGCGGATCAGATGGACGCAGTAAAAGGTTGGGTCGAAGGGCTCCCCGCGCCGAAGAGGGCGGACGTCGACGCCGCCGCGCGGGCGCGCGGTGAGGCGCTGTTCCACGGGCAGGCCGGGTGCGACGTTTGTCACTCTGGTCCCTCGTACACGAACAACGCGACGGTCGACGTCGGCACCGGCCTGCCGCTGCAGGTGCCGCCGCTCGTCGGCGTCGGAGCGCGCGGGCCCTTCCTGCACACCGGCTGCGCCCGGACGCTCGAGGAGCGCTTCGGCAAGTGCTCGACGCCGGCCCACGGCCAAGTCGCCGGCCTGACGGCCTCCGACGTGGCCGACCTCGTCGCCTTCCTCAAATCGATCTAGAGAACGTCGATCACCTTTTCCATTCGATGCCGCCGCCCAGCGCCGGGCCGGCGAGGCTCGCGGTGGTGCAGGTGCTGGTGAAGGGCGGGTCCGAGTTGCTGGCGCAAAGGTTCATCCCGATGAAGTCGCCCCCGGCGTAGCCTGACAGGGCGATCGTGCCCTTCCCGTTGTCGCCCCGGATGCGGACGCGCACGCCCACGTCCCCGTAG
This sequence comes from Polyangiaceae bacterium, assembly GCA_035295445.1. Classification (GTDB taxonomy): domain Bacteria; phylum Myxococcota_A; class Polyangia; order Polyangiales; family Polyangiaceae; genus Palsa-1150. The sequence continues at coordinate 10,029 of DATGJA010000275.1, read as the reverse complement.
CCGAAACCGACGCTTCCGCCGCCGCCGCGGATGACGAGCATCACCGTCCTCGACACGGGAATCTGAAAGCTCGAGATGAAATAGCCCAGGTCGAAGCGGTTGCTGAGCGCCACGGCGCTCGTCTCCACGTTGAGGGCCAGACCGTCGCGCGCGCCGATGCGCGCCTCCTGCGCGATCGAGACGGCTCCGCTTTGCGGCTGCGAGCCGGTCGAGGAGCCCTGGTTGATGGTCACCCCCCCGATTCCCAGACCCACCTCGATGAGCTGCGTGTCGAGCCCGATGACCGCGTGCGCGCCAAAGGCGGTGGCGGACCCGGTCGACCGGTTGTTCGTAGGCGTCCCGATGCCCGGCGTGAACCCTCCCCCCGTGGTCGTTGTCACCGCAGGGGAGCCGAGCGCGAAAGGGATGGCCTCGACCCGCAGGACGACGGGCGCGTCGAACCGGTAGGCCACCGAGCCCGAGCCGAGCAACCCTCCCCCGAGGCTGCCGAAGGCCACGAATGCGCTGGTGAACAGGGAGATGTCCCAAAGGTCGCCGCGCCGCGGCGGCGCGGTGATGCCCGGCGCCTCAGCCTCGGCCCCCCCCGTGAGTGGCACTTCGACCTCGCCCCCGGGCGGCGGCTCCTCGGGGTTGCGTGGCGGGGCCACCGTCACGACCGGCGCGTGCGTCTCGGGGGGCGGGGGAAGCGGCGGGGGCTCGCCGGCGGTCGGCGTCGGCGTGGGCGAGCTGGATCCGATACGCACCGGGCGTGCCTCGACGTCGTGCTCGACCTGGACCCAGACGCCGCCGTCGTGCAGGAACACCGACGTCGCGTCGCCGTCCACGGCCATCGAGCCCTCCCTGCGGGGAGCCTGGGGGTTCGAGACGTTCACCGCGACGACCCCCCCCTTGCCGCACGCGACGAAGATCCGGTCCTGAAGGCGCACGGCCTGTCGCCCGGTGCACCCGATGTCGACGGAGACGCTCGAGCCGACTTGCCCGATCCGCATCGTGTGACCGTCGAAGGTGATCTCGGGAGGCGGCGCCGCAGCGGGTGCTGCGGTGGTGGGGGCCGGAGCGGGGGCCGCGGGCTGCGCGGCCGCGAGCCCCATGTCCCCGACTGTCGTCGCGCAGAAGATCATCAAGCCCAGTCGTCGCTTCATCAAGAACCTGCCCCTGGTCGAAGTCTTATGGCTGACGGCGGCCCGTCCCGTCGCGGGCGTTGCATCTAGCGTGCCCACCCTAACAGCACCGGCGACCCGGCGTATCCTTGCCCGCGGTGCCGCCCGACCCGGTGAGTGTCTCCTTCGTCGATGCGATGGCCTCGATGGGCGACGATCGGCTTCAGCTCCTGCGCGAACGGCTGCGCGCGGTCGGCTTCGACGGCGCCTTCGCGGCGCGACTCGCGCGGCCCGGCGAGCGCCTCGACGACGCGCTGCGCACCCCGATCCGGATCTGGCACGCCCGCCGGATGTCCGAACCTGCCGCCATCGCGGCCCGCGTGCTCTTGCTGCACGATGCCGTCCCTCGGACCGAGGCCGAGCGAATCTTCGGGGACGTCGGGCCGCTGCTCGGGTGCGGGATGCTCGAAGAAACGGCGGCGGGCCTCACCTCGCGCGTCCACGCCGGCTTCGCGGGCGACGCGCTCGTCCTCGGCGATCCCCCCGGGGCGGGACCGGACTCCGTCGCTCCCCTCGGCGGCGGAACGCTCGCCCTCCTCGCCGCCGTATCGCCGGCGAGACGCGTGCCTGCGGCGCTCGACCTCGGATGCGGCGCGGGGGCGGTGGCGCTGCTGCTCTCGCGGACGTCGGACCGCGTCCTGGCGACAGACGTCAGCGCCCGGGCGATCGCGTTCGCGCGCCTCAACGTTCGCCTCAACGCGGTCGACAACGTCGAGCTCCGGCAGGGCGACCTCTACGAGCCCTCGGGCCACGAGCGGTTCGACCTCGTCGCCTGCCAGCCGCCCTTCCTCGCTCGCCGCCCCGAGGCGCCCCTGTCCGCCTACGTGCACGGCGGACGCCGGGGCGACGAGCTCACGCTCGAGGTCCTGCGCGGCGCGCCCGATCGGCTGACCACCGGGGGACGCGCCGTCGTCCTCGCCGACCTCCCGGTGGTCGACGGCGATCCGATCGAGGAGCGCGTCCGCGCGGCGGTGGGGTCGGCGCCGGTCGAGCTGCTCGCCCTGCTTTCGCCCGCGAAGAACGTCGACGAGTACTGCACCTTCCATGCTGCCGCCGAGCATGCCTCCCTCGCGGAAGACTTCGCGCGTGCGGTCATCGAGCAGCGCGATCACCTGGACGGCCTCGGCGTGCGCGGCTTGGCCCTGACCGTCGTGGCGGTGCAGCCGGCCCGAGCCGCCGGGTTCCGATCGACGCTCGCCGTGCGCCACGCGAGCGACGTTGCCGTCGCGGCGCCGACGCTCGATCGTGTGCTGGAGGCGCATCGACTCGCCTTCGGCGACGACGAGACGCTGCTGGGCGCCCGCCTCCGCGCGCCGGTGGGCTCTCGCGTGGTCCGACAAGCCGCGGCGAACGGGGCCACAGGCGCCTCGTCGATCGTGCATCCGCCGCCCGGACGACCGGAGTGGCCGGCGGTCTTCGACGAGCCGACGACCGCGCTGCTCGAGCGGATCGCGCGCGCGAGGACGGTCCACGACGCGGCTCGGTCGCTCGCCGAAGAGCGAGTGTTCCCGCTCGAGGAGGCGAGCGCGCTCGTGATGCAGGCGGCCCGCGAGGGCCTGCGGCGCGGAGCACTGGACGTCGAGGAACGCAAAGCGCGCTAGTGAGGTGGGCGGGCCGCGCGGAGCTCGACGAGGATGGCGTCGAGCTTGGCGGCGACGGTCGCCTGCAGCCGCAGGAGACGGTCGTCAGCAACGGCGCCTGTCGCCGGTCCCTCGAAGATCGCTCCCGACATCGCCGGCCCGAGCGTCATGATCGCCGACGCGATGGCCTTGCCCGCGGGCGTGCGCGCGAAGACGTCCGCATAGCCCACCGACAGGCAGGTCGACACGAACACCAGGGCGTCCCAGTACGTCCGAACCTTCGGGTTGCGTCCCTTCTCCGCGACGTAGAACAGGAGGGCGCCGCCAGCGACCGTGAAGACCGTCGCGTCGAAGGGGTCCGCGGCCACCGCAGCCTTCAGCCCCTCCTTGAGCGACCGGTAGGATCCCTCGAGACCCGCGCCGGCGGCGGCCAGCGCGAGCGCCCCGAGAGCGGCGTCCGGAGACGTCAACCTCGCGTCACCCACCGGAGGACCCCATGTCGCGATGCGCGACGCCCGCGTCTCTCGCGGCCCCCTCCACGGGAGCGGCGGCGCCGACGCCGTTGCCAGCGTCTTCCTTCTGCAAGATGGTCTCGATCTCGCCCGCAAGGTCCCCGAGGGCGCTCTGCGCCTTTTCACCGAGCGTGCCCGGGTCGAGCTTCGCGAACGTCATCAGCTCGCGTAGCAGCGGATACGCGGCGCCGGCCTCGAGCACCGACTTGAGGATGGGGGACATGGCGCCGAGCGCGGGACGCACGCCGTCGGACCCGCCGCCGCCACCGAAGCCCCCGGTCTGAAGCACTTTGATCTCCCGGATGGCTTTGGCGGGTGCCATGAGCTCGCGCGCCAGTTCGGGCATCGCGTCCACCGCCCGGAGGGCTACGTCACGCAGCACGAACTTGAGGCCCAGCGCGTTCTCGGCTTCGACCATCTTGCGCCGCGCGTCCGCCTCCGCCGTGCCCTTGGTGGCGATGGCGTTCGCGAGCGTCACCATCGCCTCCGCTTCCTTCAGGGCCGCGACGGCGCGCGCTTCGGCGGCGATCCGCTGCCTGTCGCCCTCGGCCTCGGCCGCGATGATCTGGACCACCTTGTCCCGCTGCGCCTTGGCGGTCGTCTCCACGGTGGCGATGCCTTGCTTGGCCTTCTCCTCCTCGGCCTGCGCGAGCGCCTTGGCCGCCTCCGCACGGGCTTGCTGCTCCTCGCTCTGCGTGACCGCGATCTGTTTTCCGATGCGCGCGACCTCGATCGCCTGCTCCTTCGCGATGAGGGCCGCGCCGACCACCTTCTCCTTCTCGATGGTGGCCGCTTCGAGGGCCTTCTGCCGGTCGATCTCGGCGGCCTGCACGACCTTGTCCTTCTCGATCTCGGCGGTCTGCTGGCCCTTCTGCGCGGCGATCTGCGCCTCTCGCTCGGCGCGCTGCTTGCCCGCGAGAGCGACCGCGACAGCCTGCTCCTGCGCGATGCGCGCCGTCTCGACGGCCTTCGCCTTCTCATACGAGGCCAGGTCCCTGGACTGCTCCTGGACGAAGACGGCCTTCGCCGTCTCGGCGGTTTGCTGCGCGGCATATTCGCTCACGCGCCGCATCTGGTCCGCCTCGGCCTGCTGCTGCTGCTGCTCGAGCTGCAGCTGGCGCATGCGCGCCTCGACGTTTTGCGCCTGAATCGCGTTGTCCTTCTCGCGTTGGATCTGGTTGGTCTTCTCGCGATTGGACTGGACCGACTCGGTGATGGCGCGCAGCCCCTCCGCATCGAACACGTCGTGCTCGTCGAGCTCCTTGACCGGGACCATCGCGAAGCTCGTGATGGACACGTTCTCGAGGGTGAGCCCGTTCTTCTTGAGCTCCTCGGCGAGCGCGGCCTGGATGTGCTCCGCGAACTCCTTGCGCTTGCCGTGCAAGGACATGAAAGTCTGGACTGCGGCGACCGACCGCAGCGCGTCGGTCAGCTTGCCCTCGATGAGGGCGCCGATCGCGTGCTCGTCCAAGTTCCGATCGCCGAACGAGCGCGCCGCCGCGAGGACGTCTTCGGCCAGCGGCTCGACCTTGATGTAGAGCTCCGTCGTCACGTTCGCCTTGATCTTGTCCCCCGTGACGAGGGCGTTCTTGCCCGACCGCTCGACGAGCAGCTTGACCGATCGCAACGACACACGGAGCAGCTGATGGATCACCGGGAAGACGAGCACTCCGCCCCCGATGACGACCTTGTTGCCGCCGGAGCCTGTCCGGACGAGCGCCTCGTCCGCACCGCAGCGCCGGTAGCATCGCGAGACGATCGACATGAAGGAAACCAGGAAGAGGAGCCCGACCGCCACGGCCCCAACGATGAAGATCACACTCGACGTGTTCTCCGCGCCAAACATGGATTCCTCCTTGCCTCGATGTTCAAACGCCTTTGCGACCGCCCGCCGCGTCGTCATCCACGGCGTCGTCCAGACCCTGCACCAACAGCTCTCCCCGTTCGTCCTCGTAGTCCACGACCACCACCCTCGCCCGCTCGCCCACCGGCGTCGCCCCCGGGGACAGCCGGCACATCACCCGCACGTCGTGGCCCGTCTTGTCTCGAATGCGCACCTCGCCGAACACGTCGTCGACGCGCGAGGAGATCACGACGCCGATCTGTCCGACGAGCTGGGCACGACTCGTCGCCTCGTGCTCCTTGCTCGAGAGCACCGGACCGAGGACGCGCGCCATCGCGGCCACGGCAAAGTATCCCGCCACGAGCGCGAAGGGGACGCTCCATACGAGCGACACGAGCGGCGGCGGCGACGCGCCGCCCAGGTACTTCAGGTTGACCGTGAACCCCGCGATCGCGAAGACCAGCGCGTACGCCTGCCAGATCAGGGATAAAGGAACCCTGCCGACCCCGAGCAAGGCGAGGCCCGCCGCGCCGAGTCCGCGAGCGTAGCCCTGCGACGCGTGGTCCCCGTCGGCGTCCGCGTCGTGGTCCACATCGTGCTCCCCGCCTGCATCGACGTCGTGATCGACCTCATGATCCACGCCTCCATGGGCGTCCGACGAATCTCCCGCGAGGAGGCCGAGGACGCCCGTGACCTGCAAGAGGACGAAGGCGACCGCGACCCCCGCCGCGATGGCGAAAGGCGCGTTCGCCCAGCTCGTCAAGAAGCGCAAGACGGCCACGGCACGTCCCTCCCCGCCGAGCGGAAAGGCTACATCGCCGCGGCGACGCAAAACATATGAACGACCCCGCCAGGATCAAGGTGCGTGCGGAGAGTCTCTTGGCATACCCGAAGCTAACGCAACGACCAGGCCGTGAGGTATAAGCCCGACGTGACGCCACCCGACCGACACGACGTTCCGCTGGCTTACCGCGATCCCGAGTTCATGGACGGTGAAGACGGACGGCCCCTCCGGATCTTGGCCGAGTATCTGGATCCGCTCTCCCGGTTTCAACGCGAACAGATCCGCGACACGATCGTCTTCTTCGGATCGGCGCGTCTGAAAGAGAGCGGCCCGCTGGGCCAGTACTACGCCGACGCGCGGGAGCTGGCGCGCCGCATCACGGTCTGGTCGCTCGGCCTGTCGACCACGCCCTGCCGCTTCGTCGTCTGCTCCGGCGGCGGGGGAGGAATCATGGAGGCTGCGAACCGGGGCGCGGCGGACGCGGGCGGCCGGAGCGTGGGCCTCAACATCGGCCTTCCGAACGAGCAACGACCGAATCCGTACATCTCGCCGGAGCTCTCGTTCCAATTTCACTATTTCTTCATGCGAAAATTGTGGTTTTCTTATTTGGCGCGCGCGCTCGTCGTCTTTCCGGGAGGCTTCGGGACTCTCGACGAGCTGACGGAGATCCTCACCCTCGTCCAGACGAAGAAGCTCACCCGGAGAATGCCGGTCATCCTCTACGGGTCGGCGTATTGGTCGGAGATCCTCAACTTTCCCGCCCTCGTCCGCCACGGGATGATCGACCGCGCCGACCTCGACCTATTGCACACCGCGGACGACCCGCCGACTGCCTTCGGCATCCTCGAGTCTTCCTTGGGCTTCGAAGAAGACGGAAAGACGCCGGCGCTGGCCAAGTCGTGCATCCCCGCGCCGGGGGAGGGATGACGCCGTGGAGCTCGAGTTCATCGGAGCCGCGCGGACGGTCACGGGCTCGAAGCACCTCGTCCGTACTCGCCACGCGAACGTTCTCCTCGACTGCGGCCTCTTCCAAGGGAGGCGGCGGGAGTCGATCGAGAGGAACAAGGCGCTCGGCGTCGACGCCCGCGAAGTGAACGCGGTCGTCCTGTCGCACGCGCACATCGACCACTCGGGCGCGCTGCCGCTCCTCGCGAAGCACGGGTACTCGGGTCCCGTCTACGCAACGCCCGCCACGAACGATCTGTGCGCCGCGATGCTCGCGGACGCCGCGATGATTCAGGCGTCCGACGCGCGGTACATCAACAAGCTCGTCGCACGCGGCGCGCCCGGCCTCGACCCAGTGAGCCCGCTCTACGACGAGGACGACGTCAAGCGCCTGCTGGCGCAGATGGTCGCCGTCCCGTACCACCAACGGATCAACGTCGCGCCCGGCGTGCGCCTCACGTTCCTCGACGCAGGGCACGTCCTGGGCAGCGCCGTGACGGTCCTCGACGTGGAGGAGGACGGGCGCACGCGCCGCCTCGTCTTCACGGGAGACCTGGGGCGCAAGAACATGCCCATCCTCAGGGACCCCGAGCGCCCCTCCGACGCCGACGTGCTCGTCGTCGAGTCGACCTACGGCGACCGCCTCCACGCGCCGATCGAGGAGATGAACTCCAGGCTCGCCGCCGTGATCGCGCGGGTACACGCGCGCGGGGGGAAGGTGATCGTCCCGAGCTTTGCGCTCGAACGCGCGCAGGAGATCGTCCTGGCGCTCAAGACGCTCAAGGGCCAGGGGCAGATGCCCGCGATGCCCGTGTACGTCGACTCGCCGCTGACGGTGAAGATTACCGACGTCTTCAAGCGACACCCCGAATGCTTCGACGACGAGGCGCGCGCGCTCGTCCAAGGGAAAGCATCACCGTTCGAATTCGATCACCTGCGCTACGTGAGCAGCGTCGACGACTCGAAGGCCATCGACGCCGAGCTTGCCCCTTCGATCATCATCTCGGCGAGCGGCATGTGCGAGGCGGGCCGCGTCCTGCACCATTTGAAGGCGACGATCGAAGACCCGAAGAATGCGGTGCTCATCGTGGGCTTTCAGGCGCCGGACACGCTCGGGCGCCGCCTCGTCGAGCACCGGATGCGCGCCAAGATCTTCGGAGTGGAGCGCGACGTGCGCGCCGAGGTGGTCGTCCTCAACGGATTCAGCGCGCACGCCGACCAACGCGACTTGGCCGAGTTCGTCGTCGGGGTGAAGCAGGCCGGGCGCCTGCGCGACGTCTTCCTCGTCCACGGCGATCCCGGGCCGCAACGGGTGCTCACCGACGTGCTGCGCGATCGCGGGGTAGAGAGGGTCCGGGCCCCCGCGCCGGGGGACCGCTGCGTGGTCTGAACGGCAACGACTACCAGCCTCTGGCGCGCAATGTTCACAATCCTAGGGGTGTTCTTAGTCACGGCGCGTGTAGGCTACCCGGGCGATGCAGGACGGCTTCGTCCTCACCCTGAACGCGGGATCGTCGAGCCTCAAGTTCGCGCTCTTCGGGCGTGTCGCCCCGCCGCGCCGCGTGGTTTCGGGCTCGATCGAAGGGGTCGGCGCGCACGGCCGGCGGGCTCTGTCGGCGCTCGACGACGTGATATCGCGCCTCGAGCCCCACGGTGGGCTTGCCGGCGTGGCGGCGGTCGGACACCGCATCGTCCACGGGGGCGCTCGCCTCGACCGGAGCTGTCGCGTGACGCTCGACGTCCTCGCAGAGCTGCGCCGGCTGTCCCCGATCGACCCGAACCACCTGCCTGCCGAGCTCGCGCTCGTCGACGCCATACGCGCGCGCGCGCCCAACCTCCGCCAGGTCGCCTGCTTCGACACGGCGTTTCACCGCACTCTGCCCCGCGTGGCGCGACTCGTCCCCATCGCGCGCCGCTACGAGGGGCTCGGCGTGCAGCGCTACGGATTCCATGGGCTCTCGTACACCTATCTGGTCGAGGAGCTGGCGCGGGTGGCCGGCGACGCCGCGATGCGCGGGCGCGTCGTCATGGCGCACCTCGGCTCCGGAGCGAGCCTCGCGGCGCTACGCGAGGGCCGCGCCGTCGAGACGACCATGGGCTTCTCGCCGACCTCCGGGATCCCGATGGGCACACGGTCGGGCGACGTCGACCCGGGCGTCCTTCTCTTTTTGCTGCGCAGCCAGGGTCTGACCGTCGACGCGCTCGACGAGCTCCTCAATCGCGAGAGCGGCCTGCGCGGTCTTTCCGAGACAAGCTCGGACGTCCGCGAGCTCCTCGCGCGCGAGGCGACGGATGCGCGCGCCGCCGAAGCGCTGGCCGTCTTCTGTCACCGCGCGAGGCAAGCCGTGGGCGCGCTCGCCGCGACGATCGGCGGCCTCGACACACTCGTGTTCTCGGGGGGCATCGGCGAGAACTCCGCGCCCATGCGAGCGCGCATCGCCGCCGGCCTCGAGCACCTCGGCGTGCGGCTGGACGGGGCGCGCAACGACGCCGGGGGCCCGGTCATCTCGGCCGACGCGAGCGCGTCGACCGTGCGCGTCCTGCGCACGGACGAGGAATCGGTCATCGCACGCGAAACGCTGCGGGTACTCGAGGAGTCGCCGACATGAGCCCAGCCTTGCACGAGGACGAGCTGCGCAAGATCGACGCCTACTGGCGGGCGGCCAATTACCTGTCCGTCGGGCAGATCTACCTGCTCGCCAATCCGCTCCTGCGGGAGCCGCTCCGGTTCGAGCACGTCAAACCGCGCTTGCTCGGCCACTGGGGGACGACGCCGGGCCTGAACTTTCTCTACGCGCACGTGAACCGCGCGATCAAAGAGCGAGACCTCGACGCCATCTTCGTCACCGGCCCGGGGCACGGCGGGCCGGGGCTCGTGGCGAACGCGTACCTCGAGGGAACGTACAGCGAGGTCTACACGAACGTGTCGGCGGACGAGCGCGGGATGCGCCTCCTCTTTCGCCAGTTCTCGTTCCCCGGCGGGATACCGAGTCACGTCGCGCCCGAGACGCCCGGGAGCATCCACGAGGGGGGCGAGCTCGGCTACGCGCTGAGCCACGCCTTCGGGGCGGCGTTCGACAACCCCGACCTGCTCGTGTGCTGCGTCGTCGGCGACGGGGAGGCCGAGACGGGGCCGCTGGCGACGGGCTGGCACTCGAACAAGTTCCTCAACCCGGCGCGCGACGGCGCCGTCCTGCCGATCTTG
>DATGJA010000274.1:0-10596 GCA_035295445.1 Polyangiaceae bacterium | reverse complement strand
TTCGTGAGCGTCGACCCCGGCGAGATGAACACGAGAATGCACGCGGACGCGATCCCCGAGGCCGACCCCGCCTCCCTCGCGGATCCCGCCGACGTCGCCGCCAAGATCGTCGCGCTGGTCCGTCGAGCAGACGGGATCGCCAGCGGCGCCCGCGTCGAGGCCGCCTCCATCCGGGGGGCGTCGTGAACGCGGCGCGCTCGCCGCGCGGCGGGCCCCTGACCGACAGGCTGCTCGTGGTGGATCCGTCCATCGACGGCTACCGCGCCCGCTCGATCGCCGACCTGCCGGACTTCGTGCGGTCGGGGGACCTGCTCGTCGTCAATGACGCGGCGACCCTGCCTGCGTCCCTTCGCGGACGCACGAGCAGGGGGGAGACCGTCGAAGCCCGCCTACTGACTTCCTCCGAGGACCGCTGGAGGGCCGTTCTCTTCGGGCCCGGCGACTGGCGGACGCGAACGGAGGATCGGGCCGCGCCGCCCGCTGTCCGCGAGGGGGACGTGATCGTCTTCGGGGCACTCGCCGCGGAGGCGCTGCGGGCTCGGGTCGTCCGGATCGATCGCGTGTCGGAGCGGCTCGTGGAGCTCGCCTTCGATGCGCCCCCCGATCGTTTCTGGGCGTCCCTCTACCGACTGGGCCGTCCCATTCAGTACGCCCACGTCGAGGCGCCCCTGCCGCTCTGGCACGTGCAGACGCCGTTCGCGAGCCGTCCGTGGTCGAGCGAGATGCCCTCGGCGGCGCGGCCCCTCGCCTGGGAGCTGGTCCTGGCCCTTCGCGCGCGGGGAGCACGGTTCGCCTGGGTGACGCACGCGGCGGGCCTCTCGGCGACCGGCGATCCGCGCATCGATCGCGCGCTGCCGTTGCGCGAGTCGTTCGAAGTGCCGGCATCCACGGCCGAGGCCATCGCAGAGACCCGCGCGCGCGGGCGGCGGGTCCTCGCCGTCGGTACGACCGTCGTGCGCGCCCTCGAGTCGGCGGCGCTTGGGGGCGGCACCGTCACGTCCGAACGCGGGCGCACGCGGGGCGGCGTCCTGGCGGGCCGGGGGAACACGGACCTGGTCATCGGCGAGGGCCATCGCCTTCGCGTGGTGGACGCGATCTTGACCGGGATGCACGAGCCGGGCACGTCCCACGACGCGCTATTGCATGCCTTCGCGCCCCGCGCGCTCTTGGCCGCGGCCGTACGCAACGCCGGCGAAGCCGGGTTCCTCGGGCACGAGTTCGGAGACTCGATGCTGGTGGGGGAGGGGATGCTGGCGGCTTACGCCGAACGCCGCGCGGCCGGTGTCGTCGCGATGGTCTCGTCGACCCCGATCGCACCGCTCGCCCGATCGGCCACCTGAGCGACGACACCCGCGATGGTCCGGGCGTCGTGCGGATCGAGGCCGACGAAGCCCACGCCCATGGCGCGCGTCCGCCACCAGCGCACATGGCCGACGACGATCGTCTCGTCAGGCACCCCCGGGAGCATCATGTGGACAGTGACGCGGCTCCCGGGGGGAACGGGAAACTCCGTCTCTACCAGCACCCCGCCCACCGAGAGGTCGCGGACGAACCCGAAGATCACCTGCCGGGGATCATCCCCGGTGAACTCGAGCGGGGCCTTGACCGGCGAGCGGGGGTGGCGGCGCAGCGCGAAGGGCATGGCGTCCAACCGTGCTGTGCGCGGCCCCGAGCCAAAAGGATCACTCGGTGGCCCCCAGAGGCTTGTTCTCGAGCCGGGAGCGCCGCGCCGAGCTACCGATCGGGCGTGAAGCGGCCTCCTCGAGGCCCTGCTAAGACGCGGTACGCGCCCCGTCCGGGGGCGCCCCCCCAACTCCGACCCGAAGGATCCCGAGAGATGAGCGTGGTTCGCGCCGTGTCCCAAGAAGCCTCCCAACGCTACGACGAGATGAAGAGGACCCCGGCCTCGCTCGATCTCACGCGGGGCAAGCCCGCTCCGGAGCAGCTCGACCTCTCGAACGATCTCCTCGGCATCCTCGGGCCCAAGGACTATCGCGCGGCGGACGGCACCGATTGCCGCAACTACGGGGGGCTCGAGGGGCTCCCCGAGATGCGATCGCTCTTCGGCGAGCTGCTCGGCACAAAGGCCGATCAGGTGTTCGTGGCAGACAACTCGAGCCTTTTTCTCATGTACCACACGCTCGCGCAGTCGATGCTGCACGGGGTGGTCGACGGGTCGGGCCCCTGGGTTGGCCAGCGCCCCCGGTTTCTCTGTCCGTCGCCCGGCTACGACCGACACTTCTCGATCTGCGAGGACCTCGGCATCGAGATGACGAGCGTGCCCATGACGTCATCCGGGCCGGACATGGAGATCGTGGAGCGCGAGGCGGCGTCCGATCCCAGGGTGAAGGGCCTCTGGATCGTACCGAAGTACGGAAACCCCACCGGCGTGACGCTAGGGCCCGCCGTCGTGGGCGCGCTCGCCCGCATGAAGACGGCGGCGCCCGACTTCCGCGTGATGTGGGACAACGCGTACGCGGTCCACGACCTGGGCGACGCGCCGGACGTCCTCGAGAGCCCGATGGGCGAAGCGGAGGGCGCGGGCCACAAGAACCGGTTCTGGCTCTATACCTCGCTCTCGAAGGTGACGTTCGCCGGTGCCGGCGTTGCTGCGATGGCCTCGAGCCCCGAGAACGTCGGCTGGATGCGCAAGCACCACGCGAACGTGACCATCGGTCCGGACAAGTTGAACCAGCTCCGCCACGCGCGCTTCCTGCCGAACGCCGACGCCGTGCGCGGCCACATGCGCAAGCACGCCGCGATCCTCCGCCCGAAGTTCGAGGTCGTGCAGCGTGTGCTCGAGCGGGAGCTCGGAGGGATTGGAGAGCGCGAGGTCGGGCCGTTCGCCGCCTGGACCCGTCCGCGAGGGGGCTACTTCGTCAGCCTCGACACGCGCCCCGGATGCGCCGCCAAAGTGGTCAAGCTGGCGGCCGACGCAGGCGTCAAGCTCACACCGGCCGGCTCCGCGTACCCGTACCGCAAGGACCCGGCCGACCGAAACATCCGGATCGCGCCGAGCTTTCCGTCACTCGTCGACCTGGAACGCGCGATGAGCGTGCTCGCCGTCGCGATCCTCTTGGCCAGCGCAGACGGCGCCGCGCCCCACTAGGCCCCACGAGGCCCCACTAGGAGCGTGTGCGCATGCGCGGATGTGGGCGTCCTTCCCCGAGGGGCCCCGGGCGCAGCGCTTCCATTGCCTGAAATCCCCGCGGTATCCTGATCCATCGTGGGCCTCTGCGTCGTCCGAGGGCGGCGTCGCGGTGCCGCCTCACGACTGCGATGGTTCAGGAATCGGTCAACTATGGCGGGCGCCCGGGCGCGAGCGACTGGAAGGGCACCGATCGGTACAACGTCGTCGGTTGCATCGGCCGCGGGGGGATGGGCGTCGTCTACGAAGCGTTCGATCGCGAACGCCGACAGCTCGTCGCGCTCAAGACGCTGCTCCACTTCGACCCCTCGGCCCTCTACCTCTTCAAGCAAGAGTTCCGGACCCTGGCCGACGTCAGCCATGCCAACCTCGTGAGGCTTCACGAGCTCGTCGTCGACGACGCGCGGCGCGTGTTCTTTACGATGGAGCTCGTGCGGGGGACGGACTTCATCCGATACGTGCAGCGTCCCGACGCGGCGCCGGCCCCGGGGCAACGCGCGAGCTCCTTGCTTCCGCCCGTGGTCGACCGGGCCACGGTTCGCCCCGCTGGCCCGGCGTTCGTGCGCCAAGAGCCCTCCGCATTGCATGGGACCCCCGCGGACGTCGACCGCCTCCGCTCCGCGCTTCGGCAGCTCGTCGGTGCGGTCAACGCCCTCCACGTTGCGGGCAAAATGCACCGCGACATCAAACCGTCCAACGTCCTCGTCAACGCCGACGGTCGCGCCGTCGTTCTCGACTTCGGGGTCGCCACGGAGCTCAGGGCGGTCGGCGGCAGCTCGAGCCAGATGGTGGGAACGGCGACGTACATGGCGCCCGAGCAGGCGGACGACGCGCCGCCGACCCCCGCGGCCGACTGGTACAGCGTTGGGGTCATGCTCTACGAGGCCCTCGTTGGGCAGCCGCCGTTCCGGGGGGCCATCGCTGACGTGCTCACGATGAAGCACAGCGTCGACCCGGCGCCCCCCGCGGCGCGCGTCACAGGGGTCCCGGCCGACCTCGATGCGCTCTGCCGCGCGCTCCTGCACCGCGACCCGTCGATGCGCCCGAGCGGCCCGGAGATCCTGATGCGCCTCGGCGAGACTCCGAGCAGCGTCCCCCCTCCTTCGTGCGGGCACGGGCAGACGGAGCCCCAGGCCGCGGTGGTGGGACGCGAGCCGCAGCTCCGGGCCTTGCGACAGGCGTTCGAGGACACCCGGCGGGGTGCCTCGTTCACCGTGCGGGTCGGCGGCGAGTCCGGCATGGGCAAGTCCACGACGGTCCACCGGTTCCTCGACGATCTCGCGGCGACCGGCGAGGCGCTCGTCCTGCGAGGCCGGGCCTACGAGCGCGAGACGGTGCCCTACAAGGCGGTCGACGCCGTGATCGACGCCCTCAGTCGCCACCTCGTCCAGCTGCCGGAGCACGACGCACCACCGGCCCCCGCGGACGCCGGCCTCCTCGTGAGCTTGTTCCCGGTGCTCGGACAGGTCCCGTTTCTCCGCGTGCGAGGCGAGCGGCCGATCGACGACCCGCACGCGCTTCGCAACCGCGCGTTCGACGCGTTGAGGGACCTGCTCTCTTCGCTCGTCGAGCGCAGCCCGGTCGTCATCTTCATCGACGACGCGCAGTGGGGAGACGTGGACAGCGCGGCGCTGCTCCTCGAGCTCCTGCGCCCGCCGAAGCCTCCGTCCCTACTGCTCATCCTGACCCACAGGGCCGTCGACGGGCGCCCGGGCCCGTTCCTCGCGGAGCTGCGCGACCGCTGGCCGGAGGGGGCCGACGCGTCCCACGTCGAGGTCGGCCCCCTCGACGTCGAGGACGGCTACCGGCTCGCGATGCAGCTGCTCGGCGGGACCGACGAGATC
The DNA here is from genome assembly GCA_035295445.1 of Polyangiaceae bacterium. Lineage (GTDB taxonomy): Bacteria > Myxococcota_A > Polyangia > Polyangiales > Polyangiaceae > Palsa-1150. The sequence goes on along the minus strand of DATGJA010000274.1, from coordinate 5,604 downwards.
GCGCGTCGGACGGCGCGGGCCGTGGCGCGCGAGTCGCGGGGCAGTCCCTTTCTCATCGACGAGCTGGTGCGGAGCAACCGGGGCGTCTTCTCGGCGACCGGCGCGACGCTCGCCATCCTCACTCTCGATCAAATGGTGGACGAACGGCTCGAACGGATGCCCGAGGACGCGCGCCGTTTCGTCGAGGTCGTCGCGGTCGGGGCGCGGCCACTGCCCATGCCGATCGCGATGCGCGCCGCAGGGCTCGACGCGGGCCGCGCCGACGCGATCCTCCCGGTGGCCTGCGCACGGCGGTTCACGCGCACCGGACAGCGGGGCGGCGAGGACGTCGTCGAGTCCGTCCACGACCGCATTCGCGAGACGTTGATCGCGCGCCTAGCCGGAGACTCGCTCCGCGACCATCACGTCAAGCTCGCCCACGCGCTCGAAGAGGCGCCCGGAGCCGACGCGGAGGCCGTCGCGGCCCACTGGCTCGCGGCGGGCGAGACCCAGCGCGCGGCGCGCTTGGCGCAAGAGGCCGCGGAGCAGGCTGCGGGCAAGCTCGCCTTCGATCGTGCGGCGCGCCTCTTCCGGCTCGCGCTCGACAACGCCCCCGAGTCCTCCGGCGCGGCGGTGCAGCGCCTTCGCGTCCGGCTCGCCGAGACGCTGCAGCTCGCCGGACGACATGCCGAGTCGGCGGACATGTACCTCGCAGCGACGGAAGGCGCGGCCCCCGATCAGCGCGTCGAGCTCCAGCGCGCCGCGGCCGAGCAGCTGCTCACGACCGGCCGGATCGACGAGGGGACGGAGGTCCTCCGCCGCGTCCTCGAGGCGGTCGGCATGCGGGCGCCGCGCTCTCCTCTGGCGGCGGTGTTCTGGCTCCTCGTCTTCCGGATCTGGCTCGTCTTCCGGGGCCTCGGCGGGCGCGAGCGCGAGCCCGACGAGGTGTCCCGCGAAGATCGCGTCCGTGTCGACACGCTCTTCACCGTGTCGATCGGCTTCAGCAACGTCAACGTGATACTCGGTGCGTGCATGCAGGCCCGCCACCTCATCGAGGCCCTTCGCGTGGGCGACCGCTTCCAGCTCCTACGAGCCATCGCGCTCGAGGCCGCGCACATGGCGGCCGGCGGCGCCCCGATCGGCAAACGGGAACGCGATCTCTTCGCCACCGCGCGGCGGATGGCGGCGCGCAGCGGCTCCGAGGAGGCCGTGGGCTTCACCCACGGGTGCTTGGGCATCGGCCTCTTCTTGCGGGGCCGGTGGCTCGAGGCGCGGGCGATGCTCGATCGGCGCGACGCGATGACGCACAGCCGCTCGGGGCTCGCGCATGCGCGGCTCTTCGCCGCCCACACGTACTACTTCACGGGGGAGTTCGCCGAGAACCGTCGGCGCATGGGCCGGCTGCTCGACGACGCGCAGGACCGCGGAGACGTCTACACGATCGTCAACCTGAGGACCAGCACCGAGATCCGCCCGATGCTCGTGCGCGACGATCCCGACGGCGCTTGGCGCGTCGTCCGTGAGGGCCTCGCGCAGTGGACGGACAAGGGCCTCCTCGTCCAGCACTGGCAGGCCCTCGTCTACGGCGCGGACATCGATCTGTACGCGGGGAAAGCCGCCGATGCGCACGAGCGACTCGAGCAAACCATGCCGGCCCTGCGCAAGAGCTTCAATCTGGCGTCGGGTTTCAGCCGCGCGATCACGAGCTTCGTTCGGGGCCGCGCGGCGATCGGGTCGATCGCCGCGAACCCCGAGCAGGCCGCGGCGCGCATCGCGCACGCGCGCCGCATGGCGGCCGACCTGGGCAAGGAGCCGAACCCGTGGACGGGCATCCTCGCGGCCCTCGTGACGGCGGCGGCCGAGAACGCGGCGGGAAACCGGAACGCGGCGGCGGCGGCCCTCGAGGTGGCGATCGCGCGCTGCGAGGAAACCGACACGCACGTCTTCGCTCCGAGCGCGAGGTACCGACTGGGCCAGCTCATCGGCGGAGACCGCGGCCGCGCGCTCCTTCGCGAAGCGACCGCTGTCTTCGAGTCCTGGGCGGTGCGCGACGCCGAACGCTGGGTATCCATTTACCTGCCGGGGAGCTGGGCCGGACCCGGCTCGGGGGGTACACGTTGATCCGCGAGGCCGAGTTCGCGTCCGTGGGGGCCATTCCGGCGCGCATCGCGGAGTGGAAGGGGACCGACCGGTATCAGGTGCGGCGGTGCATCGGGACGGGCAGCGTGGGCGCGGTCTACGAGGCGTACGACGTCGAGCGTGGCCAAAAGGTCGCGCTCAAGCGGCTGCGCCACTTCGGCCCGGCGGCGCTCTATGCATTCAAGCAGGAGTTTCGCACGCTGGCCGACGTGCACGACCCGCACCTCGTCCGGCTCTTCGAGCTCGTGGCGACGGACGCCAACGAGTTCTTCTTCACGATGGAGCTCGTGCCCGGGATCGATCTGGTGCGCCACGTCCAGATGCATCTGGCCGGCGACTACGACGGGATTCGGGCGATCGTCCGGCAGCTCGCCCAGGGAGTGCACGCCTTGCACACGGCGGGCAAGCTCCACCGGGACGTCAAGCCTTCGAACGTCCTCGTCACCCCCGAAGGTCGCGTCGTGCTCCTCGACTTCGGACTCGCCACCGAGTCGTCGCCGGGCCTCGGCGGGTTCGCAGGTGAAGACCACCCGATCGTCGGGACCGCGCACTACATGGCGCCCGAGCAGTCGTCGGGGGGGCCGCTCGGACCGTGGTCCGATTGGTATTCGGTCGGGGCGGTCCTTTTCGAGGCGCTCGTCGGGGGGCCGCCCTTCGTCGGTCCGGCCCGCGACGTCCTCCGGATGAAGCGCGCGCTTGACGCCCCGCGGCCTTCGGCGTCCGTGCCCGACGTCCCCTCGGATCTCGACGAGCTCTGCGCGGCCCTCCTGCGCCGCGCGCCCGAGTCGCGCCCCGGCGGCGCGCAGGTGCTCGCGAGCCTCGGCGTCCACGGCGCGAACGACGCGCGGCCGTCGCGCGCGCCCCCGTCGGACCCGGGTGCGGCCAAGCTCGTCGGGCGCGAAGAGCACCTTCAGGCGCTGCTCGAGGCGTTCGAAGGGGTGCGCAGCGGGCGATGCATCACCGTGTTCGTCGGGGGTCCCTCGGGCATGGGCAAGTCGGCGCTCGCCCAGACGTTCGTCGACGAGCTCGCCCGCCGCGGGGCGGCGACCGTCCTTCGCGCGCGCGTCTACGAGCGCGAGCTCGTCCCCTACAAGGCCGTCGACGGATGGATCGACGCGCTCAGCCGGCACCTTCTGCGCCTGTCCGATAGCGGCGAACTGATGGATTTGCCGAAGGACACGTGGGCGCTCGCGCGACTCTTTCCGGTGCTCCGGCGCGTCCCGGAGGTTGCCGAGGTGCGCGAGCAGGCGGTCGGCGATCCATATCGCGCGCGCCGCCGCGCCTTCGGCGCGCTACGCGAGATCCTGGCCTCGCTGGCGCGCGTGCAGCCGGTCGTCCTCTACGTCGACGACGCGCACTGGGGCGACGCGGACAGCGCGGCGCTGTGGGCCGATCTGGTGCGGCCGCCTCACGCGCCGCCGATGCTGCTGCTCGTGACCTATCGGGAGGACGAGGCAGCCGCGAGTCCGTTCTTCGTCGAGCTGCGGTCGCACTGGCCGACCGGGGCGGAGGCGCAGGACCTCGCCGTGGGGCCGCTGCCGGACGCCGACGCGCAGCGGCTCGCCTTCGCGTTGCTCGGCTCGCGAGGCGACACCGCGCAGGCCGCCGCGCGGTCTCTCGCGAGCGAGGCCCGTGGCAGCCCGCTGCTCATCGAGGAGCTGGCACGGTGCCAGCGCGGGATCGTCCACAGCACGGCCCCGCCGTCGTCCGGATCGGCGCTCGAGCAGTCGGTCGCCGAGCGGTGGGCGCTCCTGCCGGGGGGCGCGAGGCGGCTGCTCGAGATGGTCGCGGCCAGCGGGCGACCCTTGCCCCTGGCGACCGCCGCGGCCGCCGCGGAGCTTCCCGGCGGGGGCGACGACGCGGCGGCCGCCCTCGTCGCCGCGCGCTTCGTTCGCGCTGGCTTGCGCAACGGGCGAGAGGTCGTCGAGATCCGGCACGATCGCATCCGCGACGCGCTCCTCGCGCGCGTGCCTGCCGAGGCGATCGCGCAGCATCACGGACGCCTGGCGCGCGTCCTCGAGGCGGCGCCCAAGGCCGACCCCGAGTCGGTCGCGGTCCATCTCGTCGGCGCCGGCGAGAAGGAGCGCGCGTGGCCCTACGCGATGGCGGCGGCCGAGCGGTCCATCGCGAAGCTCGCGTTCGATCGCGCCACCGAGCTCTTTCGAATGGCGCTCGCGGGTGTGCCTCCGGCTTCCCGCCACGAGTCCGCGCTCCGCGTTCGCCTCGCCGAGGCTCTGTCGTGGGCCGGACGCGGTGCCGAGTCGGCGCGGGCCTATCTCGAGGCGGCGACCGGGGAGCCGGGTCTCCGACGCGTCGAGCTGGAGCGCGCCGCGGCCGAGCAGCTCCTGACGTGCGGGCGGATCGAGGAAGGCGCCCGCGTGCTCCGGGGGGTTCTCGCCGAGTTCGGAATGACCGCGCCGCGCTCGAAGTGGGCGGCGCTCTTTTGGCTCGTGATCTATCGGCTTCGCGGGGCGGTGCTCGGCGTCCGCTTCACGGAGCGGGACGGCGATCGGGTGTCGGCCGAGGACCGCGTGCGGATCGACGCGATCTACGCCGTGGCGATGGGTCTCGCCGTGGTCGACGTCGTCCTCGGCGCGTGCATGCAGGCGCGCCACTACCTGGTCGCGTTGCGTGCAGGCGACCGCTTCCAGGTCCTGCGTGCGCTGGGGATCGAGATCGGGCACCTTGCCAGTCTGGGCGGCCCCCGGAGCCGGCGCGAGACGGACGCCCTCGAGGCCGCGCGGTCGCTCGCCTCGCGGGCCGGAGGAGCCGACGCGCAGGCGTACTTCGAGATGACCGACGGGGCCGCGCTTTTCTTGCGCGGTCGCTGGGACGAGGCGCGGGCCGCTCTCGACTCCGCGGCGGCCAGGCACCCCCACGGGCGGGCGCACTGGCAGTCCACCGGGCAGATCTTCGCTGTCAACGCGCTCCAATTCGCGGGCGCGATCCGCGAGATGCGCCGCAGGCAGGCGCGCCTCGCCGCCGACGCCCGGGACCGCGGCGACCTGTACACGACGGTCAACATCGACACGACCGTCGGCGTCACGGCGCTCCTCGCGGTCGACGACCCGGAGGGCGCGCGACGCGCCGTGCGCGAAGCCCTGGCGCAGTGGTCGCAGACGGCCTTCTTCGTGCAGCAGTGGCAGGCGATGGCGTTCGAGGCCGACATCGACCTTTACCTGGGCGACGGCGCCGCCGCGTACGCGCGCGTGAAGCGCGACCTCCGGGCGCTGGGGCGCAGTCACCTCTTAACGGTGCAGTTCATCCGGGTGATGACCCTCTATGCCCGAGGTCGGTGCGCCGCGGCGTCGATCGGGGCCGCTCCGTCTCGACGCCGCGCTCGCGTCGCCGAGGCGCACCGCGCGGCGAGGGCGATCGAGCGCGAGGCGATGGAGTGGACCGCCCCGCTCGCGGCGGCGGTGCGGGCGGTCGCATACCACGGGGCGGGCGATCGCCACCGCGCCGCGGCCGCCTTGCGTGAGGCAA
>DATGJA010000273.1:0-5711 GCA_035295445.1 Polyangiaceae bacterium | reverse complement strand
TGATTGCCGCGCCGATGGCCCAACCTACGATCGACAATAGGACGCTCATTCGTCGCGCGCTCGTCACGGCGGGCATCATGGTGGGGGTCTGCGTGTTGGTCGTGGGGACCATCACGCTCGTGCTCTCCGCGATCGTGAGCCATTCGCTTTCGCCCGCCTCCTCGGCGAGCGAGGACGGGGCACCGCCTTCTCCTACGACGCCGACGCGCAGCCCCAACGCGGCCTCGCGACCCTCCACCCCATGACCCCGGATCCTCGCCGTTTCCGTCACGCGCCGAGCCTTCGATGACCACCCAACTCTTGCGGACCTCGATACCCTGTCTCTTCGCGATCTCGCTCATCGCCGCAGACGCGCGCGCTCAGAAGGTCCGCACCCTCGGCCAGCCCGCCCCGGGCGCGGCGCAGCCCGTGGCTCCGCAGGCCGGTCAGCCCGTGACAGGGGGCACGCCGGGGGCGGCCGGCGCGCCGGGCATTCCGGGGGTTCCTCCGGGGGCCGCCGGTATCGGTACGACGGACGCGGGCACGCCGGGGGTCAAGCTCGGCACGGGTCCGGGCGGAAAGCCCCAGGCGGACACGCAGGGCCTTCAACAGTTCGAGTCGGGTGTCGACTACCAGCCGCGCCCCGCCGGCGACAAGGTCTCGTTCTCGCTGGAGGACGCCGACCTGCCGGAGCTCGTGCGCGTCATCGGAGAGCTCACCGGCAAGCGGTTCATCTTCGGCGGCAAGGTCCACAACATCAAGGCGACGGTCTTCTCCCCGCAGAAGGTGACGGTGGCCGAGGCCTATCAGGCGTTTCTCTCCATTCTCGAAGCGAACGGCCTCACGGTGGTGCCGCACGGGCGCTTCTACAAGATCGTCGATTCGCCCGACGCGAAGATGGGCGCGCCCGTCTACGTCGCCGGGCAGACGGCCACGGGCGAGGACCGCTACATCACGCGGATCCATCGCTTGCGCAACGCGAACGCCGAGGACATCGCCAACGTCCTCGGTCACTTCAAGTCGAAGGACGGCGACATCACCGTCTACGGTCCGGGCAATCTGCTCATCATCACCGACACCGGGACCAACATCCAGCGCATGATGCGCATCCTCGAGGACACCGACGTCGGGGGCATCGGGGACCAGATTTGGATCGAGCCCGTGCACTACGGCATCGCGTCGGACGTCACCGCGCGACTCAACGAGGTGTTCGACCTGAAGGCGGGCGCGAAGCCGGGCGAGAAGGGCGCGCCGACGCTCTCGGGGGACGTCCACGTCACGAAGATCATCGCGGACGACCGCAGCAACTCGATCGTCATCATCGGCACAGAGCGCGCCTATCTGAGGATCCTCGAGTTCATCAAGCGCCTGGACGTGCCCCACACGGGGGAGGGTGAGATCCACGTCCTCCTGCTGCAGCACGCCGACGCCACCGAGCTCGCGAAGACCCTCAATGAAATCGTGACCGGCGCGGCGTCCGCCGGCGGGCCGGGAGCGCAGGCAAAGCCGGGATCGGTGCCGCTTACAATCTTCGAGTCGGGCGTGAAGGTCAGCGCGGACAAGGCGACGAACTCGATCGTCATCACGTCGAGCCTGCGCGATTTCGCCAACCTCCGTACGGTGATCGATCAGCTGGACCAGCCCCGCCGCCAGGTCTTCATCGAAGCGGTCATCATGGATTTGACGATTCGCCGCGACAACCAGCTCGGCGTGGCGTTCCACGCGGGCGACATCGAGAACGGGCCGACGTCGAGCGGCCAGACGTTGTTCTACGGGGGTCTCAACCCGCTCGCGTCGATCCTGCCGCCCGGCACGGCGCCGAACGGTCCGTCCCTGCAGGCCTTCGCGTTCGGCATCCGCGGTCCGGACCTGCCGGGGAGCTCGAACCTCCTCGGCACGGGCATCTCGATCCCCGCCTTCGGCACGCTCATCGGGGCGCTCTCGTCGACGAACGACGCCGATATCCTGTCCACGCCGCACATCCTGGCGACCGACAACGTCCCGGCCGAGATCAGCGTCGGCCAGAACATCCCGCTGCAGACGAACTCCGGCGGCATCGGTCTACCCACCGGCGCCGCGGGGGCGGGGGCATCCGGTCTCGGCGCGCTCGGCGCGCTCGGAGGCTTTGGCGGCTTCGGCGGGTTCACCGCTCCCCGCCAGGACATCGGCACCAAGATCAAGATCGTGCCGCACCTCAACGACTCGGACGAGGTACGCCTCGAGGTCAGCGAGGAGATCAGCGACGTCGCCGGGCAGGCGCAGGGAACCCTCGGAGTCATCCCCTTCTCGAAGCGGACGGCGCAGACGCAGCTCGTGGTCAAGGACCAGCAAACGGTGGTCATCGGCGGCCTCGTGCGCAACTTCATCTCGCGCAACGATCAGAAGATCCCGCTCCTCGGCGACATCCCGGTGCTCGGGGCCCTTTTCCGTTCGCGCACGTCGTCCATGCAGAAGGCCAACCTCATCCTCGTGCTCACGCCGTACATCGTGCGCGAGCAGGCGGACCTTCGCGGCGTGTTCGAGCGCAAGATGCAGGAGCGCCAGGAGTTTCTCGACCACTATTTCGTGTTCAGCGATCAAACCGACTACGAGCCGCCGAAGGACTACTCGAGGACCAACGGTCTGCTCGAGGACATCCGCGAGTCGTACGCGGACCTGGAGGAGCGCAGGCACCTCGAGGAGCTGACGAAGCCGCGCGAGATCAAGACCCACGAGCCCGGCCAGCCGCTCGAGCTTGCCGCCCCGGTGGGCGCTCCGGCGCCCGGTGCCGCCCCGGCCGCGCCCGGCGCGCCGCCGGCCGCCGCGCCGCCCCCGAACCTTCCTCCGCCCCCGCCGCCCGGGCTGAACATCCAGCCGCCCGCTCGCAACATCGAGAAGATCGAGAAGTAGCGATGGGCTCGGAGCAGAGATTCCTCGGCGACATCCTCGTTCGGCGCGGTCTCGTCCCGCCCGACAAGCTCGAGGCGCTATGGGCCGTGCAGCGCGAGCGCGCGATCGACCTCCTCGATCTCGTCGTGAACACCAACGTGGTCGACGAGATGGACCTCGCGAGGGCACTGGCCGAGGAGGCCCAGCTCCCCGTGGTGGAGCGGGTCGACGTGGCCGACGTGGCGATCCCGCTCGCCGCGCGGGTGCCGATCGCCTTCGCGAAGGCTCACAAGATCCTCGTGGTGCGCGAGGAGGCCGAGGCTGTGCACGTCGTGTGCGGCGATCCCTTCGACACGCAGGCGCTCGACGACCTGCGCGTCATCTTCGGCAAGCCCGTCGACGCCGCGGTCGGCGGGCGCGATCGCATCGAGGACGCGATCAACCGCGTCTACGAGCGCACGGCGGGGCGCGAACAGCTCGAGACCGGAGAGGACGCGGCCGACGAGGAGGTCGCGGGCGACATCCTCGACTCGGACGAGGAGGCGCCCGTCATCCGGTGGGTCAACTCGCTGTTCCTCCAGGCGATGAAGGAGCGCGCCAGCGACATCCACATCGAGCCCGAAGAGAAAGAGGTCATCGTCCGGTACCGCATCGACGGCGAGCTGTACGTGGCCCGGCAAGCGTCGCGCGCGTTCATGAACAGCATCATCAGCCGCATCAAGATCGAGAGCGCGCTCAACATCGCGGAGAAGCGCTTGCCCCAGGACGGCCGCATCACGAAGAAGATCGCCGGCAAGGGCTTCGACATCCGCGTCAGCACCATCCCGACGAGCCGCGGGTACGAGCGCATCGTCATGCGTCTGCTCAACAAGTCGAGCGTCCTGCTCGACCTGCCGGACCTCGGGTTCAGTCCGCGAGAGTACACGTTGATGGATACGCTCATCCGCCGTCCGGACGGGATCATCCTCGTCACCGGGCCGACCGGGAGCGGCAAGACGACGACGCTCTACGCCTGCATCAACCGCATCAACCGCCCGAACCTCAACATCCTGACGGCCGAGGACCCGGTCGAGTACGAGATTCAAGGGATTCACCAGGTGCACGTTCAGCCCAAGATCGGGCTGACGTTCGCGAGCGCCTTGCGCGCCTTTCTGCGGCAGGACCCCGACATCGTGATGGTGGGCGAGATCCGCGATCAGGAGACGCTCGACATCGCCATCAACGCGTCGCTGACCGGGCACCTTGTCCTCTCGACGATCCACACGAACGATGCGGCGGGGGCGATCACGCGGACGATCGACATGGGGGCCGAGCCGTTCCTCTTGCGCTCGAGCGTGATCGGCATCCTCGCCCAGCGTCTCGTCCGCGTCCTCTGTCCGAACTGCCAATACGCCTACCCCGCGGAGGACTTCGAGCTCGAGGAGCTCGGCCTGACACCCGAGCGGGTCCGGGCGCGCCTCGCCCGCCGCGAGAACGCGAACTCGCGGTACTTCCCGAGGACGACAGAGGCGGGGTCCGACGTGCTCGACACCTTCGATCCACACGTCCGTCCCATGTTCCACAAGGCGCGCGGCTGCAATCAGTGCACGAACACCGGCTTTGCCGGCCGTCGCGGCATCTACGAGCTGCTTCTCGTCGACGACGCGGTCGGCCCCCTCGTCCTGAGGAAGGCGGACGCTCGAACGATCAAGCGCGCGGCCATGGACCAGGGGATGGACACGCTGCGCGACGACGGCGCGCGCAAGGTGCTCGCGGGACTGACCACCGTCGAGGAGGTGCTCGCCGCGACGCAGGAGGACGTCGAGGTCGAACCGACGCCGAGCGGGCCGACGCAGCGGGCGGCGGGGGTGGTCGGGGTCGGCGCACCCGGAGAGGTCGGGTGACCCGTGGCCGTCTTCGAGTACCGAGGGATTCAGGCCGCGACGGGTAAGGCCGTGCACGGCGTCCGCGACGCCGACAACGCGAAGTCGCTCCGGGCGACCCTCAAGCGCGAGGGCGTCCTCTTGACCGGCGCTCACGAGGAACAGAAGGCGCGCCGCGCCAACGGCAAGTCGCTCGAGGCCGCGCCCCTCTTTCGCCGGGTCTCGCCGACGGACGTGGCCATGATGACGCGTCAGCTCGCGACGCTCGTGAACGCGGGCATCCCGCTCGTCGAATCGGTGGGGGCGCTGATCGAACAGATGGAGAAGCTCGAGCTCAAGCGGGTGCTCACTCAGGTCGTCGACCGCCTCAACGAGGGGAGCTCCCTCGCCAAGGCCCTCGAAGCGCACTCCAACGTCTTTTCCAACCTCTACGTCAGCATGGTCGCCGCCGGCGAGGCATCGGGGACTCTCGAGGGCGTCCTCGAGCGGCTGGCGGACTTCATGGAGTCGCAGTCGAAGCTGCGCGGGAAGGTGGCGGCCGCCCTGGCGTACCCGGCCCTCATGGTCGTCATAGGCTCGGCGCTCATCACCGTCATGATGGTCGTGGTCGTCCCCAAGGTCACCGCCATCTACGAGAGCCTGGACCGGGCCCTGCCCTGGTACACGCAAGCGCTCATCGGGACGTCCCACCTCGTGTCGTCCAACCAGATGCTCGGCTGCGTCGTGGCGCTCGTGACCTTCAGCTTCACGCGCGGCGCGCTCAGCGATTACAAGCCGGCCGAGCGCGCCCGTCACATGCTCTTCGTCGTCGGTGCGCTGGTGGCCGGGGGGTTTCTGGTCCTCTGCGCCGTTCTCGTCGAATCGGTGGGCGCGTACCTCCTCGGCGTCGTGCTGGGGATCGCGGGGGCGCTGGCGATCGGCCGCGTGCTGACCTGGGTGGCGACGCCCGACGGTCGGGCCGCCAAGGACGGCTTCGTGCTCAAGCTGCCGATCTTCGGGGGT
>DATGJA010000272.1:0-10559 GCA_035295445.1 Polyangiaceae bacterium | reverse complement strand
CGGGCCCGGGCGCGACCCCGGCCGGCCCTCGGTCGACGCCCTCGGGCGCAACCCCCCGGATCGTCGCCGCGTTCCTCCTCGGGGGTGTGGTCGGCGCCGCGCTTCACGCGGGCCTCGTCCGGGAGCCGCCCGCGCGCGTCGTGTATCTCGAGCGCCCGGCTCCGGCGACCCCGGTGAGCGCCGCGCCGAACGAACCGGCGTCGCCGATCCCGCCCGCGCTGCCCTCGCCTGCGGCGGACTCCGCGCCGGCCGCGCATCCCTCGGCGCCTCGGTCGCATGCCTCCCAGCTCTCGGCGGAGCGCATGATGCTCGACGAGGCGCGGACGTCCCTCGTGAAGGGCGACGCGCGCGGCGCGCTCGAGGTGCTCGAGCGGCACCGCCGGGCGTTCCCGTCCCCGCTGCTGGGCGAGGAGCGCGACGCGCTGCAGATCCAGGCGCTGGTCAAGGCGGGCCGCTACGACGAGGCGCGCGCGCGGGCGGAGGCTTTCCGCAAGCGGTCGCCGGACAGCTTGTTTTTGCCCATGGTGGACGCGGCGCTCGGGTCGATTCCGTAGCGGGCCTCAGGGCTCACGACGCCCGGCCCCGATTGCCAACCGCGAATGTCTTGCACGAACTCGCAGCAGGCGCGCAAGGAATCCCGCGACCCACAAATGTTCTCACGGCATAGGGGACTCGCACATATTCGTCGTAGCGTCGCATACAAGATTCGGAGCGCACGCCTGCGCCATTTCCGCAGTGCAGTCGGCACCCGCCGCCTGGACGGGCACGCACGTGTTCGTCTTAGGGTCACAGTATGCAACGCCGGGCTTGCACGTGTTCACCGCGCATGTCCCCTCACTGGGCGGAATCTGACACTTGCCACATTGGCAGATTAGCCCCAAGGCGCATCCGGAAATCGCCGTTCCCATCAGGCACGGGCCAGCCACATCCTGGGGCGTGGCGCACGTGCCGACCCCGCCGTCGCCGGGCGCGCCTCGGCACGTCAGACCGGGCGCGCACCGGAGATTGCCCGGACTCGTGACATTTCCAAGCGTTGGGGGGTTCGAGTCGCAGGGCGCGCCCTCGCCGACGAAACGGAGGCAACCGAAGTGATCCCCGCAAGGCGCATCATAGCAATAGCCGCGAACGCAGTACGGACCCGCTGAGGCGTCGGCGCAATCGCTTGCCGTCGTGCACGATTCGAGAGCGGGCTGACTCGTACGGAGGTTCGTGCATCCCGCGCCATCCATTGCGCCCGCGTCGCGAACCCCGGCGTCGCCCGGGTCTGCTGCGCAAGAGAAGACGGTCGCACATGGAGCCCCCTTGAACCAAGGACTCACGCCACTGCATGGTTCTTCCTGCTGCGCCGAGAGGCACGCAGCCTCCGCGATCGGATCGTACGTGACGAGCCCGGCTTCGACCTCGGCCAGTAGAGTCGCTCTGTGAGCGTGAATGTTCTGGACGGACGTACATTCGTAGTCGGCGAAGGCGGGCGGACGCGGGTCGCACTCGCTGTATGTCCACGAGTCATTCTGGCTCAATGCCATGATGCATTCGTTTACCATGTACGTCGCCATCGCCGAGCAACGACTCAAGTAATTGCAGTACACGATGGCTTCGGCAAGAGCAGACTGCTGCAGCGGCACGCCGCCGTCCAGATCGACTTGCACGATCGGAGGCGGCTCGGCCACATCGAGGAGCGTCGCGCACGCGCCGCCGTCCGATGTGGAGCCCACGTCCTGCTCGCTCGCGTCGGCGTGCGCGTCCACCGTCGACGCGTTCGAGGCGTCGCTTCGCGGAAGAACGGTTCCACCACACGAGGAGACGCTCACGCCGGCGACGAGGAGCACCCAAGGTCCCCGCGCCGGCAGCATCCATGATGCTTGACACGTCCCTAGGACTCGCTCCATACGCCATTCGCGGAGGGCTTACGGTCCAGCGTCGAAGCGCCCTTCGCGTCGCTGGTCTATTTCGGTCCCCCGATCCAACGGGGAGCACGGCACAACCAACAACTTCCTCGCGCCGTTGACGGGGTCACTTCCGAGCATTTAACGCCAGGTCACAACGCCCGCCTCGAGTATGACGGGTTCCAGGTTTTCGCCGGCAAGATACGATTCGATAAATTCGCTTAAACTAGAACGACACTGTGCCAGAGGCGGCCCGAACGTATGGACAGCATCACTCACACGTCCGCCGTTTATGGGCATTACCCAAGCCCATGCATCGATCGAGTAATCAGCGATTGGAACAAATACATACGGGTCCTTGGAACTACGGGACGAAAACTCGTCTAATATCTTCTGATCGCCCCAAAACGACATCATATCTCCATCCCAACCCGTGGGCGCCATGCCATTGACGACTCGTAGGTAGACCTTAAGTGCCTCCGGCAGGCACACACCCAGCCGTTCTTCGAGCCGAGCAATCGTCTCAGCGGAGGCCCCAGCGTTGACCGGAATTCCACGCGAAACCCATCGCTCCCGAAGCCGCAGGCACAACTCCGACATCTGCGTCACTCGCATCCCCTCTTTCCCAAAAGATTAGAGATCATCTCTATGCGTTGAGTTTGCACTGCTGACCCTATTTCGGTTGCCTTGGCCGGATCTTCCAATGCGTTGAAGGCCAGACGGAGGTACCGTTCTAGCGTCTCTGTCGTAATCTCGCCGGTATCCACGCCCGTCTTGAAGAACCTGCTCAAAGCAGCCGCCTGATCCGGGCTTGGCTCGTGATTGGTTGTCATAGCTGAACCAAATGCGGGCGTCGTTGCCGTTCGGAACGATGCTCTCCGGAATCCGGGAGGCGGTCAGGGGATTCGTGTTGGTGGTACCCGTTTCATTGGTGTGCAACCAATGGATCGTCTTTGCGAAACTGTAGATGGACGTGCCACTGCTTGCCGACGCTTGCGCCTGGGCTATTTGATACTGGTACGGGTCCCAGATGAAAGTATTACGATATTGTAGATTCTGATTGAACGTGGACATGCCCGCGGGAACGGAGGCTTCCGAGCAAGGGATGAAGTTACTATCGACGGAAGCGTGCACATTTACGGACGCCGTGCAATTGGCGCCACCCTGGTGGAACTCCACGTAGCTTACGCGACCCATCGGGTCCGTGGCTGTGACGGAGCGCAGGCTTCCGACGGTAGTGTTGACCGTGGAATCTGTGAAAGCGAATTGGGTGGAACCGTACGGGGTCGTCAGTTTCTGGACGAAGTCCGTGCCTGGGGTGTAGTCGAAGCTCGACACCAGGTTCAGGACATCCGTGATGCTGGTGAGGTGTCCTGTGGCCGCGTCGTATGCAAAGAATGCAGAACGGCCGAACGGATCGGTTACTTGCGTGACCTTGAGGGCGTCGGGCGCCGTGCGCCCTTGGCAAGTAGAGTCGAGCTGGCCGCTGTAGCATAGGCGCGTGACCTGACCGAGCGCGTCGGTAATCGCGACGAGGCGAACCTGGCTATCGTAGGTGAGGGCAACCTGGTTGCCTTGGGGGTCCAGGACGAGTGACAGGAAGTACGCAAATCCGATACCGGCGGGACCGGGCACGGCCAGCTGGAAGAGCTCCGAGGAGCCGTCGGGAAGGAAGCGTCGGAAACCCCGGAAATTTCCATTCGCGTCGGTCAGGCGCTGCAGTTGACTCTGACTGAAGGGACCGAACGTAGAGCTCGTGGCGAGCGTGTTGGTGGTCGGGTCGGTGGCGAAGACAAATGGTTCCGTTCCGCCGCCTCGGCGGTACAGCGTGGCGCAGTCGGAGGGGGGAACATCCCCTAGAACTTCGCCCTCCGCGGCGACCCCGTAGACTTCCAGTAGCGGCATGACGCTGTGGAAGCCTTCGCATCCGGAGTTATCAATGATGTAGCTGACCCAGCCGTTGTTCCATCGGTTGCCGAAGTTCGTGTACGTGAAACCCAGCATCGGCTGCACCGAGTCCCGCTGAGAGTAGTCCAGCGGGAACCGCACCGCGGGACCGACGGGTGGCGTGTACCCGACGGGATCGTCGTGCAGCGAGAGACCCACCACAGAAGCCTCGACGTTCCAGCTGGAGCAACCGCCGTGGCCTGCGCAGTCGAAGGCGTGGATCTCGTCGCGGCCGGTGGCACCATCGTCGTGGTTGCTCCCGGTGTTGCCACGACCCCAAACCGTTCCGCCCTCGTCGCTCGACACCCGGCGCCACCCGCGCGGCAGAGGACCCGATGGCACGAGGGCGTAGCCGCTGGCCTCCTCGTCGAAGGTGGCCTCCCGCATCCGGATGTCCTCACCGAACGTGGGGTCGCCGACCTCGTACAAACCCTTCGTGTTGCGCCCGAGGAGGGCCGCGTAGTGGCCGACCTTCCAGTGCACGACCGCGGGGGCCACCATGGGCGCCCCGGGTGTGCGAAACGCCATCTGGTAGTTCATTTTCGCCTTCGCCGCGATCCCCTGAACCGCCGTGAGCGAGAGCCCCTCGGGCGTCGACTGCGCCGCATCGAGAACGGCCTGGGCGGCGGGCGAACGTTTTCCCTCATGAGCCAAGATGCGACTCAGCGCGGACGGCCCGCACTTGAAGGACACGTCGGGGCGCTCCACCATCTCGGCCAGACCCCTCGACGAGTTGCTGACGAGTTGCGCCGCCGTTCCCCGGACCGGCCGGCCCCGCACCTCGTCGAGAAGCGGTCCCAATGTCTCTTTTCGGCCCAGGTAAGCTTCGAATTGTGAGAGATACGCAAGCGCGGCGTCGCCCGTCAGCTTCCCCGCTTCGTCGGTGAGGCCCCTCGTCATGTCCCAGGCGGACTGCCACGTGTCGAGGGCCTTGGAAAAATGGCCAGTAATGCGATAAGTGGCGCCCAGGTTCACGAGCAAGGCTGGCCCCCACGCGGAGCCGGGGTGTTGATCGATGTAGCGCACGACTGAGTCGACCGCGTCGCGACGGCCGGCGACGTCGTACGCGAGGAGCGCGGCGGCGAGGTCTCGATTCTCCTTGGGAGATGTCTTTCCCACCGGAATCAACGGCTGCGCAAACAAGCCGGTCCGGAGGAACTCTTCGTCCGTTGGCGCGGCACTGAATCGAAGCTCGGCGGACGGCGGCGTGACTGCAGGAACCGTCCGATTGACGGTGATCTCCTTCGGAACCTGTGACGCCGCCGAGGCGCGCGCTCCCGGGTGCGGGCCGATGGTCACGGCCAGGACGGCACCGATGAGCGTCGTCCACCCGGCAATTCTCGATAGCGCTCGACTTCGACTCCCACTCATTTGAGGCATGGTCTGGTCTCCCTCGTTGGCGGAAGGCCCTACGCAATCGCCGGGCCGGCTTCTGCGGCGTGTGATTTCAGGGAGATAGCGGTGACTGCGACGCTTGATCGCTGTCGCACCACGTGTCGCACCTGTCGCGACCGATCGATCGAGAGGAGCCATCACCATCGTTTTTTCTTATTGGTTACTTGTGATTCGGAATGATCTTTCAAGAAGACTAAGTGCGACACTCCACGTCGTCCTGCCTGTCGCAACCGTTCGGTCGAACAAGATGTTTATCAAATGATTTCAAACGATTATGTCGGTTGATCCGCCCTGTCGCAACCGATCGGTTGACAGGAGCTACGGGTGACCACGGGGAGCGTCTTCTCCCCATGGGCTCCGCGCCGTATCTCCTTCGCACCCATGGGCGGGCAGGACGCGACTTGCATGGCGATGGGGGAGCCGTTGTCCCTCGCGGTCCGCGCTTCGAGGGCGCGGGAGGACCCAGCAGGGATCGGGGGTCGCTCGCGTCCATCATCCGGTGGCCTCGCCATTGGACACGGTAGACGACGAGGCACCCGCGGGTCCTCCCAGGGATCGACCGCGAGGCTCCCTGCCTCCACGGCGCGAAGGCCCTGACCTTCATCGGGATCATCGCGACATCACCCGCGGGTAGGACCCAGCTCCTGCGCGAGTCCATGCCGGCTTCGGTCGGGCATCCTCTTAAGGTCTCGGCGGGCCTACCCATGGATCCATCGCGATCGGCCTCGTACCGGTGCGCGGTAGGTCCATGAATCATGCGCGGTGGATGCCGGTCTTGTCCGCGATGGCTCCCTTGGTCGTGCGCGGTGAATCCCCGACTTGTGCGTGGTGGGTGCCGGGATCGATCGTCGGCAAGGCAACGATCTACCCTCGGGAGGACAGCGTCCTGCCGTGGTGGAGTCGGCCTTCGACCCTGCACGCTGTGTCTCCTCCCCGTGAGGAGGACGCCCTTCGACCCAGGTGGATCCCGGGTTCGACCCGCGGGAGGACGCGTCCTCCCCGCGCACCATCCACGGATGGACCGCGCACAAGCCCGTTCCTCCCGGCCCATGGTCCTCGGTCCCCCCCACGGGAGACCACGGTCCACCCGCGATCGATCTCGGGGATCCCACGCAGGAGTCCCGCGGTCTCCCGATGGGAGGACTTCTCTCTGGGCGACCCCGGCGTCCCGGCGGTCTTCCCTCTCTCAACGGTAGCTCGCGTACGGCCCCCGATCCGCGCCGTTCGGCGCGTAGAGCCGCGAGCACGTGGGGACCCGGGCCCCCCGCGGCGCGACGCGGACGTTGACGAGGCCCTCGGCCGGCCCGCCGAGCGCGGCGAAGTAGGTCGCGGCCGCGCGATCGCAAGGCGGAGCCGCGATGCTCGCGTCGCACGTGACGATGTACCGCGGCTCGCCCTCGCGGATGACGCTCGCGTCGTGCATCAGGCGCGCGATGTCGATGACCACCGCCTGTTCGCACCCGATCTTGCGCAGCTCCTCGGTCCCGCGGGCGCGCATCCCCTCCTCGCCCGCCCGCGCGCTCTCCCCCACGACGGCGGGGGGCGGCGCGGGCGCCTCGCCGCGAAGCGCGCGAACGGCGAACACGGCGAGCACGATCACGACGACGGCCGCCGCGGCGCCGCCGGCCGCGAGAGCGATGAGAGCACCGCGCGAGGATCCGGGCACGAGCGACACCCCGCCCGAGTATACCGCGCCTAGGGGGCGGGGCCGCGCGTCCTGGGGTAGGCTCGACAGAGCCGCCTCGATGAATCTCGTACGCATCGCCGTCGCGAACGTGAACTCGACGGTCGGGGCCTGTCGGTCGAACGTCGATCGAGCGGTCGCCCAGGCGCGCGCGGCCGCCGCCGACGGCGCCACCCTCGTCGCGATGCCGGAGCAGCTCATCGGCGGTTACCCGCCCGAGGACCTCGTCCAGTGGCGGGCGTTCGTCGAGGCGCAAAGGGCCGAGCTGAAGCGCTTCGCGCGCGAGACGGCGGCGCTCGACTGCGCGTGCGTGCTCGGCCTCGTCGTCGCGCAGGGCGCCTCGCTCTACAACGTCGCGGCGCTGGTCCACGCGGGCCACGTCTGGGGCCTCGTCCCAAAGGAGAAGCTGCCCCTCTACAACGTGTTCTACGAGGCGCGCACGCTGGCGCACGGCACGGCGGGCATGGTCGACGCGGTCGACGGCGTCCCGTTCGGCGACCTGGTCTTCGAGCTCGACTTCGGCGTCGTCGCCCTCGAGGTGTGCGAGGACGCGTGGTCGCCGGACGGCCCGATGCGCCGACGCTCGTACGCGGGGGCCGAGCTCGTGGTGAACGTGAGCGCGTCGCCGTTCCGCCTCGGGGTGGCGGATACGCGGCGGGAGATGATCGCGACCCGATCGGCCGATTGTCAGGTCACGCTCGCCTACGCGAACCTCGTCGGGGCCAACGACGGTCTCATCTTCGACGGCGGCGGGTTCGTGGCCCAGAACGGGCGCTTGCTCTTCTCGGCACCCCGCTTTCGCGAGGGGGTCGAGTCGATCACGGTGGACCTCGACCGGACCCGGCGCCTTCGGACCGAGAACACGACGTGGCGCGAGGACCGCGCGGCGCTCGCCGGTCAGGCGTCCAAGGTCGGGCGGGTCCGCGTCGGCGCGCCGACGAGGGGACGCGAGCACCTCACGTTCCCGGTCCCCGCGGGCAAGAACTTCTTCCTGCCGGCGGGCGCGGCGCCGCCCCCGCACCCGCGCGCCGCGTTTTGCGGCGAGCTGCTCGACGCGCTCGCCCTCGGGCTCGGAGACTACTTCGAGAAGAACGCGTGCTTTCGCGCGGTGGGCGTGGCGCTCTCGGGCGGGCGCGACAGCCTCCTCGTGCTGGCGATCGCGAGGCGATGGATCGACCGACGCTGGGCCGACCTGCCGCCGGACGGACGCAAGGCGAAGGCGAGGGAGACGCTCCGCGCCTTCTTCCTTCCCACGCGCTACTCGTCCGCCGAGACGCGCGCCGCCGCCGAGCAAGCCGCGCGCGATTTCGACGCCCTCCTGACGGTCGTGTCGATCGACGACGCCTTCGAGCGCGAGCTCGCCTCGGTGGAGAAGATGCTGCAACCGGGCGAGAAGGTGACGGCGCTCGCGCGGCAGAACGTCCAGGCGCGCGTCCGCTCCGAGCGCATGTGGACGTGGGCCAACTCCGCGGGTGGGTTGTTCCTCCAGACGAGCAACATGAGCGAGAAGGCCGTCGGGTACGCGACGATCGGCGGCGACGGCGAGGGGGCCCTCAGCGTCATCGCGAACGTCCCCAAGACGGTCGTCAACTACTTGCTCGATTGGCTCTACGAGACGGGGCGCTGGGAGTCCATCCGTCTCACGCTCCTCAAGCCCGCGAGCGCGGAGCTCGCCGAGGATCAGGAGGACGAGCGCGAGCTCATGCCGTTCCCGGTCCTCGACGCGTGCTTCGCCCTGTTCGCGGGGGAGAAGATGGCGCCCCAAGAGGTGGCCACCGCGCTCAAGGCCATCTTCCCGGAGCACCCGCCGGAGAGGCTCGACGACTGGACCGCGCGCTTCGTTCGCCTCTTCAGCGCGTCGATCTACAAGTGGGTGCAGGCGCCGATCTCGCTGCACGTCGGGAACCTCGACCTGGAGCGCGAACGGGCCCTGCAGCTGCCCGTGGTCCAGCGGGGCGAGTGGCACCGGGCCTGACGCCTACGGCTTGGGCGCGGAGGCTCCCGACGACGATGAACCACGCGATCTTCAATTCACGAAATAGCTCTTCGACAGAGTGACCTCGCCGCCGTCGAAGGCAGGTACCCAGGCGGCCTCGAGCTGCTCGCCGATGCACTCGAGCGCCTCGGACGGCGGGGCGCTCGCGCTCTCGACGGCGGCGCGAAGGACCCGCCCGCTCACATGGAACGTGACGCGCAGACGAAGGTAACCGGGCGCCAACCCCTCGTTGCGGCAGGATGCGAGATCGAGACGACCGAGCGCCCCGTAGCCGGCGCCCATGCGGAAGAAGACGGGATCCGGCGGTCGCCGGCCCGGCAGGGCGGCGGGGGCCGCGGCCGTCTCGACGACCACGTCCGGATCGGCCGAGTCGTCCTTCTCTTTCACCGTGACGACGGATTGCACCACCGGCGGTTCGGTGATCGGGGCTTCCGCGCCAACGTCGTTGGCGGCTTCGAGCTGGCCCATCCCCACGGGGAGACACCCCACGACCGTGAATGCCAATCCGACCGCCACCCCGCGACGCATCGCCTTTGGTCTTAACACCGGATTGGGCTCGCGCCATCCCAATCCGCAGCACTTCACGAGCGCGGCCCCGGTTCGCCCTTCTCCGTGAAGCTCGCGACGAACGCCAGCGGCGCCCAGAGGGGAAAGAGGGGCGGGGTGCATCGCGCCACCATCGCGAGCGCGCGCGGCCCGGTGGCGAGCGAACCGTCGCGCCGAACGACGACGATGGAGTGACCCTTGCGAATGTCGTCGGGGGCCCAAGGCTTGATCTCGAATCGGGCGAACCAGTCGAGCAGGGCGACCGCGCGCGCGATCACCCGGCCGCGGGGGCGCGTGGAGTCGAAGAAGATCTTGCGCTCGCGCACGCTCGGCGTGACAAAGAGCGCGTAGATCGCGAACGTGAGCCAGGTGAAGCCCTCGACCCGGCTCGTGGCCTCGATGGTCAAGTGAAACCAGACGCCCCACCAGAGGGCGACGACGCGGCCGCGCCGAGACCACAACCCGACGGCAAGGGCGAGCTCGGTGGCGATCGCGACCTTCGACAGCGCGCTCGTCACGCCGGGTTGCGAGAACCAATCCATCACCCAGGGCGGGACGCCCTGCGCGAGCGCCTGGTACCCGTAGAGGTGAAAGCGCTCGAGGATCACGCGGCCGCTCCGCCAGTCCGGATCGAGGAGCTTGGACCCGCCCGACGCGACGTAGATGAGCGACGCCTGCGCCTGCGCGAGGCGCGCTGCCCAGAGCGGCCCGACGCGCGTCCCCGCGGCCGGCGCGACGGCGTAAAACGACCGGTCGCACGGGCCGAGCGAGAGGAGAATCGAGTAGCAGAAGAGCGCCCATCGATTGTTGTGATACTGGACGCGATCGCAGAAAAGGACATACGCGCCGAGGAGCCCGCTCGTCAGCAGGGCAAAGCGCGCCCGGTAGCCGGCCACGACGAGGGCCGACAGGAGGATTTGCGCCATGACGACGACGTCGTAGACCGATCGCGACGGGACGAGCGGCTCGGGGATCATCGGCCAGTGGAAGAACTCACCGAAGTAGCCGCGCTCCTTGAGCTCGTGCGCGGCGCGCAAGGCGTTCGCGAAGAGCAGCAGGCCGAGGACCACGCGCACCAGGCCGAGCACGTACGCGTCGCCCAGCT
>DATGJA010000271.1:0-7971 GCA_035295445.1 Polyangiaceae bacterium | reverse complement strand
CGCGCGAGCTCCGGCGGAACGCGGCAGGGGCCGCTGCCGTCGCGCAGGCGCCCCAGCGTCGACTCGTCGGACGCCGCCACGACGAGGAACCGCTCCTCATCGGAGCCCGGCACGGGCACGGCCTCGAAGCCGAGCTCCCCTCCGAGCGCGATCGACTGGCCCGCCCGCGCGAGCGAGGCGCGCTGTTCGCGGTTCGGAAAGATGAGCAGGGCCTCCCCGTCCCCGTACAGGTCGAAGACCCGCACGTACGTCGTCTCCTGACTCCTGAGCCAGATCTGAGTCCGATCCCCGGCGCACAGGCTGCCGCCGCGCCGCGAGTCGAGGCGGACGGTGATTCCGGCGCTCTCCGGGAGCGTGGCCGGAGCGGTCCCGGAGGGACCCGGAGGAGCCGCGTGCTCCGCAAAGGTGACCGGCGAGCTTCGGGTTCGCCTCCGCCCCGAGCGGAGCGCCACGCAGTTCGCCTCGAGCGTCGCCACGCCCTGCTCTGCCCGCGCCACGATGTCGCACCGGACCACCACGTCGATGCGGGCGGGCAGGCCGTCGCCGGCCCAGCCCTTGGGCACGTCGGCCAGCGTGCCATGGTCCTGGAGGAACCGCTCCAGGCGCTCTCGCAGCCAGTCCGCGCGCGCACCCCCCGGGACCCCGAGGTCGCGTACCCGATCGATCGCCACCCGTCGCTCTACGGCGGGCCCGGGCAGGAGCTCGCCCGCCGCCTGCGCGAGCTTCGCGTCGAGCTCCTGCAGGGTCATCGTGCGGTGCTGCCAGTCTCGCCAGTCGGCGTCCTTCACCACCACCATGGCGCACTCGTTCGCGTCGTTTCGTCCCGTCTTCCACGGACGCGCGCTCGCGGCGAGCGCCTGACAGTCGGCGCTCGAAGCGTTTCCGCAGAGGCGCTCGGTGAGCCTGCGGGTCGCGCTCTCGACCGCCCGTTCGCGCGCGTTGGCGTCGTGCGCGTCCTCGAACGCGGTCTCCTGCTGGTAACCGGTCGGCGGCGCGAGGTCGCCTCCGCACCGCCACTCGTCGCTCGCGGCCGTGGCCTGGACGCCGGAGACGGGCGGGTGGGCCGGAGGCGCGGAGTACGTGACCCCGGAGGCCGGGGTCGCACGGCCGGCCGTCTCCGCAGGACGCGTGGGGGCGTCGCCGCAGGCGGCGAGGACGGCGAGCACCGCGGTGGCGCAAGTGACCGAGCAACGTCGGTTCATGGGCGCTCCGAGCCCCTACGGGGACGGCGAGATATACGCGACGATCGCGTCGTTCGCGTCCATCCCTTTGCTCGAGGTGAGCTTCGGTTGCTGCAAGCGCCCATCGGCGTTGTGCGCCTCGGTCTCGACCTTTCCTTTCATCCAATCGAAGAGCTCCTGCGCCGAGATTTGGTGATCTCCTTGCGAGTCCGCCAGCCCTTGCCCGATGCCCTCGATCAGGTACTTGGTGAACGCACCGTGCTTGCCGCTCACGTCGGGCCCCGAGAGCTGGTTCTGCGACGTGGCCGTGAGGAGGATCACGTTGGCGGGGGCGACGACGTCCTCGACGACCTGGACGACGGGGCGGTCGTCGGCCATGAGGCCCGCCTGATTGCCGGCGAAGCAGGCGTCGACGAACGCGTAGAGCTCCTTGGCGCGGCTGTGGCTCAGCGTCACGAGCGCCGAGGACAAGGCGACGCCCGTCCGACCGAGGCGCGACGGCGTGAAGTTGTAAGGCACGAGGTAGGACCCCTTCGTCTGCGCGTCGGGGACGCCGTGCCCGCTGAAGTAGAAGTACACGCGACCGTTTTTTGGCACGCTCGTCTTGACCCAGTCGAGCTCCGCTTCGATGTCCTCCTTGGTGGCCCGGTCATCGATGAGCGTGTGAATCTGGCCGCGGGGTACGCCCAGCGTGCTGCTCGCGACGCGCGCGAACTCGAGCGCGTCGTTGCGCGCCCCCTTGGCCGGCGGGACGTCGCGGTAGCGTTCGATGCCCACGACCAAGGCGAACGCCTCCGGACGCGTCGCACCGACGGCCGCGGGCTCGGGTAGGGCGGGTTGCGTCATCGTCTCGCCGACGACCACGCCTTGCGAAGCGCTCGACGACGGCGGCGCGGCGCTCGCCCGGGGGGACTGCCCGCCGCCCTGGGAGGCGTTCGCCTCGCCCTTCGGCCTCTTCTCGCGGAGCCCGAGGTCCTCGAGCACCGTGTTCACGCGGCCGTGGTGACATCCCAGCGGCCCGCCGGCGACGACGCCCAGGCCCACGGCTGCCGCGACACATCCTCTTCGTAGTGCGCTCATCGATTCACCTCACGATGGCACGCGAGCGACGCGCGTGATCGGACGCTGCGCGTCCCATTTTCGGACATGCGACGCGATACGGTCTTCATCGGTTCGGCCCCCCTCGCGCGGGTCGGCCCGACCGCAGCGCGGGCGGTCGTGGCAAGATCGGGCCGAGGAGCGCCGCCAGGCGCTGCAGCGACGACGGCGGCCGCAGTCGCCGGACCTCGAACGGAGCGAGCGAGTGCTCCTCGAGCACGGTGTTGGCGGCGCGCAGACCCGTCACCACGGCCTTCTCCATGTCGTGGACGGCTTCGCTCGTCCGGATCCAGCTCCCGCAGAGGAGCAGGTTCGCCAGGGAAGTCTTCATGCGTGGCTCGAACCGCGCGTGCCCGACCCCGTGCTTGTCGAACGTCCGCTCGTTGCAGCCGACGGCGACGTGGACGACGGCGTCCCGGAGCTCCGGCCACGCGCGCAGGATCTCGCGTTCTACGAGGGCTCGTACGGTCGCGGGCGTGCACGCCGCGAGCTCGCGCGACGCGAGGTACGCGTGCAGCTCGAGGACCTCGCCGCCCGTGCGGGCCCGAAATTCGGCGAACTCGTCCTGATAGGTCGAGAGGCGGAAGTACGTGTCGAGGAGGCGAAAGGCGCCGGCGAAGATGCCCATCGGTGGATCGCCGAGCCGGACCGGGTGCGCGGTGACCACGCGCACGGCGATGCTCCCGATCGCCTCCATGTTGGCCACGCCCCGGATCTCGTGGAGGTCCGCGAGCGCTGGGAGCGCCCACCGTTGGAAGCCGCCGATGTCCAGCGCGCTCACGACGTGTGCACACGGCAGCCGCAGCGGCCGGCTCAGGGGCACGTCCGCGTCGAGCGTCTTGGTCCGCTCTCTCGCTTCGCTCGAGCATGCGGACCGACCGTCCGACGGGGACGCCGTGGGCTCGAGGAGGATGGCCCGGATCCGGTCGGCGTCGCGCTCGAGGCCCGCCGCCGTCGCGTTGCGAAGGATCGCCCCTCCGCGGGCCCGAAGGGCCTGGGCGAGCGGGTCGATGAGGTGCGTCCCGAGGTTGCCCCGGAAGCACCACATCTTGTGGTCGTCCGGGTGCCCGATCATCGTCGACTCCATCATCGACAGCCCCCACGACGCGCTGATGTCGCAGTGGCGGTGGAAGGTGCTCGCCTTCCCCATGCTCTTCAAGACTTGTTCGAGCTGCGCAGGCAATCCCATCCAAACGAACAGATCCTGCAATGACAGCTCGTCCCAGACCTCGTAGTGCCGCTCGTGCGCGAACGAGCACATCGCCGCCAACCGCGGAAGGGCCATGGCGGCCTTCAGCGAGTCCGCCGGGCTCCACCCCGGGACGCGCACGGCGCGCATCAGGTGTCGCAGGAAATGGAGGAGGGTGGGCTGGAGGTTCGACGGGTTCACGTCGAACGGCGCGAGGCGATGTACGGTCCGGCCGTCGTCGAACAGGTATCCGGTGGTCTCGCAGGGGCGGACGCTGTGCGCGAGGATGCCGAGCCGGTCGAGCATCGCCCTCATGTTCCAGTACTGGGCCCACATGCAGTGTTGCCCGTGATCGAACGAGTGCGTGTAGAGCTGGCCCTTCCACCGAAACGCGTAAGGCTCGCGCGCGCGCGTCCGGCCGCCGAGGAAGGTCGGATGCGCCTCGCAGAGGACGACGTCGACTCCCCGCTCAGCGAGGTGGATCGCGGCCGTCAGCCCCGCCAGGCCGGCACCGAGGACCACGACCGGGGGCGACTTGGTGCTCAAGGAACGCTCCTTGTTGCGTCCGCGCGAGGCCGACCTTCGACCCGCGCGACGTCACCCCCCGAAGACACGGCGGCCGCGGATTCGTCTCACGCGGTCGTCGCGAAAAATTCGGTGAGACAAAGCGGGGGCCGGGCGGGTCTCTCCTGGGCAAGGAGACGATCATGCTGCGTATCCATTCGACTTGTATGTGTCTGACCGGAGTGTTCGCCCTGGCCGCCGCTGCGGCGTGCGGTCCCGCGAACGGCTCGGGCGCTTCACCAAGCACGTCCAACAACGACCCCTCGTCCACGGACTTCTGCGGGGCGTTCTGCGCGCGCGTCCACGACTGCGACAACAAGCAAGACGTGCAGACGTGCACCCAAAGCTGCAACCTCGACTGCGCCAGCTTCCTGCCTCTCGCGAGGAGCGACGTCACGAGCGGGGTCAAGAGCTGCTTCGCGCAGCAGGACTGCGCCACGGTGCTCGAGCCGAGCTCCGGGCTGTCGACGTGCATCGACCAGACCCTGAGCGCCGTCGCAGTCTCGAGCGAGGGGATGACCTTTTGCAACGATCTCGCCGCGGCGAGGACCAAGTGCAATAGCTCGTCGACCGACGAGGCCCCCTGCTTCGACCTGGTCAAGCGCTTCGGCGACGGCGCGCTGCAGGCCGCCGACGCGTGCACCTCGAAGGGGTGCGCAGACATCGACGCGTGCGTCGCGACGGCGCTGCCGGCGCAGTGCGGCGGGTCGACCCCGATCGTCGTCGTCTCGGACGCCGGGTCGACTCCGGTCGTTTCCCCCCCGAACGGGGGATCGACCCCCGTCGTCTCACCCCCGGGCCCGGGCTCGCCCGCCGCGTGCAGCGGCGTGAGCTGCTTCGTCGGTGCGACGTGGAACGCATCGCAGGTCGAGACGATCACGTGCGACAACGGCCGAGGGGATACGTCGACCCCGATGGCGACGCAGTGGCCGCTCGAGGCGAACGGCTCCGGCTTCAGCTACACGGACGCCTCCGGGTGCATGCTCGAATTCACCGTCTCGGGCGACACGGCGACCCTCTCGAACGGACCCGTCACGTGTCAGGGGAGCGCGGACGGAGGGGCCGCCCTGACCTTCTCGAGCGGAACGCTCAGCTCCTCGGACGGCCATCACCTGACGGGAGACATTCGCGGAACGGCCACGGTCGGTTCGACCACGTGCACCATCGACCTGCGCGAGACGGCCACCCGCTGACGACAGGGCGTCCCTCCCTTCGGATAGGATGGTCCACCCATGCACGATTGTCTGAGCGACGACACGCTCGCTCGGCTCGTCGACGGGGCGCTCGAGGAGAGCGCGCGACGCGCGGTCCACGAGCACATCGATCGCTGTCCTGCTTGCCGGCGCCTCGTCGTCGACGTGATGGGCGCAGCATCGGAGGAACCCCGGGCGCCCGCCGCTCGCCCGGACCGCCCCGAGCCGAGGCAGTGGCTCGTGGGCCTTCGAGCGGACGCGACGTCGCGCCGCTATCGGCTCCTCGGCAAACTCTGGGGCGGGAACATGGCCTCGGTCTGGCTCGCGGAGGACGAGTCCCGGGGCGGCGCTCAGGTGGCGATCAAGCTGATCGACTCCGGGCTGGCTCGACTGCCCGAGCCGCGAGCGCGCTTCGTCCGTGAAGCGAGGATCGCCGCGTCGCTCGAGAGCCCGCATCTGGTCCGGGTGCACGATCACGGGACGACGGCGGAAGGGCGGCCGTACATCGCGATGGAGTACCTCCCTGGCGAGAGCCTTCGGGACCGACTCCGTGAGCGGCGACGCCTGTCGCTCTCGGAGACGGAGGCCATCGTGGCCCAGGCCTGCCGCGCGCTGGACCTCGCGCACGCGGCGGGGCTCGTCCACCGCGACCTCAAGCCGGAGAACGTCTTCTTGACGGCGGGACCGGAAGGCGAGTTGGTCAAGGTGCTCGACTTCGGTCTCGCCAAAGAGGCGGACGCGATGGCCGAGCCGGGGATGGTCCCCACGCGGAGCGGCGCCTTGCTCGGGACGCCGCTCTACATGAGCCCCGAGCAGGCGCAGGGCCTGCGAACGGTCGACCCCCGGAGCGACCTGTGGTCGCTCGGCGTCTTGGTCTTCGAGTGCTTGACCGGGACGCCACCGTTCGCGGCCGGATCCCTCGGCGCGCTCATCGCCAAGATCCTCGCCGCGCCGATTCCGATCCCGTCGCAAGCGGCGCCCGACGCGCGCTTGCCGGGGGCCGTCGACGCGTGGATGGCGCGAGCGCTGTCGCGCGACCCGGCCGGGCGCTTCCCATCGGCCAGGGAGCTCGCCCGGGCCTTCGCTCGAGCGACCCACACGCCCGACTAATCGCGGAGCGCCTCGCCCAGGCTCACGCCCAGCCGGCTTCGTACGAGCTTGAGGAGGCTCTCGAGCTCGGCCGGCGTCGCGCGCAGGCGCTCGCGGAGCAGCCGGTTCGTCTCCTCGAGGATAAGCCGCCGAACAGCGACCACGCGGCGGCCGATGGTCGCCCGTGACACGTGCAAGACCTCCGCGATCCCCTCGAGGTTGAGTCCGTCGAGGTAGTGCAGGCGCACGAGGTTGCGATCCTCTACCTCGAGCCCCGCCAGAGCGTCGCGCAGGGCGACCCGATACGCCTTTCCGTACCGCTCTCGAATGACGTCGAGCTCGGGGTCGATGGCCGTGCCGATGACGACCTCGTCGATGTCGGCGTGCGCCGGCGACTGACGGCGCACGTTGGACGCGACGCGTACGGTC
The DNA here is from genome assembly GCA_035295445.1 of Polyangiaceae bacterium. Classification (GTDB taxonomy): domain Bacteria; phylum Myxococcota_A; class Polyangia; order Polyangiales; family Polyangiaceae; genus Palsa-1150. The sequence continues at coordinate 1,228 of DATGJA010000271.1, read as the reverse complement.
ACGACGCGGAGCCAGCTCCCGAGCGAGCCCCGGCCCGAGTACTGGTTGATCTTCCCTTCGACGAAGAGGCGCTCTCGAACCCGCTGACGCACCTCGTCGACGAAGCTGGGGGTCGGGTTTTGCCGAGCGAGGAACCTCGGCACGTCGACGACGTAGCGGCCCTCGAATTCCGCGATCGCGCGGGGGTCCTTCCCCGCGCACGCGCACACCAGGTAGAGGTCGGCGGCCGAGAGCGAGCTCCGTTCGGCGGGCGACGGGGCGCGCTCGGCGACGTACTCCTCGAAGCGGGCCCGATCCACCGAGAGGGCGGGCCACGCCCGCCGCCCTTCTTCGAACATCGCGCCCAGGTCGCCTTCACCGTCGACGGCCATGACTCGTTGGGTGTGGTCCTATCTCAATACGGGAGCTTCGACGAGATCCCGTGGGGCGATTCGGTCGGCGATCGAGCGTCGGCGCCCTGCCCGGCGTCCCCCGCGGCGACGGCGAGCGAACGACGGTGCGTGGCCGTCGGGGCGGCGGCCTCCACGACGAGCGCGGGCACGGCGGACGGCTCGGGGGGCGGCGCGATCGCGATCGTGGAGGCCAGGCTCGGCGTGGGTCGCGCGGCCTCGAGCGTCGCTGCGGGAGAACGCGACCGCCAGGCGAGGCCCCCCGCGCCTGCGACGGCGGCCAAGGAGGCAACCGCCGCGAGGACGACCGCGGGCCGCGCGCCGCCCTTCCGCCCACGTCGCCTCGCGCCCGCCAGCGACTTGGAGAGGGGCGCTCCCGTGGATTCGTTCTCCGTCGGCGCGGCGCCCGCGACCCCCCGGCCGCCACAGCGCGCCCCGGGAACGGTCGGGTCCGAGTATTTCGCGAGCATCTCGATGAGCGGCCCGAGGTCGCTCGCCCGATCGGCGGGAAGCTTGGCGAGCGACCGATCGATCACCGCTGCGGCTTCGGGCGGGATGTCGGGGACGAACCGGGTGATCGACGGCACCTGGCCCTGGAGGAAAATCGTATACATCTCGCCGAGCGTCTCGTAGACGAGCGGCCGGCGGCCCGTCAGCGCCTCGAACAAGATGACGCCGATCGCCCACACGTCGGTTCGCTGATCGACGCGCTTGTCGCTCATCGCCTGCTCGTACGACATGTAGTGCGGCGTCCCGAGCAGCGCGCCGGTCCTCGTCGGCTGGCCCTGCGTGTCCGAGCCGAGCTTCGCGGGGTCGATGATCTTCGCGATGCCGAAGTC
>DATGJA010000270.1:0-11178 GCA_035295445.1 Polyangiaceae bacterium | reverse complement strand
CTCCCCTGGCTCGCCGAAGTCGCGACCGTCGGAGCCGACGAGGAGGCGGCGGCCTCGCTCGACGCGATCGTCGAGCTTGCCGCGACCCCGCGCCGCGCGACGGATCCGGACGACGCCGAGGAGCTCGGCGCAGGCTGCGGGGCGCTCCTCGCCCTCGCGCGGGCACCTGAGCGGCCGAGGTCGCGCCGCGCGAAGGCCGTGAGCGCCCTGCGGATGCTCGCCGACCGAGGATGCGTCAAGGTCGGCGACATCCCGAAGGACCTCGACGCTAAGTAGCGTGAAGGGACGGCGAGTCGACCACGCGACGCGCCTCGTGAACGAGCCGCTGCACCTCGGCGTGCGCCAGGTCCCGCAGCGGAGCGGCCTTCGCGCCGTCCGCCACGGCGATAGCGGCACCGACGCACATCGCCACCTTCGACGGCGTCGCCGCGGCCATGCGCGCGAGGTGGGCGCCGAAGGACTCGTTCACGAACTGCGCGCCCGAGCCACGGCTGTACGCCAGGCCGACCGGGATGACGTCGGCTCCCGATCGCAGCGCCGCCGCGAACGCGCCGGCGTGAAACGGCCGGACGTCGTCGTCCGGGAACGTCGTGCCCTCCGGAAAGACGATCACCGTGGCACCTTCGACCAGTCGAGAGCGGATCATGCGCACGACGGTGGCCCCGCTGTGCGCGTCCGCGCGGTCGACGAAGAGAGTGCCCACCGCGCGCGCGCCGAGCCCCAGGAGCGGCCACCGGGCCAGATCGGCGCGGCTGACCATGAGACCTCCGAACGCCCGGAGAAGCGCGAGCACGTCCGCCGTCGAGCGATGATTGGCGACGACGAGGTGGCCCCGCCCCGGGGCCGGCAGTGGGCCGCTTCGCAGGACCTCGACGCCGAAGAGGCCGAGGACTCCGCTGCACCACGTCCCCACCCAGCGCTCTCGAAGGGGCCCGCGCGAGGCCGCAGGCGTCAGGGCCTCGCGCGCGAGGAACGCCGGCAGCATCGTGGCCGTCAGGCCGCCGAACCCGGCGATGCGAACGCCCCGCCGGATCCTTTGCCGGGCCGTCACCACAGCTTCCTCAGCGCATAGGCGAGCCACTCGACCCCGCGGCGCGCCTTCGACCTCTCTCGCCATGCGTCGAGCTCGACCGGCCTCGCCGCGGCGAGGTCCCGCTCGAACCAGGACCTCACGTGAGCGGCGAACGCCGCATCTTGGACGGCGACGTTGACCTCCAGGTTCTTCCGCCACGACCGCTCGTCGAGGTTGTACGTGCCGATGGTGGTGAAGTCGTCGATGATCGCAGTCTTGGCGTGCATCATGCCGGGCAGCGCCCAGACTTCGACCCCGTGGCGCAGCAAGGTGTCGAAGAGCGCCTCGACGGCGAACTGAACGACGGGCAAGTCGCCCTTCGCGGGGACGAGGACGCGCACGCGCACCCCCCGGCGGGCGGCGTAGAAAAGCGCAGTCCGCACCCGCCGATCCGGGACGAAGTACGAGTTCGCGATGTCGACGCTCGTGCGAGCCTGCCGAATGCGGCGATCGTACTCGCGGTGCATGTTGCGTCGCGTGCGCCACTGGCTGGCGAGCACCCAGACGTCCCGCGTGCGCCAGCGCGAGAGGGGCCTCACGTCGGACGGGGGCGAATCGCCGGTGAGCTTGCGCCACGTCCGGAAGAAGAGCGCCCGCAGCTCCTGCACGGCATCTCCGCGTACCTCGACGACGTCGTCGCGCCACGCCCCGCCTCCGTGCTTTTCGGGCAGCCACTGGATGGCCAGGTTGATTCCGCCCGTGAAGCCGTGCGCCGCGTCGACCGTGAGGACCTTGCGGTGGTCGCGCAGCTCGAGCCTGCCCAACCGGAAGCGCGGATCGAAGGGCGAGATCGCATGGTACTCGGCGATGCGACCCCCCGCCGCGACCAAAGGGGCCCACCATCCCGCGGCGATCCCCATGCTGCCGACGGCGTCGTAGAGGACGCGGACGTCGACCCCCGCGCGCGCCCGCTCGACCAGCGCGTCGCGGAAGCGCTCGCCCACGACGTCCGCGCCGATCCAGTACATCTCCAGCAGGACCTCGCGCTCCGCCTTCGCGATGGCATCGAGCATCGCCGGGAAGGCCTGCGCCCCGTCACGCAGGAGACGCACGGAGTCGTCCCCGACCGCGAACCACGGTGGTCCCCAGCCCGTCGTCGGGGCGAGCTCGAGCGCGCTTGCGGGACCGCCAAGACTAGTCACGGAGCCTCACCTTGGATTCTCGACCCGGTGGGGGATGTAAATCCAGATCCGGCCGCCGCGGCCGCGCCGCCACGATTACGAGATTGTCGTCGCGCAGTGCCGTCGACGCGAAGGCGCGCAGGGCGTCGAGTGACGGCGCGCCAGGGGCGGACGGATCCCCACGCCACAGGGCGATGGCGCGCGACCTGGGGTCGAGGGAAAGCGCGAGGCGCGACCGTGCGATCGCCCCGACGGCGCGCAGCCGGTCCTCCTCGCGCAAGGCTCCCTGCCGTAGCCGGTCGAGCAAGGCGCGGGTCTGCGCGACCGCAGCGTCCAGGGTCGCGTCCGGAGCGGTGAGGCGGACCACCAAGGCGGGCGCGTGCGTGTCTCCGAGGACGGTCGCGCCGGACGTCCGGGCGATTCCGTGTCCGGTCGGCTCCGTCGCGCCCGGCGCACCCATGGCGCGCGACAGCATGCCGTCAGGGCCGTCGAGGACGGCCGCGAGGGTGACGGCGGCGGCTCGCGCCCCCTCGTCGCCCGGGGGCAGGGGCGCGGCGAGGAGGACCTCGGGCAACGCGCCTGGTTCGAGGTCGACCGCATAGGTGCCCGGACGGGCCGGCGCGAGGGTCGGAGGGGTCGGACACGAACGCGCCTCGCCGGGCCGGCGCGCCACCCAGCGGTCGACCGCACGTACCGCGGCGTCAGCCTGCGCATCGCTCTCGTTGGCGAGCACCGCGACGCGCAACGGCCCCGCGCGCAAGCTCGCCGCGCGCATTCCGATGGCGGCGGCCGAGGCGTAAGACAAGCCGACGCTCGTGCCGGTCGGCTGGATCCACGACGGATGGCCGGGTGCGAGGACGTTGGCCAACGCGGAGAGCGCCTTGGCGTCCGGTTGCGCCGAGCGCGCGAGGAGCTCCGTACGGACCCTCGCCACGCGATCGGGGTCGATCGGGTCGGCAGCGAAGCCGCGTGCCGCGGCGTCGGCCAGCCGGCGGACCAGCGCCTGGGCGGACTCTCCCGGGCGAGGCGGGCCGTGGACGAGGACCCCGGCCCCGTCCGTCGCCACGAACGGCTCGAGGGTCGCGTCGTCGCCGCGCTCGGTCTGTGCGGAGGCCGCGGCCGCGACCACTGCGGTGACCCCTGCGTCGACCGCGGCTTCGGAGAGCACACCGCACGTGGACGCGAAGAGGATCCAGGTTTCGCCCTGACCCCGCTCGACGCGGACATGCGACTCGACCACCGGGGCATGCCACGCCACCGTCGCGCGATCGATCTCGGCGCGAATTGCCTCCGTGCGGTCGGGCGACGCCGCCTCCGGCGAGTCTCGCCCGCGGGCGATGCCGACAACTACGGTGAGCCGAGCGTCCTGGTCGGGACGCGGACCCGCGAGCGCCCACCACGCCGCCCGCTCGGCCGCTTCGCGTGGATCGACCGCGCGCGTGACGAGCGAGCGGCCGAGGTCCGCGGGGACCACGGCGTCCTGGATCTCGACCGCCAGCTCCTGCCGCGCAAGGGCCGCGGCTGTCGCCACTTGCCGAGCCGCGTCCGCCGTGAGATCGCGCGCGCTCATGTCCATCGTCGCGGCGATGCATCCGCCGTTCGGGTGGGCCGTTGCGATGACGGACCGGATCCGGGCCGGCGCGTCCAGCGCCGCCAGCCTCGTGGCGAGCGGTCCGTGCGGGTCGCCGAGAGCGGGGGCGGCGGCGACCGCGCGCTCCGGAGCAGCCGTTCGCGCGACCACGACGACGCGGGCGGCCCCGGGGGCGATCTCGCCCGAAGCGTCGTAGGAGACGGCGCGCGCACCCGGCGGAGGCCAGGGCGGCTCGCTGGGCGCGGCGGCGCGCGGCCAAGCGGGGGCCCGAGACAGCGCGGCAGCGGCGGCGTCCACCAGCGCGGAGTCGCCGGCAGCGCCGATGACCACGCGACCGAGGCCGTGCGCCGCCTGACGCCAGGCCTCGAGGTCCGCCGGGGAGGGCGGTGTCTCGGCGCCCGTCGCGTAAGCTTCGCCCGTGCACTCGACGACGTCGATCAACGCCCGGTCCGCCATCGGGCGTCGAGAGAGCGCGGACACGCGCTGCGAGACCTCGGCGAGCGCCGCCTCGCCGGGCGCCACGGGATCGAGCAAGGCGCTTCGCACCGCGTCCACCGTCGCGGCGATATCGCCGGGGGCGATCGCGAGCACGCGCGCGCGCCAGCCGCCCCAACCGCCCGTCACCGTCGCGTCGACCCCTCGCGCGGCGAGCCGTGCTTGGACGAGCGCCGCGAGGGCCACTGCGGCGAGCGCCCCTCGATCGGGCGCGATCCCCTCGGTGTTGACTGCGACCGCCAGCGCGCCTCGCGCGTCTCCGTCTCGCACCACGCCGGCGAGCGACGGCCGACCGGCGCCGGTGCTCCGGAGGAGGGCCGCGCCGGAGGGCGACCGGGGGGGGGCGCCGCCGCAGCCGACGCCGAGCGCGATGCAGGCAGCGAGGAGCGCCGTCCTCGTCACGAACCGCCGCTCTCTGCCTTGGTCGGGTGTGTAGTCCGAACTCTCGCTTCGCTCGAGCCTGCGGACTTGCTCCGGACGAACGCCGCGACGCGACGCATTGGTACCCGTGCCGGGCACAGCGGCTCGAGCTCCCCCAGTCGCGCGTCGTCGACCGCCGCGAACGACCGCGCCGCGGCGTCGAAGTCCGGCATCCCGCGCGACGCCGACACCATGAGGTCCATGACTCCGGCGTAGACGCCGCCGGAACGGACGATGCGCGCGCCCTCTCCCACGTCGCAACGGCCGCAGGCGATGCAGCGACTGGCGGCACCGATGACGGCCCGCTCGTCGGCGGAGACGGGCGGCACGCGGTCCGCGGCGTAGCTCCGCTGGAAGTCCAGCAGGCCTCGACGGCCGCCGAAGACCGGGGCGACGAGCGAACGAACCAAGGCCCAGGCCAGGATGAGCAGCGCGTGGAGCCGATCCATGCGTCTCCGAAAGGGGATCTAGCATGTTCGGGCGGCTGGCGCGCGGCGGTCGCCTCGTTCACACTCGGCGCGGTCCATGGCGCTCGTCCAGCTCCGAACGTCCTCGCGCAGCGCGGCGCCGCGAGATCTAACCGCCTTCTTGCCGACGACGCGAGAAGAGATGGACGCGCGCGGATGGGCCGAGCTCGACGTCTTGATGGTGACCGGCGACGCATACGTCGACCACCCGGCCTTCGGGCCGATCCTCGTCGCGCGCTTCCTGGCCGGGCGCGGGCTGCGCGTGGGGGTCGTGGCGCAGCCCGATTGGTCGGGCGTGTCCGACGTCGCGCGCATGGGCCAGCCGAGGCTCTTCGTCGGCGTCAGTGCGGGCAACCTCGACTCGATGCTGAACAAGCTCACGGCGCAGAAGAAGGTTCGCTCGGAGGACAGCTACTCGCCCGGCGGCCGCACGAACATGCGCCCCAACCGCGCGACGATCGTGTACGCGAACCTCTGCCGCCGGGCGTTTCCGGGGGTTCCGATCGTCATCGGGGGCATCGAGGCGTCGCTGCGCCGGATCGCGCACTACGACTACTGGAGCGACTCGGTGAGGCGGTCGATCCTCCTCGACAGCAAGGCAGACCTGCTCGTTTACGGCATGGGAGAAGCCGCCGCGTGGGAGATCGCGCGCCGCCTCGACTCGGGCGAGCGGGTGGACCAACTGACCGACGTCCGCGGGACGGCCCGCATCCTCAAGAACCGGCGCGCCTGGGCTCACCTCGCGGCCGACGCGAGTCGGTACGTTACCGACGGGAAGCTCGTCGTGCTGCCGTCGTTCGAGGACGTGGTCGCCGATCGCACGGCGTTCGCGCGTATGTCGAGGATGCTCCAGTACGAGACGAACGCGCACAACGCCAGGCCCCTCTTGCAGCCCCACGGGGACGAGGCCGTGTTCTTCAACCCGCCCGGGCTGCCCCTGTCCGAGGGGGAGATGGACGCCCTCTACGACCTGCCGTTCGCGAGACGCCCTCATTTCGCTTACGGGCAGGAGCGCATTCCGGCGTTCGAGACCATCAAGCACTCGATCGTGACGATGCGCGGGTGCTTCGGGGGGTGCACGTTTTGCAGCATCACCGAGCACGAGGGCCGCATCATCCAGAGCCGCAGCGCCGAAAGCGTGCTGCGGGAGGTGCGCGCGCTCTCCCGCATGGACGGCTTCCGCGGCACCGTCACCGACGTCGGCGGCCCCACCGCCAACATGTACAAGATGCGCTGCAAGGACGACGAGACCGAGCACGCCTGCCGACGTCTCTCGTGCGTTCACCCGGGCATCTGCGACAACCTCGTCACCGATCACGCTCCGCTGATCGACCTGCTCCGGCGCGTCCGGGCCGAGCCCGGCGTGAAGAGGGCGTACGTCGCGAGCGGCGTGAGGTACGACTTGGCCGAGCGCAGCCCGGAGTTCATTCGAGAGCTCGCGCGCCACCATACAGGCGGGCAGGTGAGCGTCGCGCCCGAGCACTCGAACCCGGATGTTTTGGGCAAGATGAAGAAGCCGCCGATCGAACACTATGAGCGCTTCGCGCAGGCGTTCTGTCAGGCGAGCGAGCAGGCCGGCAAGGAGCAGTACCTCGTGCCGTACTTCATCACCGCGCACCCCGGGTCCACGATGAAAGACACGATCGAGCTCGCGCTCTGGCTCAAGGCCAGGAACGCGCGCCCCCGTCAGGTGCAGGACTTCATTCCGACGCCCATGGCCATCGCCACGACCATGTATTTCACGGGGGTCGACCCGCTCACGATGGAGCCCGTCCCTGTCGTGCGCGATCTGCACGAGAAGAAGCTCATGAAGGCGCTCCTCTATTGGTGGGACGAAGGGCAGCAGCCGCTCGCGCGCGAAGCGCTGCGCAAGGCGGGACGTGCGGATCTCATCGGAGGGGGGCCCACGTGTCTCGTGCCCCACGGACGCGAACCCGCGCGCGACGGCGTCCGCAGGCTCGAGCGAAGCGAGAGTTCGGACGCCACACCCAAACGCCGTCGCGAGAGTCATGCACCCGGTCGTCGTCGCATGCACTGAAGACGAGGCGGCCAAGGCCGGGCCGGTCGCGTTGCGCGCCTTCGAGGAGTCGCGGGCGAAGGGATGGCCGTTCTTGAGCGACGTGCTCGAGCGCCTTCTGCGCGACGTCGACGAGGTCGACCGGGGGGCGGCGACCGCGCTGACGCAGGCGCTGGTGAAGTACGATCGCTTGCTCGGGTTCGCGTGCGGCTCGCCCGACGCTCAGGCACGGCTCGACGCGCTCCTCGGCCTGGCGAGGGGCGAGACCCACCTCGAGCCGCGGCTCGCGCGGATCGACGATCGCATCGAGCGCCTGGGGACTGCGTACTCCTTCCCGGACTGGCTGGTCTCGCTCCTACGCGACGAGCTCGGTGACGCGGCGCTGGAGCCCGCGCTCGCGCGCATGAACGGCGTCGCGCCGCGCGTCGTGCGTGTCAACGCGCTCAAGACGACGCGCGAGGAGTGCCTGCGCGCGCTTGCCGAGGAGGGCGTCGATGTGCGGCCCACGGCGCGGGCTCCGTGGGGGGTGGCGATCGACGGCCGGCGTTCGCCCTTCCGGACGCAGTCGTTCGCGGCCGGAGACTTCGAGATGCAGGACGAAGCGTCGCAGATCGTAGCGGAGCTCGTCGCGCCGCCGCCCGGCTCGAGGGTCGTAGACGCGTGCGCCGGGGCTGGGGGCAAGACGCTGGCGCTGGCGGCCCAACTGCGCGGCAAGGGACGCCTGCTCGCCATCGACGCATCGGACGTCAAGCTCGCGACGTTGAAGCGTCGCGCGGCGCGGGCCGGGGCAAGCAACATCCGCCCGATGACCGCGGATCTCCTCGCGCAGGACGAAGGGCTCGCCGCCTTCGAGGGGCAGGCCGCGCGGGTGCTCCTCGACGCCCCGTGCAGCGGTCTCGGCGCCCTGCGGCGCAACCCCGAAGCCCGCTGGCGTCTTCGCCCCGACGATTTGCCTCGCCTCGCTCGCGCCCAGCAAGAGCTGGCTCGCGCCGCGGCTCGCTGGGTCTCTCCGGGGGGACGTCTCGTCTATGCGGTGTGCTCCTTCTTGCCGAGCGAGGGCGAGCGCGCCGTGCAGGAGTTCGTCGGCCGCAAGGGGTGGGTCGCGGTCACCGCGCGCGACGTCCTCGGCCGCGCCCGGACCGAGGGGCTGACCGACGACGCGGGCCGCTGCCTACGCACGTGGCGCTTCGACGGGCGGCCCGACGGCGGCGACGACGGGATGGACGGCTTCTTCGCCGCCGTTTTCCGCCGCGCACGGTGATCGGGTGTCCCTAGTCCGCTCTCTCGCTTCGCTCGAGCGTGCGGAGACAGTCTTCGGTTTCAGTCCGCTCTCTCGCTTCGCTCGAGCGTGCGGACTAAAGCCCCTTGCCGGCGGCCGCGAAGACCCCGACGACGGCGCCGACCACGATGGCGATCGCGTAGAGGGCGAGCGCCACGAGGGTGGCGATGCCACAGAACTTCCAGAACGACTTCTGCTCGCCGAGCGCGGCCTCCAGGTCGACGGCGCTGTGGCTCGCCAGGAGCCGTCCGATCGCCGACCCGTACGCCCAGAGCTTGATGCCCGGATAGATGTAAAAGAGCGAGATGGGAATGTAGACGAGGCCGATCGCGAGCTGCGCGGCCTTGCTTCCGCCCCCGGACGCGAGGAAGCCGACGGCCGTCATGCCGAGCCCGAAGAGCAACATGAAGGCGCTGCCAAGGAATGCGAGCACGCTGAGGAGCTGCACCCACGGCCGCGTCTGCCGCAAGAACTCGATGGCCGATTCGCTCACGCTCGCGGGGCCGGCGGCATAGGCGGGGGGGGATGCGTAAGCGGCAGCCGGCGCGGCAGCGGGCGGGCTATAGGGGTTCATCGACCCTCGAGGCTACAGGGTTCCTGCGGGCGCGTCGCGTGCCGACGGGGCCTTGACTCGACGGGGCGCTTTCACGATGGTGGCGCCGATGCTCCCCATCGATCTCGCGGGCAAGCGCGCGTTCGTCGCCGGCGTCGCCGACGACGGCGGCTACGGGTTCGCGATCGCCAAGGCCCTGGCCGAGGCGGGTGCCGCCGTGTGCGTCGGCGCGTGGCCCCCGGCCCTCGGCATTTTTCAGACGCTCCTGCGTCGGGGCAAGCTCGATGAGTCGCTGCGCCTGTCGGACGGCCGCAAGATGGAGTTCGAGCGGATCGTGCCGCTCGACGCGGAGTTCGACTCTCTCGACGACGCGCCTCCTTCGGTGCGCGAGAACAAGCGGTACAAGGACCACGGCGACTTCACGGTCGACGGGTGCCGCGCGGTCCTTCAAGGCGCGTTCGGCGATGCCTGTCTGGACGTCGTCGTTCACTCGCTCGCCAACGGGCCTGAGGTCTCCAAAGACCTGCTCGAAACGAGCCGCCGGGGGTACCTCGCGGCGGTCAGCGTGAGCGCGTATTCGATGGTGTCCCTGGTCCAGCGTCTGGCCCCGCTCATGCGGCCGGGCAGCGCTTTTCTCAGCTTGTCGTACCTCGCGAGCGAGCGCGTCATCCCGGGGTACGGCGGCGGGATGTCCAGCGCCAAGGCAGCGCTCGAGAGCGACACGCGGGTCCTCGCCTGGGAGGTCGGACGCAAGTGGGGCCACCGCGTCAATTGCATCAGCGCGGGCCCCTTCGCCTCGCGCGCCGCGAGCGCGATCGGAAAAGAGGCGCCCGCCGCTGGGGAGGCGCGGGGCAAGCCATTCATCGCCCAGATGGTCGACTACGCCCGGCACAATTCGCCGCTCTCGCAGGAGCTGGCGGCCCGGGAGGTGGGCGACACCGCCGCCTTCCTCTGCAGCGCCCTCGCGAGCGGGATCACCGGGTCCGTGATCCACGTGGACAAGGGGTACCACGCGATGGGCAAAGCGGTCTGAAGCGCTCGCGCGGAGCGTTTGCGCGACCGATCGCCGGCTGCTCGCAGCGACACCGTTTGGTGTGTCGTCCGAACTCTCGCTCCGCTAGAGCGTGCGGACGGTTGTCACGCGCGGTCGGTTCGCGGGATACTCGAGTCCACAATGAGTGCGCACTTCACGCCGCCCGCCCACGGTCAGCCCATCACGATGGGCGCGAACGCCCGCTTGAACGTGCCCGACAACCCGATCGTCCCGTTCATCGAGGGCGACGGCACGGGCCGCGACATCTGGCGCGCCTCGGTCCGCGTCCTGGACGCCGCGATCGCCAAGGCCTACGGCGGAAAGCGCAAGATCGCCTGGTACGAAGTCTACGCCGGCGAGAAGGCGTACAACCTCTTCAACAGCTGGCTGCCCGACGAGACCGTCGCGGCCTTCAAGCAGTACCTCGTCGGCATCAAGGGGCCGCTGACGACGCCCGTCGGCGGGGGGATCCGCTCGCTCAACGTGGCGTTGCGGCAGCTGCTCGACCTCTACGTGTGCCTGCGGCCGGTGCGCTGGTTCGAAGGGGTGCCCAGCCCGGTCAAGCGTCCCCAGGACGTCGAAATGGTCATCTTCCGCGAGAACACGGAGGACATCTACGCGGGGATCGAGTTCGAAGCCGAGAGCGAGGCGGCGAAGAAGATCCTCGGCTTCATCCAGAAAGAGTTCCCCGGCGACTTCCGCAAGGTCCGCTTCCCGGCGACCTCCGGAGTGGGCATCAAGCCCGTCAGCCGCGAGGGGACCGAGCGCCTCGTGCGCGCCGCCATCCGGTACGCGATCGACCAGAAGCGCAAGAGTGTGACCTTCGTGCACAAGGGCAACATCATGAAGTTCACCGAGGGCGCATTCATGCGCTGGGGTTACGCGCTCGCCCTGCGTGAGTTCGGCGACTCGGTCTACACCTGGGATCAGTGGGAGAAGACGAAGGCCGGCAAAGGCGAGCCGGCGGCGAACGCTGAGCAGAAGGCGGCGCTCGATCAGGGCAAGGTTCTCATCAAGGACGCGATCGCGGACATCACGCTCCAGCAGGTCCTCACGCGGGCGAAGGAGTTCGACGTCATCGCTACGCTGAACCTCAACGGCGACTACCTGAGCGACGCGCTCGCGGCCCA
>DATGJA010000269.1:0-9048 GCA_035295445.1 Polyangiaceae bacterium | reverse complement strand
GTGGCTGCACCAAGAGCTACCGGGAGCGGACCGCATGGCGGGCCGGGGCCGGGGCGCCGCGGCGGACGTGCGGCTCGCAGGACGCCGTGTGGTGATCGCCGACGACGATCCCGGCGTCACGTGGTTCATCTCGGACTTGCTGCGCACCGCCGGGTGCGAGGTCTACGAAGCCCTCGACGGGACCACGGCGCTCAAGCTCGCGTTTCGAATCCAGCCCGAGCTCATCGTAAGCGACATCCTGATGCCCGGGCTCGACGGCTTCGCGCTCTGCCGCTCGGTCCGGCGGGACGTCGCGCTGCGCGACACCCAGGTGATCCTCCTCTCGTGGAAGGAGGACCTGCTGCAACGAGTACGGGAGCTCGGCGCGAGCGCCGCCGCTTACATGCGCAAGGAGACGGATTCGCGCGCGATCCTCGCGAGAGTGCGTGAGGTGCTGCGGCCCCGCGCGCGGATCGAGATGCGACTCAAAGGCGACGGCGAGGTGCGCGGGCGACTCGACGATCTCTCTCCTCGCCTGCTCCTCGACCTCGTCTGCTCGATCCGCAAGGACGCGAGAGTGGCCGTGCGCGACGCCACGTTCCTCTACGAAATCGACGTGCGCGCGGGGGCACCCCGCCGAGCGACGCGCACGGCGAGCGATGGCAGCTACCTCAGCGGGGAACGTGCCCTCGCCAACCTGCTCGGCGTCGGCGCCGGCCGCTTCGTCGTCTCGCCCAACTCGGAGCCCGTCAAGGGAGAGCTCACCGGCACGCTGTTCGATCAGCTCGCGCGTCCCATCGCCGCAGCCCGCGGCGCGCTCGTCGCTACCACGGGCGCAAGGACAATGGACGTGGAGCGCATCCTCCTCCACAAGGACGCGACCGAAGAATATCTTCGCGCCACGCCGGACCCCGCTCGCTCGATGATCGGCCGACTGGCGCGCGGCGAATCGCCTCGGCAGATGCTGCTCGCCGGCGAGGCGTCCCCGAGCTTGCTTGAGGACGTTCTCTCGGACCTCGCGGCGCGGTGCGCGATCCGAGCGGTCGAGGCGGCCGACGGAACGGATCTTCTCGGCCCGGCGGTCGAGGAGGCGCTTGCCGTGCTGAAGGGGGGTGTGCCGCCGACCCGGACGCTCCCGCCCAACGCGCGTCCGAGCGCGCCCATCCCCGTCGCGGTCGTGGCCAGCCGCTCTCCCGCGGCGGCTCCTCGCCCGCAGGCTCCCGTCGTCCCGCCGCCGCCGTCGCGGGAGCCCCCGCCTCCTCCGGTGCGGCCCTACGAGATGCTCACGGCGAGCGAGCCTCCTCCGGCGGCGTCGGCGCACCGGTCCCGCGACGACAGCGAGGCGCCCTCCTCGCTCGAGGACGCCGTGATGCGCGAGCTCAGCGATCGCTCGCCGGACCCCGGTGCCGTTCGCGGTCAAGGTTCGGGCGGGCCACCGCCGATCATCGAGCCGAGCGAACTGCGCCCGCGCTCGTCGAACCCTCCCGCGAACGAGGTCGAGGCCGGCGACGTCACCGAAGAGCAAGCGCTCCCGTCGATTCCCCCAGACGCCATCGTCCCGGCCACCTCGCCGGTCGACGTGTTCGACGTGACGCCCTTGTTGCCCATGCCGGCCGACGCACTCCCGGACGCGCGCCCGTCGAGGCGAGAGGGGTCGCGCCCCGCAGAGCCCTCGAACGAGGAAGGCCCCTACAAGTCCCCGTTCGCCCCCGCGGTGGTGGCGGCGGTCGAGCCGCCTTCCGATGCGCCGGTCGCCCCCCCGGCCGCCGTCGCGGAGCCTCCCTTCCCTCCCGCCGCGGAGAACTTCGACGCGTCCCCGGGCGAGGATTTGGCCCGCAAGCCGTCGAACGCCCGCCTGGCCCTGATGCTCGGCGCCTTCGGGATGCTCGGCATCGCCAGCGCCGTGGCGATGAGAAACGGAAGCATCGAGGCGCTCGATCCGCCCGCCGCCGAGTTCACGTCTGCTTCGTCGACGAGCGCTTCGCACGACCTCTCGACTCAGGCCCCGAGCGCAGCGGGCGGGCCGACGACTTCGCCTCCCGGGTCGGCGTCCGCGCCGGTGACGTCCGCCGACGACGTGCCGCCCGGCTCCGAGGTCCCCGCCGGCTACGGGCTCGTCGAGGTCGCCGCGCCCGCGGGATCGCGCGTGCGGGTCGACGGCGCCCTCATCGGAAACGGCCCCCTTTCTACGAGCATCGTGCAGCCCGGTTATCACGAGGTGATCGTCGAACACCTAGGCAAGCAATCCAAACACGTCGTCGAGGTTCGCGCCGGCAAGGTGACGCGCGTGAGGTCCCTGGCGCTGCCGTGAAGCGACTCGTCCGGGCGTGGCTGCTTTCGGTCGCGTTCGCCCCCGGCTGCTCGTGCAAGGGCGCGTCCGAGGCGTCGGCCGAACCGCAGCCCCCTGCCATCTCGGCGGACGCATCCGCGCCGTCGGCTTCTCCTTTGCCGCCGATCGTGATGGACATCGCGAAGGACCTCGACAGCTGCGCCCTGGGCCATCGGGGGGTACTCCTCGACTTCGGCGACGCCTCCATGCGCGCCAGCGTCCACCCCGGTTCGCTCGCCCCCGGCAAGGACGAAGTCGTCGAGCACGAGGGCGCGACCTGGCTTCGCGCGCGGTCGCGCGTGGTGACGGCGAGCTTCTTCTGGCCCACCCAGATGAGCGACTCGCCCGACGCGCCCGCCTACCTCGAGGCTCGCGTGCGTGGCACCAGCGCCCGCGGCGTCGCGGCGACCATCGACGGGCGTTCGATCGGGACGCTGGCCATCGAGCGAGGCGAGACTCGGACGGTTCGGGCCCGCTCGGTCACCCCCGTTGCGCTGGCTCCCGGCGCCCACGAGCTGGCGCTGCGCTTCATCGGCGGCGCGCGTGCTGGCGACGAAGCACTCGCCGAGATCGATTGGGTGCACGTCGGGGTGGGCGATCCGAGCGAGCCGTACGCAGCCCCGACGAAGGCCGACGTTCTCGTCGACTCGATGCTCGGCGGGCGTTCGCTCCGCGCTCTGTCGCTGCGCGCCCCGGGGTTCGTCCGGTGCTCGGGTTGGGTTCCGGCAAGCGCCACCTTCGAGGCATCGCTCGCGACGGCCGGTGGCGGTGAAGCCGACGTCGAGGCGCGCCTTCTCCGGGATCGCCGGCTTCCCGTCGTGCTCGGGACTGCCCACGTCCTCGGTGGCGGCGCAGGGTGGACGCCTTGGTCGCTTCCGGTCACGGGCCTCGACGGCGACGGCGCTCTGGGATCGATCGAAGTGGTCGTCAAGCGGGCTGCGCGCGGGACGCGAGTACTGCTTGGAGAGCCACGTCTCGTCGCTGCGGGTCCGGTCGGGACGGCGTCGCAGAGCGGGGCGCGCGGCGTGCTCCTCGTCATCCTCGGGAGCATCGCGTCGGCGACGCTGGCGCCGTGGGGGGGACCGCACCCGGTCCCCGAGCTCGTTCGGTTCGCGTCCACCGGCACGACCTTCTCCGCCAACCGGGCGTCGAGCTCCCTTGCAAACGCCGTCGTCGCGTCGATGCTCACCGGACTGCCGCCCATCTTGCATCGGCTCGACGACGCGACGGTGCGGCTGCCCGACGGTCCGACGACCGTGCAAGAGGCCTTTCGCCAGGGGGGCGTCGCGACGGCGATGTTCAGCGCGAATCCGACGACCGGAGCGGCGTTCGGCTTCGCGCGCGGATGGGACACGTTCACGCCGCGCGACCCGGCGGAGGACGGCCCGTCGACGGCCGTGTTCGACGACGCCGCGGCCTGGATCGAAGCGCACAAGGGGGACCGTTTCTTCGTGGTCGTCCACGCTCGGGGCGGCCACCCTCCCTGGGAGGCCACCCCCGACGAGCTCAAGACGATGCCCCCGGACGGCTACCTCGGAATGGTCGAGCCCCGCCGGGCCGCCGAGGCGCTCGCGAAGGCCCGCAAGCACCCGGGGCGATTCCGGGAGGACGACCGCGTGCGCGCCTGGGCTCTCTACGACCGCGCGATCGCCGCGCACGACGCGGCCCTCGGTCGACTCCTCGCGTCGCTCCACGCGTCGGGCCGCGACGGCGACACCGCGGTCGTCGTGACGGGCGACGTGGCCGCGAGCGAGGCGCCCCCTGTGCCCTTCGGCGATCTCGAATCGCTCGACGAGCCGTTGCTTGCGACGCCTCTCGTCGTAAGGTGGCCCGGCGCGCCTTTCCTCGCCGGCCGGCGCGTCGACGCGCCCAGCAGCCCGATCGATCTTGCGAGGACCATCCTCGACGTCGTCGGCCTGGAGCCTCCCGCGGCGTTCCAGGGGGTCGATCTCGAACGCCTCGCGTCGGGGGCGGTCCTGCCGGCGCAGCGCCCGCTGGCCGCGACCCGCTCCGGCCGCATCTCGGTGCGTTGGGGGCCGTACGTGCTGCTCGGCATGCGCCAGCGAGAGACGCGCATGTGCGACCTCTCCCTGGACCCGGCGTGCATCGCGGACGTCCGCGCCACCTCACCGCTCGCCCTCGAGGCGGTTCGCCGGTGGACGGTGGACACGTTCGCGAACGCGTACGCGACGCCGACCAGCCCGCCTTACGCGGCGACTCCGGCGGTCCTGGACGAGGCGGTGGTGGCCGCCCTCGTGCGCTGGGGGCGAATCTCCCCCGCTGGCGAGGAGCCCTAGAACCGGCGGAATTCCTCGTCGCCGCCGGCGGCCGCCGACGCGTGTCCGTTCGCGATACGTCGGATCGTGGCGCGCGACCCCTTGAGGGTGGCGCTCGCGAAGGCGGCGGAGCTCGGCGTGTGGGCGGGCGCACGCGCGCTTCGCGCGGCACCCGTCGAGTCGGCCTCCGATACGCGGAAGAAACCCATGAGCTCGCGGAGGGCCTCTGCCTGCGCCGATAGCTCCTCGGCGGTGGACGCGAGCTCCTCGGCCGCCGACGCGTTTCGCTGGGTGACCTGGTCCACCTGCGAGATGGCCGCGTTGATCTGCGCCACCCCCGTCGCTTGCTCGCGGCACGCGGCGGCGACGTCCTGAACCAGTTCCGACGTCTTGCGAATCGCCGGGACGAGCTCCAAAAGGCGTGTCCCCGAGGCCTCGGCCATCTTCACGCTGGCCTCCGCGAGCGTCGTGATCTCACGAGCGGCCGCCTGGCTGCGTTCCGCCAGCTTGCGAACCTCGGTGGCAACGACGGCGAAGCCGCGCCCATGCTCCCCCGCGCGCGCCGCCTCGATCGCGGCGTTGAGGGCTAGCAGGTTGGTCTGGTACGCGATCTCTTCGATGATCGAGATCTTCTGCGCGATCGACTTCATCGCGTTCGTCGTCTCCGCCGTCGCGCGTCCGGACTCCTCCGCCTCGCCCGCGCCGCGGCTGGCCATCAGCTCGGTCTGACGGCTGTTGTCTGCGTTCTGCCCGATGGACGCGCTCATCTCCTCGAGGCTCGACGTCGTCTCTTCGACCGACGCAGCCTGCTCGCTGGTCCCCTGGGCGAGCGACTGAGACGTCGCCGACATCTGCTCGGAAGCCGCCGCGAGCGAGGTCGACGCGGCGCGCACTTCGGCGATGACCCGGGTGAGCCTTTCGATCATGTCCTTCATCGCGCCCTGCAGCCGTCCGGTCTCGTCGGCGCGCGTCACCCGGACGGAGGCGAGCAGGTCCCCTTGGGCGATCCGCTCCGACACGGCGACCACCTCGGCGATCGGCCGCGTGATGCTGCGCGTGATGAAGATCCCGATGACGATCGCCAGCGAGAGGGCCGCCGCCGCGGTCCCCGCCATCGTCGTCCTCGAGCGCCTGGACTGCGATCCCACGTTCGCCGCCGACGCCTCGGCCACATCGTAGTGCGCCGTCGCCATGTCGGTCACGATGGCCTCGAGGCGATGAATCTCGTCCTTCACCAGCGTGATCTCGGCATTGCAGGCCTCCGGCGTCCGAAGCTCCCCCCTGTGGATCATCTCGGCCACGTGGGTGAAGCCGCGGTCGTAGTGCGCGAGCATCGCTCGCATGTCGGAGACGGCCTGACGATCCGATTCCGCCGTCGAGTACCGATCGAGGTCGGACAGCCGAGCTACCAGGTGATCGTGCTGCTCCTTCCATTTGATCTCGTACTCGGCCTCTTTGACCTTGTCGGCGACGTTCAGGTAGGCGTCCTTCTCGAATCGCCTCAGCGCGTTGACGTTCGCGCGCGCTCGCTCGGCGCTCTGGGCCAGCCGGACCTCGCCCTCGACGAGCTCTCCGTAGGCCGACAGGCTCGTCCAAGCCGTCGCCACGACGACGAGCAAGAGGGCCACGAGCACCCCGAAGCCCAACCCCAACCTCTGCCCGATGTTCATGTTGGTCAGCACGATCTCACCTCGTATCCTCTCGTCCCGTCGCCCCACCCGATCCTTCACGCACTCGTCAGGTCGCGCGCGACGGCCGGACCGTGGACCGCAGCGAACGGAAGGAAGCCGAGTGCAGGGCCATCGCTCCCTGGCGGCTCAGCACCTCGAAAAGCTCGAAGTCGACCGGCTCCAGGCGCGGCTTCTGCGCAAGCAGGCGGAAGATGGCGACCGCGCCGGTCACCTTGCCCTCCATTTGGAGCGGGACGGCCGCCGTCAGGCCGTCGACGACGGAATCGGCGCCGAGCGCTCCCGCGACGAACGTACGCCCCCCCCGCACCGCGGCGACGAGCGCTCTTCGCGCCAGCGGCAGGCGCGGGCTGTCCTCGTCGATTCCACGAACGCGCGCGATGCGGAACGAGCGGCCGCCGTCGTCGGCGTCGAAGATCGCGAGCTCCTCCGAGCCGATCATGTTGACGACCACGTCCTCGATCGTCGATAGGACGTCGTCCCGCTCGATGGACGTCGCGAGGAGCCGGCTCGCGACCGCGAGCTGCACGAGGTTCGTGTTGCGCTCGTAGAGCTCGCGAATCTGCCCGTCGCAGCGGGCGTGGGCCGCCTCCAGCGCGGCCATCCGCCGGTTCGCCTCGTCGAGCTTGGTCTCCAGGATCTGCAGGCGTCGCAACGCGTCCAACTGGCTCATCGGGCCTCCTTCTGTCGTGCCGGCGGCGCCTGTTCGAGGATGGCTTGCGCGATGCGCGGCAGCGGCAGGACACGGTCCACCGCGCCGCGCGCGATCGCTTCCTTGGGCATCCCGAACACGACGCACGTGGCCTCGTCCTGGGCCAGAGTGCGCGCACCGGCGTCCTTCATCGCGCGCAGGCCCTCGGCACCATCTCGCCCCATCCCCGTCAGGATGACGCCCACCGCCGACGGCCCGGCCGCCGCGGCCACCGAGCGAAACAGTACGTCGACGCTCGGGCGGTGTCGCGCGACGAGGGGGCCGTCGACGATCCTCACTCGCCACTCGCCGCTCTCTCGCTGGACGACCACGTGGCGGTCGCCGGGCGCGATGAGCACCCGGCCGGGTTCGACCCGGTCCCCGTCGGCGGCTTGCTTCACGCTGACGCGGCTCGCCGCGTCGAGACGGCGCGCGAACGAATCGGTGAACCCCTCGGGCATGTGCTGCACCACGACGAGCCCGGGCGCGTCCGTGGGGAGCGCGCCCAGGACCACGGCGAGCGCTTCCGTGCCCCCCGTCGAAGCCCCCACCGCGACCAGCGTCTCCGGCCTCGGACTTGCCGGCCGTGCGGTCGCGTGGTGCGGCGTCTGCGGCGTCGCGGTCGGCAATCGAGGGATTCCACGGCGCAACACCCTCGCTTGGGCGGCGGCGTGCACGGCATCGACCAGCGTGGTGACCGAGTCTTCGAGGAACCCACGGACGCCAAGGACGGGCTTCTTCACGACGTCGACGGCGCCCTCGTGGAGGGCCCTCATGACGAGCTCCGCGCCGTCGGTCATCGCGCTGCAGACGACGACCGGAACCGGGTCCTCCGCCATCAGCTTGCGAAGGAAGGACAAGCCGTCCATGCGCGGCATGGCGAGGTCGAGCAGGATCACGTCCGGGCGCGACGCCTCGATCTTGCGGGCCGCGATGAGAGGATCCGCCGCGGTCAGGACGGACAGGGAGCCATCGCGTCCAAGGACCCGCTGGAGGACCTCACGCACGAGCGCCGAGTCGTCCACGACCAGGACTCGCACCCCGCGTCTCTCGGTCGAGCTCACGGCGCCCCCTTCGCGGAACGAGCGGTCCGCGCGGCCGCGTACACGGTCGGCCGGACGCACGTGAGCGCCGAGGGTCCGCGGATGCTCTCGGCGTGCCCGACGAAGAGGTGACCGTCCGTCGCGAGGCACGCCGCGAGGCGCCCGACGACCCGCTCCTTCTGCTCGGCGTCGAAGTAGATGAGGACGTTGCGGCAGAAGATGACGTCGAAAGGCGCGCCGACGGCGTAGCCCTCTGCGCTGAGGTTCAGCCGCTCGACGCGGACGACGCGTCGCAGCTCGGGCGCCGCCCGCATGACCCCCGCCTTGGTGCCGAATCCCCGGAGCATGAATTTTCGCGCCAGGTCCTGCGGGATCTCGCGCGCCCGGTCGATAGGCCACGTCGCCTCGCGCGCGACCTCGAGCACCCGCGTCGAGACGTCGGTCGCCAGGATTTCGACGGACCACCCTTGCTCCGGACCCAGTCGATCGAGGAGGGTCATCGCCAGCGAATAGGGCTCCTCGCCGGTGGAGCAGCCGGCGCTCCACATGCGCACCTCGCGACGCCGGGTTCCGGCGTTCGCGGCGGCTTGCCACGCGGGCAACAGCGTCTCTGCGAGATACGCGAAGTGCCCCGGCTCCCTGAAGAAGCTCGTCTCGTTGGTCGTGATGCGATCGATCATTGCGTCGCGTTCGTCGGGGTCCGCCCTCACGACCCGCAGGTAGTCGCCGAACGAGCGGAGACCGAGCTCGCGGAGTCGTCGAGCCAACCGTCCCCGGAGCAGCGCCTTCTTCGAATCGCCGAGGTGAATCCCCGCGGTGCGGCGGATGACCCCGCGCAGGGCCTCGAACTGGGCGTCCGTGGGCTCCGCGGCCGGAGCCTCGATGTCGCCGCACGACTCCGCGGCCGCGGGGAGTTCGCGTCTCGACGTCACGAGGGCTCCCCGGGTCGAGCGCGCAGCACCGCCACGCGGTCGGGCAGGAGGATCTGCACGAAGGACGCGCCCGTCGGCGCCAGCCCCGCGAGCAGTTCGCGCGCGGCCGA
>DATGJA010000268.1:0-3574 GCA_035295445.1 Polyangiaceae bacterium | reverse complement strand
GGGCGCGGGCGCGGGCGCCGGAGGCCCGATGACGACGGTTTCGCGGCGGTCCTTCTCGCCCTCGCGCACGACGAAGTTCTTGTCGAGGGCCGGTTGTCCGGCGGCCTCGAACCGGAAGCTATGCTCTCCCGGGTCGATCGCGATCGCCCGCCCGTCGAGCATGCCCACGAGCGGCGCGCCGTCCATCGACACGGCGACGGCGGTCAGGTCGTTGCCGGTGCCGTCCTTGGCCGCGAGGATGAGGGTCGGCATCGCGTCGTCGATCTCCGCGATGCGGCGCGAGCACTCGGTCTTGATCTCGGCGGGGCAGCTCGGCTCGGCGCAAGCCGCCAGCTCCTTGAGCGCCTGGTGGAGCTTGCCCTGCTTGCGCAGGCCGAGGGATGTCTCGGTGGCCGCCACGCACGCAGCGTCGTCGGCTCGCGCGGGAGCCGCGAGGAGCCACACCGCGGCGACGACGGAACACCCCACCCGGACTCCTCTCATGGGCACTCCTGCCGGAAGTGTTTCTGACCGTCCGCGTCGAAGTAGCTGACGATCTTGCACGCGGGTGCGGAGGCCGAGGGGGACGCGGCTTGGGCGGAAGCCGGGCGGGTCTCTTGCTTACCCGGCGTCGCGGGGGACGGCGGCTTTCGGACGGGCGTCGGGACCGCGCGGGGCGCGACCACCGCCGAGTCTTCCAAAGGAGCGAGCGACGCAGAGGGCGATGGCTCGACGGGGAGCGCCGCCGACGGAGGCGTCGTCACCGCCCTCGGCGTGGCCACGCTTTGGGAAGCGGCGGGCGCCGCCGAAGCCGAGACGGCGGGCGGCCTGGAGGCCCGGACTCCGAAGAAGACCGCGACCGCGACGCCCGCGGCGAGGAACACGCCCGGGATCACGAACGCGCCCGCGGTGCGGCGCGCGGCGTGCGAGGTCGTTGGCAGCAACGTCCCCGGGTCCGAGACGGCGGGGCTGAACGACACCGTGCCGGCGGCCGTGCGTGGCGGGCCGCTCAAGCCGAGCACTTGTTCTATCCTCTCGACCGAATGGTACGCGCGCGACGGTCCGAAGGGGACGATCGCTCGCGCGAGCTCCGCCACGTTCGCGAACCGGCCCGCAGGTTGCTTCTGCAGGCAACGGTCGACGACCGCCTGCAACGCGGGCGGGACGTCGGCGCGAAGGGCGCCCAGTGGTTCGGGCACCTTCTGGAGGATGGCGGCGACGAGCGCCGGCATCGAGTCGCCCGTGAAGGGGAGGCGCCCTGAGAGCATCTCGTAGAGCACGACGCCGAACGACCACACGTCCGATCGAGCGTCGACCGATTTGGCGTCGACCATCTGCTCCGGGGACATGTACCCGGGCGACCCCATGACGGACGACGTCTTGGTGATGGCGTCGTCGCCGACGCTCGACGAGACCTTCGAGATCCCGAAATCGAGCACCTTGACGCCGGGGTGGCCGGTGGGCCGCCGCGCCAGGAAGAGGTTCGCGGGCTTGACGTCGCGGTGGACGATGCCGAGCGAGTGCGCCTCCGCCACGGCCTCGCAGGCTTGCAGCACGTAGTCGACCGCCTCGTCGACCGCGAGCGGACCGCGCCTGGCGAGGACTTGCGCGAGGTCTTCCCCGTCGAGGTACTCCATCACCATGTACGGCACGCCGGAGTCGAGGGTGCCGACGTCGATCACGCGGGCGACGTGCTCGCTCTGAATCTTCACGTCGGCCCGCGCCTCGCGCAAGAAACGCTGCACGATCTCGCCGCGGAGCGCGACGCTCGCCTGCAGGAACTTCAGGGCGACGCGTCGGTCGAGCTGCTCGTGCGTGGCCGCGACGACGACGCCCATCCCCCCCGCGCCGAGGATGCGGTCGACGCGGTACTTGCCCCCGACGAGATCGCCCGGCGCGACGGGGAGGACGAGGTCACCGTCGTTCATCCGAGCGATCCTCGATTCCGCAGGCGAGCAGAGCGCAAGGCTCGGCCATCATAGTCTCGCCCTTGGAGCGCGGCGACGTGGATCGATACGGCGTCACTCGCGCGAGCGGACGTTCTCCTTGACCCACTGGATGATCGCCTCGAGCGACGTCCCGGGGGTGAACACGCCGCTCACCCCGGCCGCCTTGAGGCGATCGAAGTCGGCGTCCGGAATGATGCCGCCGCCGAACACGACCACGTCGTCTGCTCCGCGCTTTCGGAGCTCCTCGATCACGGCGGGGAAGAGCGTGTTGTGCGCCCCGCTCATGATCGACATTCCGACGGCGTCGACGTCCTCCTGCACCGCGGCGGTCGCGATCATCTCCGGCGTCTGGTGCAGGCCGGTGTAGACGACCTCGAACCCGGCGTCGCGCAGCGCCCGCGCGACGACCTTCGCGCCCCGGTCGTGGCCGTCGAGGCCGGGCTTGGCCATCAGGATGCGGACTTTGTGAGCGGTCGTGGGCGCGGCCGTCATGGAGGCAAGGTACTTTAGGGCCCGATGATTCGCCCCGCCACCTCCGCCGACGTCCCGGCCATTTACCTCCTCATCCGGGCGCTCGCGCAGTACGAACACCTCGAGGGGGAGGTCACAGCCACCGAAGAGACGCTTCGGGCGGGGTTATTCGGGACGGAGCGCCGCTCGAACGTGGAGGCGATCGTCGCCGACGATGCGGCACAGGTCGTCGGCTTCGCGCTCTTCTTCCACAACTATTCGACGTTTCTCGCCCGCTCGGGGCTGTACCTCGAGGACCTCTTCGTCCTCCCCGAATACCGGCGTCGCGGTCACGGGCGCGCGCTCTTGGGCCGGCTGGCCGGGATCGCGGTGGAGCGAGGATGCGGCCGCTTCGAGTGGTCCGTCCTTCACTGGAACGAGCCGGCGATCGCTTTTTACCGATCGCTCGGGGCGACGCTCATGGACGAGTGGCGCATCTTCCGCATGACTCGCCCGGCGTTCGAGCGCCTGGCTCAGTCCTGATCCTCGCCGTCGGAGCCGAGCGCGGTCGGAAAGGGCTCCCGCGTCGAGCCGCGCGGATTCGAGGCGTCGCGCCCGCGGGCGAACTCCTTTCGCGCCGGCGTCGTCACGAAGGGCCCGCCCTCGTCTTCCGGGACGATCTGGTTGAGCTCTTCGACCGCCACGGCCTCGCCGGTCGTCGCCGTCGCGAGGAACTCTTCGCCCAGCGCCTCGGCCAAAGGATCGAGGCTCTTCGCGCGCGCTAGAAAGGCGACGTCCTCGGGAGGCGATGAGCTCCGACGAATCCGTGACCTCAGGTCCGCCGCGTACTTCGGCTCGAGGTGGCCCGTCGCGTCGCGCCGCTGGAAGGACTGCTTTCTCATGGCAGGAGCTCCACTCATGTACCGTCGCGCCCCTGGAGCCGATCGTCAATCCAGGCCGAACCGGAAGCCCCGGGTTTTTGAGGAGGGGCGTCCGGCAGAACTTTCGCTATCCATGAGCCGCGTGGTGAGCGAATCGACGCGGCGCGGCAGCACGGCGTTCGTGTTCGTGACGGTCCTCCTCGACACGTTGGGCGTCGGCCTCATCATCCCGGTGGGCCCGCGGCTCGTCGCGAGCTTCCTCGGCGACGACCTCGGCGCCGCCTCGCGCACGTTTGGCCTGCTCTTTTCGATCTA
>DATGJA010000267.1:0-5764 GCA_035295445.1 Polyangiaceae bacterium | reverse complement strand
GTCGCACGGCAACGATCGATCCCACTGATCCGTTCGATCACCCCGCTCGAACGCGGCTCCGCGTCACGCTTCGAGGAAATCCGCTGCGGAATGGCTCGTCCCGCGAGGATGCGCCGGGCCGCGTCGCGATGGTCTGCGGCTTGCGAGGCGGGCCTCGGATGCAATTCGTCGAAGTCCCCCGAGCGCGGCGGGCAACCCTCGCCCTCGTCGCCTCGGCGGCCCTCGGTTGCGGAGAGGGGTCGCCCGCCTCTCCGCACATGGACGGCCCTGGCGCGAGCCCGGGGCCCGCGGCGATCCTGAACAGCACAGTCGACGCCGACGGCGGGGGGGTTCTTCCCGGCGCGGACGGTGGAAGCGCTGTCCCCGGGATGGGGCTGCCGTGCGACGTCGCGTCGATCCTCCAGTCGAAGTGCGTCGCGTGTCATTCGTCTCCCCCCGCAGGGGGCGCGCCGATGCCGCTCGAGACGTACGCCGACCTCACGGCGCCGGCGAAGACGAACCCCGGCGTGACCGTCGCGGCGCTCTCCATCACGCGGATGCAGTCCGCGACCATGCCGATGCCCCCCGCCGGCAACAGCCCCCCAACGGCCCAGGACATCGCCACCTTGCAGGGGTGGGTAAGCGCGGGGGAACCTCAGGGGGCGTGCGGCGGAATCGACGCAGGCGCCGTCGCGAGCCCCTATGCGACGCCCCTTCAGTGCTCGAGCGGCACCATGTGGACGGCCGGTACGGACGGCAATCCACGCATGAAGCCGGGCGGTGCGTGCATCTCTTGCCACTCCAGCTCGGGGGGGGAGGCGCCCACCTTTTCGATCGCCGGGACCGTCTACAAGACTGCCCACGAGCCCGACGACTGCAACGGGGCGGGGGCGTCCGGGGCCACCGTCGTCATCACCGACGCGAACGGCGGCGTGCTGACGTTGACGGTCAACAGCGCCGGCAACTTCTACTCGAACCAGCGGGTCGCGACGCCCTTCCACGCCAAGGTCGTCTCCGGCGGCGCGGAGCGCGCGATGAGCGCGGCGCAGACGAGCGGCGACTGCAACTTGTGCCACACGGTCAACGGATCCAGCTCGGCTCCCGGGCGAATCATGCTTCCGTAAACCACCATGGGGGCGGCCGTCGACGTTCCGGGCAGACGTATCCGTCCGCGTGTTCGATGCGACGGGCACCTTGCGATCGGCGTTCCGCTGGGGCGGCGCCGACGACGACGAGCTCTCGGGGATGACCGTCGACCCGTCCGGCAACGTCCTCATCGTCGGGACCACGTTCGCCGGATCGACGCAGAGCTTCTTCGTCACCAAGCTGCGACCGTGAAATGGCGGTTACGGTTCCTCGAACGGGGCGTAAGGGGTACGATGCTCCTCGTGCGTCGGACCGAGTCGATGGCGTTCGCCTTGCTGTTGCACGTGGCCGCGTGCGGCAGCGGCGGCAGCAACCCGGCGACCGTCCCCGACTCGAGCGCGCCGGGGTCCGAAGCTCCGGAGGCGGGGACCGCCGCCCCGGACGGGTCTTCAACGGGCGCGGTCGACGCCCAAGGTGGCGTCGGCGGCGGCGAAGGCGGCGGCGCCGGCGGAGAGACGGGCGCACAGGCGGCACCCGAGGGAGGGGGGGGCGACGCGGGCGGGCAGACGCCGGCGGCGGTATGCGGGTCGAGCATGCTCTCGGGCCCCACCGCCGCTCCCGCGGGCGCGGTGAGCGTGTCCCCCGGCGCCTCCACGATCCAGGCGGCCGTCTCGAGTCACCCCGCCGGAACCACGTACTATCTCACCGCGGGCACCTACTCGATCAGCGCGTCGATCGACCCTCAGGACGGGGACACCTTCATCGGCGCGCCGGGAGCCGTCATCGACGGATCGAACAGCCAGCCGGTGGCCTTCGGTCTCAACGATCACGCGAAGAACGTGACGATCGAGTATCTCACGATCCAGCATTTCGCCGGTCCGCAGAACAACGGGATCGTCAATCAGGGGCAGGGCGCCAACTGGACGATCGAATACAGCACGATTCGGGACAACCCCGATACGATGGGCGGAGCGAACGGCATCGAGGTCGGCGACGGGGATGTCGTCCGGTTCAACTGCCTGACCGGGAACGCGCAGACCGGCATCTCGTCCGACGGCGCCAAGGGCTTCACGGTCGACCACAACGAGGTCGCATCGAACGCCGTCGGGTACGAGGCCAAGCACAACTGCGGCTGCTCGGGCGGGATGAAGTTCTTCACGTCGACCAACGGCACCATCACGAACAACTGGATTCACGACAACGGGAGCGTGGGCCTCTGGGTCGACACGAACAACTCGTTCTTTCTGATCGACGGCAACGCGATCGAAAACAGCGAAGCCGAAGCGATCATGTACGAGATCAGCTACAACGCCGTCATTCGCAACAACGTCCTCCGTGGCAACGGCATCCTGGGAAACGCGAGCACCGCCGACTTTCCCGAGCCGGCCGTCTACGTTTCCGAGTCGGGCGGCTACGACGCGGGCGCAGCCGTCATGATGGGGGGGGTCGACGTCAACGGGGTTCTCCTCGTCACCGGCAACACGTTCGTCGACAACGCCGACGGCGTCGTGCTCTACCAGAACGCGACCCGCTGCTGCGGGACGAAGGACGGCTGCTCGTCTTGCGGCGGCACGACGCCGCTCTACACGGAGGTCGACGCCGACGGCAACCAGCGCTGGAACACGCAGAACGTGACTGTCTCGAGCAACAGCTTCACGTACGACGCCAACGGCAAGTGTTCGGCCGACGCGTCCAAGAACCAGTACTGCTCGGTGCAGGCGACGTTCTCGACCAGCCAGGCGATCGATCAGAACATCGCGTTTCATCAGAACAACGTCTTCAAGAACAACACGTACACTGGCCCATGGATGTTCTTGGCCCCCGATCAGGGGAGCAAGCTCCTCACCCCGGCGGCGTGGCAGGCGGCCCCGTACAATCAAGACACGGGGAGCACTTTCCGCTAGCCTTTCGATGACCGTCACCATTACCGCGTTTGAGCGTTCACCCGATGGCGGCAAGGGACTGGCGCGCGATACGCGCGTTCGCTGGGCGCTCGAGGAAGTGGGCCAACCCTACCAGGTTCGCCTCGTTTCGTTTCGCGCGATGAAGCAACCCGCGCATCTGGCGCTTCATCCCTTCGGCTCCATTCCGACCTATGAGGAAGGCGATCTCGCGCTGTTCGAGTCCGGGGCGATCGTATTTCACATCGCCGAGCTCCATACGGGCCTGCTGCCGGACGATCCCAATGCACGGGCGCGGGCGATCACTTGGATGTTTGCGGCGCTCAACACGGTGGAACCGCCGATCCTCGAACTCGCGACCGCCAGGCTGCTGGAGGGCGACAAACCTTGGAGCAAGGAACGCTTGCCTTTGGTCGAGGAGCGTGTCCGAGGTCGGTTGAAGCAACTCTCCGCTCGGCTTGGCAACGCCGACTGGCTCGATGGTGCGTTCAGCGCGGGTGACCTGATGATGGTGTCGGTGCTGCTCCGGCTGAGATCATCCGGCATCCTGGACGAATTTCCGAACCTCTCCGCCTACGTCGCACGCGGCGAAGCACGTCCCGCGTACAAGCGAGCTTTCGCCGCACAATGGGCGATCAACAGCGCCCCACCGACCGGCTGAGACCAAAACGAAAGATGCTTCGCGACGTCATTTCGGGCGAAAGACGACGCGGCCCGAGAGCGGATCGGAGGTCGTCATCTGCTCGGTCCAGTACACACTCGTGTCGTCGACGGCGATGCCCGCCGGCTGATTGACGAAGTCCTGCACGATCTGCGCAGACCCGCCGCATCCGGACACGGGACACTTGCCGATGCTGCCCGCACCGGAAGGGAGGACCCCCGCGTCCGTCGACTCCCCGCGGTCGGCGTAGTAGACGGAGATCCCGTCTACGGCGACCGCCGACGGCTCGTTCAGGCCGGTGACGAGAGCGACCGTCGCGTCGGCGCCGGCCATCGGAAAGCCCCCGCGGGGGTTCGCCTGCTTCGGAACGAGCTCGATGTGCGCTCCGTTCGGTGGGTCCGACAGGACCAGATAGACGTTGTTCTCGTCCAAAGCGACGACCCGAAAGCCGCCCTGAGGGGAGATGAAGAGCGACCGCGACGTCGTCGCGCACGCGTCGAGGGCGCACGTCGTCAGGATGCCCGGCAACAACGTGGCGCCCAGCACGTACAAGCTCGTCGCATCGATCGCGATCGCGACCGCGTTGGGCGCGAACATGTCAGCTTGGTAGGGAACTCCCGAGGCGGGGATCCACCCGACCTGCGTCCCACCGTTGCAACCGGCGGCCGGACACTCGCCCACGCCCGAGCTCCGGACGAATTGCTGGACGAAATAGACGTCTCCGTTCTGAGCTACGGCGACCTGTCCGACGAGCCCGTCGACCGGCAGGCGCTTCGGCGCCCCCCCGCACCCAGCGGTCGGGCAGACGTAGAGGGCGGAGTCAGCGCCCCAGTAGACGGCATGGTCGTGGAGGACGAGGTTCGTCGCGGCCGCCTGGTAGCCTCGAGCGAGGACCGTCGGAGCGTTTCCGCACCCGGTCTTTTCGCACCTCAGGATCGCGGGCGGCGAGAGGTTCGCCCAGTAGACGGCGGCATCGTCCAGGACGATGGGGCCCGGCTGTCCCAGGCCGGTCGCCAGGATCCCCGGCGCGAGGGGTCCACAAAAGCCGTCCTGGCAGGCGCCTCCCCCGCAGTCGTGTCCGCAGGTCCCGCAATTGTGTGGGTCCGTCCGCAGGTCTCCGCATTCGGCCCCCGCCTCGGGGGGCTGGCCATTCGGCGAGTACCTGCCGATCGGACAGCCGGCGCACCAAACGAGGGCGAGCGCGGCCAACGGCCCAATTTGTACGCGCGCGCGCCCCCCCCTCACGGCCGCTGACCCCCCTCCCGCCCATCACCCGCTCCGTGCATGGGATCCTCCCTGTCTGCGCAATGGCCGCGCGGGCTGTCTTCCAGCCACAGAGTCCAGCCACATAGTCATTTCTTTTGGGAGCCCGCGAGGTCGCCGAGTCCGGTTCGACCGCCTCGGGCACCGCTGATAGTCTCGCGGGCGCGGTGGCCATTTTCATCAGCTATCGTCGCGAGGACTCGCAGGCCATCACGGGGCGCATCGACGACCATCTCCGGCTGGTGTTCGGCGACGAGGACGTCTACCGAGACATCGACAGCATCCCCCTCGGGTCCGATTTCGTGCAGCACGTGCGAGAAGCGCTGGCGAAATGCGATATTTGCATCGTCATCGTCGGGCGGGCCTGGCTCTCCGACCGCTTGCAGCAGGAGGGCGATTTCGTGCGCCTCGAGCTCGAGACGGTGCTCGCGCGATCGATCCCGGTGATCCCCGTGCTCGTCGAGCGCGCCGAGCTGCCAAGGCCGGATCAAATCCCGGAGAGCTTGCTCCCGCTCCTCCGGCGGCAGGCGGCCACGATCGACTCCGGCAACGACTTCAAGATGCACATCGGTCGGCTGGTCGACGCCATCCGGGCCATCCGCGCGCGCGGGCCGTCCGATGCCGCGCATGTGATCCCCCGGGCACCGTCCTCGCGCCGCGGGTTGAAGTGGGTCTACGTCGTCGCGGCCGCCTGCGCGTTGGGCGCCGGCACGGCTGTTCTCGCGAAGGTCGTCCAACAGGACGGCGAGCCGTCGAAGGACGCGGGTGCGCCTGATTCGCCGTCGGGTTCGTCGTCCTCTCCGGTCCCTCCCCCGACGCAGCCGCAGACGCAAACGGCGCCGCCCCCCCCGCCACCGCCACCGCCTCCCATGAC